>JBGTBQ010000182.1:0-38850 GCA_041749275.1 Pyrinomonadaceae bacterium | reverse complement strand
GAGGGCGCGCGCGCCGTTGGAGAGGACGGAGCCGGTCTGCAACCCGCCGAGGTTGCCGAGCGTGTCGGCGCTGCCAAGCTGGTTGCCGACCTGAAGCAGATCGGTGCGCGTCACTTCGTAGATCGAGACCTCCATCACCACTTCGGCGCGATCCTTGTCAATGCCCCGAATCAGATCAGCGATGATCCGCATATTCTCCGGCGTGTCGCGCACGGTGATGCTGTTGGTCGTCTTGTTCATCACGACCTGCGGCTGGCGTCCGGCGTTGGCCGGGAGCGCCGCCTGAATCATCGCCCGCGCCTCGTCGGTCGGAATGTTGTTCAGGTAGAAGGTGCGGAGCACGAGCTGCTGGTAGATGGGGCGCTTCGACTGGTCGGCGACGAGGATAGTGCGCCGGTCGAGCCGCTGGAAGAAGAGGCCGTAAGCCTGAAATATGTAGTCGAGCGTGCGCGCCGCCGTGATGTCCTTCAGTTTGACATTGATCGTGCGCTTCACCTGCGCGAAGTTCTGGTCGAAGATGACGTTGAGGTTCAACTCGTCGGCGAGTTGGCGGATGAAGGGTTCGAGTTCGCCGCTGTAGTTGATATTTTTGTACTGCTCGACGCGCGGGTTGGGGACATCAGCCGCGCGGCCCTTCGGCCCCGTCCCGTTCGCTCCGGTCCCGTTCGCCTCTCTCCGGTAGGAGGTCGGCGAAATGCGCGCGCCGTCCTTCGAGTCGTCGCTCAACCCCTCCTTCTCGCGTTGGAGCCGCAACATGCGCTGCATCTCGTTGGTGGCTAACTCATTCACCGAGTCGTAGCCGTAGGCCGTGCGGAAGGCGTTGTAAGCGCCGACGTAATCACCCTGCTCGGCGAGCGTGCGCCCCTTCTGCATGAAGGTCTGCGAGGCGTTGAAGATGGCCCGGCGATAGTGAAGTTGATACTCGGTGTCGGAGGGGCGCGTAGCCACGGCGAGCGCGAACTCCTGCGCGGCCTTATCCCACTGCTGTGCCTGCTCGTACTCCAAGCCTTTTTTGAAGTTCTTCTCGCCCTTCTTGGCGAGCGCCGTGAGCGGCGCGGCGAGCATGAAGGCGGCCATCAGGATCGCCACGAGGGAACGGGCATATATTCTGTATCTCATGTGGGAAGTCCTCACTTTATCGAGCGGACAGCGGCACCCGGAATCCGCATCAACCGACAAACCGGGCAGACTTTGAGCGCGTAACGCACGGCTCAAGGGAGTTAGAGTAGCCTTGCGTGGAAAACAACCACCGGAGCGCGTAGAAAGCGCCGTCCGAAGACTAGCCTCGACCTGCTCCGTGGCGTGCGGCCATGCACTTTCAGTCAACTTACACGCCGGGGCGCTAATAATAGTTCCTTAAAGGCTCCGGACACAAGCCTGAAGCAGTAGGCAGTTATTTGTGAAACGGAGCATTGACGCTTTCATCCTGATTTCTCGATAGAGAACGGTTTTTACCGCCTACTGCTTACCGCCATTCCCGTTCGCCTTGACCGCTTCGACGAAGGTGACGCGGTTGATCTCGTGGAGCGTCGAGACGCCGTGGAAAACCTTTTGGAGGGCCGACTCGCGCAAGGAAGAGAGACCCTCGGCCTCCGCCGCGCGGCGCACCTCGGAGCCGGGACGGCGCTCGATAATCATCTCGCGGATATTGTCCGAGAGGTTAAGGAGTTCGTGAATCGCGGTGCGGCCCCGGTAGCCTGTGTGGCTACAGGCGTCGCAGCCGACGCTCATGTAAAAGACGCTCTCGTGGTGGTCGGCGGGCCGCAGACCCGATTCGGCCAGTTCCTCGTCCGACGGATGATGCGGGCGCTTGCAGACGTTGCAGAGCACGCGCACGAGCCGCTGCGCCAGCACGCAATTCAAAGAGGAGACGAAGTTGTAAGCCTCGACGCCCATGTTCAGGAAGCGCCCGATCACGTCAATCACGTTGTTGGCGTGGACGGTGGTGAAGACGAGGTGGCCGGTCAGGGCTGACTGGATGGCGATCTGCGCCGTCTCGTTGTCGCGGATTTCGCCGACCATGATCTTGTCCGGGTCGTGGCGCAGAATCGAGCGCAGGCCGCGCGCGAACGTCAAGCCCTTCTTCTCGTTCACCGGAATCTGCGTGATGCCGTGGAGTTGATACTCTACCGGGTCTTCAATGGTGATGATCTTGTCTTCTTCGTTGCGTATCTCATTCAAGGCGGCGTAGAGCGTCGTCGTCTTGCCCGACCCGGTGGGGCCGGTGACGAGCACCATGCCATAAGGCTCGGCGATGTAACGGCGGAACTTGCGGATGTCTTCGTCGAGAAAACCGACCACGTCGAGTGTGAGGTGTCGGAACTCCTCGTTGATCTGTTCCTTGTCGAGGATACGAATCACGGCGTCCTCGCCGTGGATGGTCGGCATGATCGAGACGCGGAAGTCCACCGTCCGGCCCTTGTAACGGACGCGGAAGCGACCATCCTGCGGCACGCGCCGCTCGGCGATGTCGAGTTCCGACATGACCTTGATGCGCGAGATCAGCGTCTGATGATAACTGATGTCAATCGGGTCAACCTTCGCATAGAGCGCGCCGTCAATGCGGTACTTGACCTGCACCTCCTTGTCGCGCGTCTCGATGTGGATGTCAGAGGCGCGCGACTCCATCGCCTGATAGATGACGGTGTCCACCAGTTTGATGATCGGCGACATGTCGGAGTCGGTCGCCAAGCGGTCGAGGTCTAAGACCTCTTCGCCCTGCTCGGTCTCCTTGACGAGCGAGATGCGAAAACCCGAAGCCGCTTCTTGCAAAACGCGCTGCGTGGCGTCGCCCTTCCGCAGCACGACATCAATCGCGCCGGAGGTCGAGACGTGCGGGACGAGGCGGGCGTGGAGGGCGCTGGCGATTTCGTCGAGCTTTTCGAGGTCAGTCGGGTCGGCCATCGCCACGTGCAGGCGTTTGCCCTCACGCCGCAGCGGCACGAACTGGTAGCGCACCATCAGGTCAATCGGCAGTTCGCCCAGTATCTGATAGTCAATCGGCGACGCGCCTTCGGTCGGGAGCAGGTCAACGTAAGGCAGGCGGTAACGGCGCGCGAGTTCCATCGCGGCGCGCACTTCGGGCGGCGTGTGCTCGTCCGCCTCGGGCAGCGGCATGAGGTCTTCGCGCGTGATGCGGCTGGTGGTCTGCCCCATCGAGGCGATGTTTCGCGCGGTCTCTTCCGGGGTTCGGCTCATAAGAATTTTCTGATGCTTTTGGCGAGGCGGGGGATTGCCTAGCGTTTGACGTTTATGTTTGAGATGGACTGGATGATCGGCAGATAGATCGCCAGCAGGATCGTCACCACGATCCCGCCCATCACCAGCAGAATCGCAGGCTCGAGCACGGTCGTCAACTGCTCCAGACGCACCTCCGACTCCTTGTCGTAGAACTCCGCGACCTCCTCCAGCATCTCCTTCAAACTGCCCGAACGCTCACCCACGCCGATCATGTCGAGCGCGAGCGGCGGAATCCACCCGGCGCTCTCCAGACTCTCGGTGAACGAGCGCCCCTCCTGAATCATCGGCAGCGTGTCCGAACTGCGGGCGCGCAGTTCCCTGTTCGTGATGGCCTCGGCGGCGATCTCCCACGACTCGACGAGCGTGATGCCGCCCGCGAGCAGGGTTGCCAGACTCCGCGTCACTTGCGCGATGGCGAGCTGTTTGATGAGCGAGTTGGCGATGGGCATTTTCAGCAGCGCGCGGTCAATCGCCAACTTGCCGCCGGGCGTCGCCCACCAGATGCCGAGGGCGATGACCACGCCGATGACGGTCGGGATGAGCCAGTAAAAATTTGCCGCGAAAAAATTTGAACCGCCAATGACGATGGCCGTGATGGCCGGCAGTTCGCGGTTGAAGCCCTCGAAGAGACTCGACATGCGCGGGACGACGTAGCCGGTCAGGAACGCGACCATGCCCGTCGAGGCCGCGAGCAGGAAGACCGGGTAGGCCAGCGCGCCACGAATCTTGCGGCGAATCTCGACGCCGCGCCGCATATAGGTGACGTAGCGCGAGAGCACGTCGTCGAGCGCGCCCGAACGCTCGCCGGCGAGGATCGAGGCCGTGTAAATGCGCGGGAAGATCGGCCCCTGCGCGGCGAACGCCTGCGACAAGGCCATCCCGCCGCGGATTTTATCCTCCACGTCGGCGAGCACCATCCGCAGCCGCGAACTGGCCGCGCGTCGCCTGAGCATGGCGACGGCCTGCAAGATCGGGATGCCGGCGCGGATAATCGCGGCGAGTTGCTGGTTGAAGAGAAGAAAGTCGCCCGGTTTGACGCGCGCCGTCGTGCCGGACTTGCCGCCGCCCGTGAAGGCGGCGACCCCACGCGCCTTCGGCGGCGCGACCGAGAAGACGCGGAAGCCCTCGGCTTCCAAGCGCACGCGCGCCTCAGACACGCCCGCCGCCTCAACCGTGCGCGTCACCACTTCGCCCGCGGGCGTCCCCAAACGACAGATAAATTCGGCCATCAGTTTTGTTTGAATCTACGATCCGCCCCGGCCCGCGGCAGACCGTCCGGCGCGTGAGTTCTAACGCTGTTGCGACAACGCGCATTGTACCACGCCGGTTATGACGCCGTGAGTGGATGGACACGCGGACGCCGCCCGGCTACTTTCGACGCGCCGGACATTCCCGCTCACACAGGCGGCGCCGGATATTCTCCCTCTTCGCCATAGACACTTTCACGCGCGGCGCGATGCGAAGTTGCGAAGAGACAAAGCCGAAACGAATTCATCACAGAGATGTAAGTTGCCAGACCGCCGCGCGCGTCGTAGAATGCGCGTGAAGAGGAAAAATTGGAGTCTCCCCGTCTCCGTTTCTCGGTCCCGCGGACAACTAAACAGACGCGCCCCGTCGTCATAAGGGCACACGTAGGAAACTTGGGAAGCCCGGTGGGTTTTCATACTTTCTCCGTCTTCAGTTGTCCCCAGCCTGTCAGTTCAGTCGGGAGGGTTATATGAAAGCACAGCGCCTCTATAGGTTCGTCAGAGCCGCGCTTGTCCCCTGCCTTATCGTCACGTCCGTCGCCATCTTCGCCGTTCCCATCTCCGCACAGCCGCAGGCATTGCCCGAACAGAAAACGGAGCAGCCGCCGAACGAGCAAGGCGCCGCCGCGCCGAAGTCGGCGGAGGCCGCCCCGTCGCCGTCGAACGCCGCGGCCAAGACGACCACGTTTGCCGCCGGGCCGGGCGTGCCGGTTGACGACAAGCCCGTCATCGGCCACACCGACCTCGTCAACGTCACCGTCACGGTCACGGACACCTACGGTCGCTTCGTCACGGGCCTCGGCAAGAATGCTTTCTCGGTCTTCGACGAGAAGACGCCGCAGGACATCCTCTTTTTCAGCGACGAGGATGCGCCCGTCAGCCTCGGCGTCGTCTTCGACGTGTCGGGTTCGATGGGCGGCGACAAGATCAATAAAGCGCGCGAAGCGCTCTCACGCTTCATAGACACGAGCCACAAGAACGACGAGTACTTCCTCATCGGCTTCAACCACCGCGCCCAACTCCTGCTGAACCGAACGCGCGACAGCGACGCGCTGCTGGAGAAGCTCACCTTCGTGCAGACGAAGGGACAGACGGCTCTCTACGACGCCACTTACCTCGGCGTCGAGCGCGTCACCCGCGGCACGCATAAGAAACGCGCGATCTTGCTCATTAGCGATGGGCAGGACAACAGCTCGCGCTACACCTACACGGAAGTGAAGCGGATGCTGAAGGAGTCCGATGTCATCATCTACGCCGTCGGCATCGTCGGCGGCGGCGGCAGCGAACTCGACATGTCGGGCCGCGCTATCCTCGAAGAGTTGGCCGGCGTCTCCGGCGGCAAAGCGTTCTTCCCTTCGACCGGCGCCGAGATGAACGACACGTTCGAGCGCATCGCGCTGGAGCTACGCACGCAATACTCCATCGCCTTCAAACCGTCGAACTTCACGAACGACGGCAAGTGGCGCAAGATCAAGGTCAAGGTTCAGCCGCCACGCGGCTTCCCCCGCCTCTTCGTCCGAGGCAAAGAGGGCTACTTCGCCGTTACCAATCCGAAGTGACTATATAAGGATGAAGGATGAGGGATGAAGGATGAAAGATAAGGGATGAACAAAGTTTGCTTTACTTCATCCTTCATCCCTCATCCTTCATCCCTCATCCTTCATCCCTGCTTTTTGGCAACGGCTCCGCTCCGCCGGGCATCTCTAAGACGTGCGCGCAGCCGATTCAGGCGCGCGTTTTTTAAGGCTTTGCGGTTATAATGTTGATTGCCCCGGCCACGCGGAGCCTCCGCCACACAAGCGACGGCTCGGAGACCGTAAGCGCCCCGCGCCCTCCCCTTCCCGAACTTTAGCGGACGGGCGGACACGGGGCGCAAACTTTAGAGGCGAGGGGTCGGAGGTCGGAGGTTAGTTAAAGACATAGTGTTTCAACTAACCTCCGACCTCCGGCCGCTGACCTCCGACTTTTGAGGTTGTGTTGATGAAAAATCGAGAAGCCCACGCCGCGCCCGCGTTTATGATTCGTCTGCTGCCCGTTGTGATGTGCGCCTTTGCGCTGGCCGCCGCGGCCTTCCCGCCGTCGCACGCGCAGTTGAAGGGAGAGGCCCGCCCGCGCCGCGTCCATACCTCTCAAACGGCGGCAACCCAGCAGAAGACCGGCGCCGCGACGAGCGCCACGCCTGCACAGACCCCGACACCGCGGCCCGCCGCCACCCCGCAAACGAACACCGGCGCCCCTAAACTTGAATCTCAGTCGCCCATCAAGATTGAAGACAAGTCCGGAGCGCAAACCGGAGCGCCGGAGCAGGAGGTCAACGACGATGATGTCGTCAAGATTGATATCAACCTCGTCAACCTTCAGGTGCGCGTGATTGACCGCAACAACCGCCCCGTCAACGACGTGCGAACCGAGGAGTTTCGCGTCTTCGAGAACGGCGTCCAGCAAGAGGTCAAGTTCGCCAACACGGAAGAGGTGCCCGTCAGCTACGGCCTCGTGGTGGACAACTCCGGTTCTCTGCGCCACCAGATCAATCAGGTGATTGACGCCGCCAAGACCATCGTCGAAAGCAACAAGCCCGGTGACGAGACCTTTGTCGTGCGCTTCGTGGCGAGCGACGAGATCAAGATCATGCAGGACTTCACCGCCGACAAACAGGCGGTGCACGATGCGCTGGACGACATGTTCGTCGAGGGCGGGCAGACGGCGGTCGTTGACGCCGTCTACCTCTCGACCGAACACGCCGCCGACCATAAGAAGAGGAACGAGTTGGACGACAAGCGCCGCCGCGCGCTCATCCTCGTCACGGACGGCGAAGACCGGAACAGTCACTACAAGGTGGAGCAGCTTTTTGAGAGCCTCAAAGAGCGCGACGTGCAGATTTACGTCATCGGTTTCGTCAACGAGCTTGAGAAGGATGGCGGCTTTATCGCCAAGTCGAAGCGTGAGAAGGCCACCGAACTCTTGAACCGGATGGCGAAAGAGACGGGGGGTCGCGCCTTCTACCCGACCTCGCTCGCCGAGTTGCCGGGCATCGCCGAGGAGATTACGAAAGACCTTCGCACGCAATACGTCCTCAGCTATGCGCCGACCGTGCCGGCGCGCGCCGGCGAGTTCCGACAGGTGCGCGTCGCGGTCGCCGACGCGCCCGGACGCGACAAACGCATCGCCATCACGCGCGCCGGCTACACCGCGCGTAGCGGAGCCAACCCCGCACCGGCCTCCGCCAAGAAGCCGTAACGACCTTAAGGCGGCGAATAGGAATCGCCGCCGCACGGAAGAAAGGCCCGCGCGTGACGCTCCGCGCGGGCCTTTTCTCTCTCCGGAGCACCCGATTTTTAAAAGGTCGCGGGTCGTCGTAAAATACCTCGCATGGTGACTACGCTGTACATCCTGCTCGTCATTTTTCTCGTCCTCGCCAACGGATTTTTCGTCGCGTCGGAGTTCGCGCTGGTCGGCGTGCGCCGCTCTCGCATCGAGACGCTGGCCGCCACAGGCAACCGGAGCGCGCGGCGCACCCTCATCCTGCTCGACAACCTGAACGCCTATATCTCGGCGACACAGCTCGGCATTACGATGGCCTCGCTCGCGCTCGGCTGGATCGGCGAGCCGGTCGTCGCGCACATACTGGAGGCGCCGCTCCGGGGGCGCGTCTCCGAGGCGGTGCTGCACACCATCTCGTTCACGGTCGCCTTCACAATTATCACCTTCCTCCACATCGTGTTGGGCGAGTTGGCCCCGAAGACGATGGCGCTCGAACGCGCTGAGGCGGTCTCGCTGGCGATCTCGTGGCCGCTTTACGCTTTCTACAAAATCTTTCAATGGCCGATCCGCTTGCTCGACTGGGCCGGCACGCGCACCGTCCGACTCTTCGGCCTCCACTCCTCGTCCGACCACGCCTCGGTCTATACGGAGGAGGAGCTGCGCCATCTCGTGGACATCTCGCGCCGGAGCGGGCACGTCGAGCCGCAGGAGCAGCAGCTCATCAACCGTGTGTTCGAGTTCTCGGACGCGGAGGTGCGCGAGGCGATGGTGCCGCGCACGAATGTTGACGCGCTGCCCGTGACGGCGACGCTGGAAGAGACGAAAGCGGCCTTTCGGACGCTCGGCTATTCGCGCCTGCCCGTCTATCGCGGGCGGATAGACGAAGCCATCGGAGTCCTCTTCCGGCGTGACATCGAACCGTATCTCGAAGGTGGTCGTGACGATGAGTTCGACATCGAGAAGCTCATCCACCCGCCGACCTTCATTCCGGCGGCGGCCCGGCTCGGCGCGACGCTCCAGCAGATGCAGCAGACGCGCACGCACCTCGCCTTCGTCATTGATGAGCATGGCGGGCTGGAAGGCATCGTCACGCTGGAGGACTTGCTGGAGGAGATCGTCGGCGAGATCAACGACGAGTACGACGAGGAGGCGCGCTCGCAGATTATTAGCCAGCCCGACGGCGCCTATCTGCTCGATGGGATGCTCGCGGTGCGCGACGCCAACAAACGCTTCGACCTGCGGCTCCCCGAAGACGGACACTACACGACCGTCGCCGGATTTCTGCTGGCGCGGGCCGGACGCCTGCTCAAGCCCGGCGACCACATCGAGCACGACGGCGCGCTGTTCCGCGTCGAGCGCGTTGACCGTCGCCGCATCCGCTGGGTGCGCTTCACGCCCGCCCCGCCCGTGGCCGAGTCGCCGGTAGAGGGAGCGGCACACGTTGGCTAGAAAGGATGAAGGATGAAGGATGAAGGATGAGTAAGAAACTGCTCGACGTGAGCCAGAGTCCTTCATCCCTCATCCCTCATCCCTCATCCCTTTATTTCGTCGGCATCTCGGTAATCTGCCACGCGATGAAGGCGATGAAGGCGAGCATCCCGATCAGAATGACGACGACCACGGGTTCGAGACGGAAGATGCTCTGAGCCTGCTCATCGAGATAGTTCGAGGGCGTCAGTACGCTCTTGCTGTCCACCCTGATGGTGGCGTCGCTGTACTCGCCGTTGTTCGAGGGAATGGCCTCCGCCAGTTCCGGTTTCAACTCTTCGAGCGGGGCGAGCTGCGCCGACAGTTGATCGGTGTGCTGTTTGCGCCCTTCCGGCCCGTGTTTGTGCCGCCTTCTCCTTATAGCCATTTGACCTTCCTCAGATAGAAGTAAAGCCCCAGCCCGACGCCGACCATCGAGAGTAGCGCGAAGATATAGCCGAACTTCCATTTCAACTCCGGCATAAGCTCGAAGTTCATGCCGTAGATGCCGGCGATCAGCGTCACCGACATCAGAATCGTCGCCACGGAGGTCAGCCGCTTCATCACCATGTTCATGCGATTGCCGGACACGGAGAGATAGGCGTCCATCGTCGAGCCGAGCATGTCGCGCAAAGAGTCAATCGTGTCGGCGACGCGGATGATGTGGTCAAACACGTCCTGAAAATAGATGAGCGTCTCGCGGGGAAAGATCGGCTGCTCGCGCCGCAGCATCGTGTTGAAGACATCGCGCAAAGGCGTGATCGAGCGGCGCAGATAGAGCAGTTGCTTCTTGATGCGGAAGATATCTTGAATGGCTTCGGGGCGGAAGTCGCCGAAGATGCTGTCTTCGAGGTCGTCCATCTTGTCGCTCAACACGTCGAGGAGCGGCAGGTAGTCGTCCACGATAGCGTCCATCAAAAGATAGGCCAGCAACCCCGCGCCCTGCTCCGAGCGGTCAGTCCACTCTCTCCACAGTTTTTTCGCCGTTTCGATGGCGCGAATCGGGCGGCTGTGGACGGTGACGAGGTAGTTCGGCCCGAGGAAGATGTTCAGTTCCCTCAGCTCAAGGTCGTCCTCTGGGCCGACCAGCGCGGCCTCGTAGAGCACGATGAAGTAGTAGCCTTTGAACTCCTCGATCTTCGGGCGCTGGTGCGCGTTGCGACAATCTTCGATGGAGAGCGGGTGGAAGGTAAACTCTTCCGCGAGTTCCTCGAAGTCCTTCCCCGTCGGGTCGGACACGTCCGCCCAGACGACGTTTTGCTCGCTCAGGCAGTATTCGCTAATATCAGCCGCCGGGAAATCGCTGATGAACTGCTTGGTCTTGTTGTCGAGACTGGTGGTCGTAATCATCCGTCGCTTCGACCTCCGTTAAATTTGCCGAGCGAGTATACTTGGTGTCGCGCAGCCGGTAAATCCTAATTATGCGAGTTACATCTTCAACCTTCGCACTCGCACTGCTGATGCTCATCCCGGTGCACGCTACGCTGGCGCAGCAACCCTTCGTCACCGACGACGCCGACGCGACCGAGCAAGGCACACTTCATTTCGAGTTCAGCAACGAGTTCGACGTGCTGCCGGTCTCGGCCTTTCCCAACCTCCGGCAGAACACCGCGAGCTTCGAGCTGGCATTTGGCCTCTTCGAGAACGTCGAGGTCAGCGTCGAGGCGCCGCTCATCACCGTCTTCAACGCGCGCGGGACGACGCCGCGCGGCGTGTTCGGCCTCGGCGCGCAGGTCGGCGTCTCGGTTGATTTCCGCGGGGCGCGTCAGCGTGAAAGAAACAAGGAGGATTGATGAAACCTACCAAAGCGACATCGTTGTTTACACGTTTTGCCAAGCGGACGGCGCGCGCCACGGGGCGGCCCGTGACGTTCGCGGTGGCGGTGGCGGTGATACTCGTCTGGGGTGTCACCGGCCCGCTCTTCGGTTTTAGCGACACGTGGCAACTCGTCATCAACACGGGAACGACTATCGTCACCTTCCTCATGGTCTTCCTTATCCAGAATACACAGAACCGCGACACCGAGGCGCTGCAAGTAAAGCTCGACGAGTTGATCCGTGTCATGGAGGGCGCGCACAACGCGCTGCTGGATTTGGAAGAACTGGATGAGGAAGAGCTTGACCGGATCAGATCGAACTACGAAGCGTTAGCCAAGAAAGCCCGTGCGGATTTGGAGGAGGGTACGGCTGACACGGACGCGCCCACCGTTGAGAGTTAGACTGAAGTAATTTGAAATGGCGACTTATGCCATAGCGAAGGATAGGACAGACTGTCAGAACCGCCTGCGGTAGCGGGCGGGTGCTGGCCGCGCAAGCACCCGCCCGCTACCGCAGGCGGTTCTGACCTGCCTGCGCCCACCTCGTCGGCATCTTGGTGTGCGCGGCATATAGCTTGATCCCCGTCCGGTTCTATCTCCGCGTCGCTCAGTACGGCCAACTGAGACTCTTTAATCCCGCCGCGTCAGTCCGCCCGCAATTACAGAACTATTACAAACCGCTCGCGCTTCTCCTGTTAGGATTACATCACCCCCGCATCTCATAACTTTCCCATCGCTTTTTTTTGTACGAGGAGGAGCATGATGACTGACAAGTCTGTGTTGAACTTGCGACGGACGGGCATCAACTGGTCAACGGCGATCACGATGGTCATCTTTCACGCGGCGTCTATCGTGGCGCTATTCATGTTTTCGTGGCAGGGACTAGTCGCCTTTCTCGCGTTGACGTGGGTGGCGGGGAGCCTCGGCATCGGGATGGGCTATCACCGTCTGTTGACGCACCGCGGTTACAAGACGCCGAAGGCGGTCGAGTATTTCCTGACCGTGTGCGGGATGCTCGCGCTCGAAGCGGGCGCGATCAATTGGGTGGCGACGCACCGCATTCATCACTCGCACACCGACGCGCCGGGCGACCCGCACACGCCGCGCGACGGCACGTGGTGGGCGCACATGGGCTGGATTCTGAAGGGCACCGCGCAGCAGTACGACGAAGAGACATTGCGCCGCTATGCGCCCGACCTGATGAAAGACCCGGTGCACGTTCTGCTCAACCGTTTCTTCTACGTGCCGATCATCGTCGTCGGCTTGCTGCTGCTGTGGTTCGGCGGCTGGTCGCTCCTGCTGTGGGGCATCTTCCTGCGGACGACGCTCGGCCTGCACGCGACATGGCTCGTCAACTCGGCGACGCACCTCTGGGGCACGCGCCGCTTCGAGACGGCGGACGACTCGACCAACAACTGGCTCATCGCGCTCGTCACCTTCGGCGAGGGCTGGCACAACAACCACCACGCCCATCCGCGCGCCGCGCGCCACGGCGTCGCATGGTACGAGTTGGACATCAACTGGATCGGCATCCGCACGTTACAGCTTCTGGGACTGGCGCGGGACATCAAATCAATCAAGTCCGCGGAGCCGGCACGCGAGAGCGAAGAGCCGGCGGTCGCGCTCCGGGAAGCCGCGTAAAGCGGAAGGGTAAAACGGGGAAGAGGGGAAGTGCGTGAACAGGGAAGAGGCGGCACGAAGCGCGGCCTTCTTCTTTTCACGCACTTTCCCTTTTCCTCGTTTTCTCTTTTCCCCTTACAATGTCCACATGCGTATCAGCAGTCGCCGCAGGTCAATCGCGTTCTTTATCACGCTCGGCGTGGTGTTGGTCGCGGTCGCCGTCGCGCTTAACGTAACGTGGATTCTGGTGAACTTGCAGAAGGTGGCGCTGCTCATCCTCGGCATCATTCTCTTCGCCGTTGTCATCACCGGACTCGTGCTGAACACCATCTTTCTCGTCCGCGAGATTCGCCGCAACGAGCAGCACGACTCGTTCATCAACGCCGTCACGCATGAGTTGAAGACGCCGCTCGCCTCGATCCGCCTCTACCTCGAAACGCTGAAGACGCGGGAGGTGGACGAAGAGCGCCGCCGCCAGTTCTATGACGTGATGCTCGCCGACAGCGACCGCCTGCTTCACACGGTCGAGCAGGTCTTGCGCGCGGGACAGACGGGCCAGCAGCGCCGCCAGCTCAACACCTCGCTCATAGATTTCGGCCAGCTGATCCGCGAGGAGGTGGAGCTGGCGCGCACGCGCTATCACCTCGACGAGCACTCGCTCCGCTACGCGGGAGCGATAGACGGCGACCGCGGATTCAAGGTGCGTGGTGATATTGACGAGTTGCGCGCGGCGGTCTCGAACCTGCTCGACAACGCCGTCAAGTATTCGCACAAAGAGGTTGAGGTGGTCGTCGCGGTCGAGGCCGAGGGCGCGCGCGCGGTCGCGCTGCGCGTCAGCGACCGTGGAGTCGGCATCCGGCGCGGGCAGGCCAAGCGCATCTTCAACCGCTTCTACCGCGCGCCGGGCCGCGTCATGGCGCGCGTCAAGGGGACGGGGCTGGGGCTGTCCATCGTGCGCGCGGTCGTGAAGAAACATGGCGGGCAGGTCTTCGCCGAGAGCGAGGGGCCGGGCCGGGGCAGCACGTTTACAATTCTGCTTCCGAGGAGCGACGCAAGATGAGCGCGGCGGTGCTGATTGTCGAAGACGAGAAACACCTCGCCGACGGCCTGCGCTTCAATCTCGAAGCAGAGGGCTACCGGGTGGAGACGGTCGCCGATGGCGAGCGGGCGCTGGAGCTTCTGCTCGGCGCTCCGCCGACTTACGACGCGGTGGTGCTCGACGTGATGCTCCCCGGCGTGGATGGCTTCGAGGTTGCCGCCGCGCTCCGGCGCGCGGGGCAGTTCGTCCCCGTGTTGATGCTGACGGCGCGCGGGCGACCCGAAGACGTGCTGCGCGGCTTCGAGTCGGGCGCGGACGACTATCTGCCGAAGCCGTTTGAACTAGCGATCCTGACGGCGCGTCTGCGCGGACTGCTCCGCCGCCGCGAGTGGTTCACGCGCGATCAGGAAAACGCCGTCGCCGCTGAAGGAGGCGCGCCAGCGCCGGACACGGAGCGCGCGAAACCAGTCGCTGCCGTGGACGCGGCGGGAGACGACGTTTACAACTTCGATGGGAAGACAATTGACTTTGGCGCGTTGGCGTTGCGCGCGAAGGGGCGCAGCATCCGGCTGACGTTGATGGAAGCCGATCTGTTGCGCTATCTCGTCCGCCATGCGGGCCGCGCCGTCTCGCGCCGGGGCATTCTTGAAGACGTGTGGAACCTCAGCGAAGAGACCGACACGCGCGCCATAGACAACTTCATCGTGCGGCTGCGGAAGTATATCGAGGACGAGCCGTCGCGGCCCCGGCACCTGCTCACCGTCCGCGGCGTCGGCTACCGCTTCGTCCCCCAACCGGTTGACGATGATTAAACCGAGTTCGGAGTCAGTGGGTGCGGCTCTGCCACTTGCGCCGAATTCATGTGAGATTCGCGTGGTTCCGCACACTATGTCCTTGACTTCAGTTTCCGGAAAGCATAATTTTGCCAACTCATTGGCTGCTCTAATTTATTGAAACGGTAAGCACTTTTAAGTAACGCCGGCAAGCTTATCCCGATTAACGATTCAGGCTAAGGGGCCGTCACCGCTCGGCGGCGGCCTCAAGTTGAAACCCCCTTTCCGCCGCCGACGCGGCGCAAACCCTGTGGAGACGCGAGCAATGACCGCTGGAACATTCCCCCGCAACGGAAAACCGAAAACAGCAGAGGCCGACACGATTGCCGGCGCGGCGGGTGCAACGACAGCGCCCGCCGACGGCGGCAAGCTGATCGTCCTAACCGCGCCGCTCACCGAGGCGATTGACCACGCCGGCTATTTCATCCAGATGGCGATGGCTTCGTTGCCGATTTGGATGGAGGGCGTCATCAACCGCAAGTATCCGAAGTGGCGCGAGGTCGAGCACTACCCGGACGGCTCGGCGCGCTATATGCCGGCGGGCGTCCGCCTGGTCGAGAAGTCCTTGCAGCGCGCCTACGACCGCGGCGACATCGTCGCCTGCTACCCCGAAGACCTCGCCAAGTTCGTCGGCCCGCGCACGCGCGTCGTCGCCGTCTCGACGCACAACCCGCTCGGCGTCACCTTCGCCGCGGGCGTCTACACCTCGATCTTCGGCTCGTCGCGGATGCCGATCAACTCGCACTACTCGCGCGAGCTGTTCGCCAGTATCAAAGCGAATCCCTATCGCGATAGTTTCAAGGTCATCGTCGGCGGCTCCGGCGGCTGGCAGATTATTCAGACCGACACGTTCGACGAACTGAGCGTGGACTGTGTGGTCGAAGGGCGCAGCGAGTCCGCCGAGACGATGGAGTTGTTCCGCAAGGCCGTCGCCGGTGAAGAGTTGCCGCGCACCATCGAGGTCAAGCACCCGAACGACCCGAAAGAGATTCTCTTCCCCGACTCGCGCACGACCTTCGGCGTCGTCGAGATGACGACGGGGTGCGGACGGCGCTGCAAGTTCTGCGTGCCCGATTTGAACCCGCAGATTGACCTGCCGAAAGACAGGATCATGGGGGCCGTGCGCGCCAACATCCGCGAGGGCAACAAGCAGATTTCGCTCGCCACCGAAGACATGTTCATCTGGGGGCAGGTGCACACCGAGACGCCCTTCTACTATCCAAACCGCGAGGCGCTCTTAGACCTCTACGGCGAGATCGTCAACACGCCCGGCGTCGAGCAGCACGTGCTGTCGCACTGCACCATCGCCCCGGCGGTCGTTGATCCGATACTCATCAAAGAGCTGTCGGAGATGCTGCTGCCGAAAAGCCCGATTCACTTTCCTTACTTAAGCAGCCACCCCGAAAAGAAGGCGCTCGCGCCGTTGATCGGACTGGAGACCGGCTCCATCAGGATGGCGAAGCAGATCATGTCGTCGAAGGGCGTGCCGTTCCACGTCGAGGACTGGCCGAGCGTGGTGCTCGAAGGTTTGCGCGTGCTGAACGAGAACAACTGGTTCCCGGCGATGACGCTGATCGTCGGCAACCCCGGCGAGACGGACGAGGATGTGATGCGGACGATTGACCTCATCTACGAGATGGAGAGGCGCGGCCTGTTCGCCTTCCTTATCCCTTCGATCTTTACGCCCCTGCACGACACGCGCATGGAGAAGGA
This sequence comes from Pyrinomonadaceae bacterium, assembly GCA_041749275.1. Taxonomy (GTDB): domain Bacteria; phylum Acidobacteriota; class Blastocatellia; order Pyrinomonadales; family Pyrinomonadaceae; genus JBGTBQ01. Next base: position 22,614 of record JBGTBQ010000182.1, on the reverse strand, counting down.
GAAGGGCGTCACGCAGACCAAGCAGCTCACGCCGCTGCAATGGCAATTGATGATGAAGTGCTGGAAGATGAATCTCCGGCCCGGCCAGTACAGTTGGTGGGGGCCGACGGCGTGGCGCGTCGGCTCGATAGCGATGTGGCTCTACAAGCTGCGCCGCCTGAACGGGCCGAACTTCACGTGGCCGCTCTGGATGTTCTCCGGCGCGCTCTCCGAGAAAACGCTCGCGCGGATGGGCAAGATTTATCCGGGCCAGCCCGTCAAGACGAAGACGCGCGCCGAACTCATCGCCACGCTCAAACCGAAAGACTGGCAGCACTTCCGCGCCGACAACGGCGACCTGCCGGCGGACTTCACACCGCCGCCCAACGGCAGAGTGTCGCGTAGCCTCCCCTTAGCGGTGGTTTGAAAAGCAGGCAGTAGGCAGTAAAAGAGAGAGGCTTGAGATTGCACGTCTCAAGCCTCTTCGTTCTTCTGTTCTGAGACGCGGTGCTCAAAGCTCCGATAGGAGCGGAATGTTTGTATATGCCACGCACACCAAGATACCGACTAGACGGCGCGGGCAGGTCAGAACCGCCTGCGGTAGCGGGCGGGTGCTTGCGCGGCCAGCACCCGCCCGCTACCGCAGGCGGTTCTGACCACACCTCCACTTCTTGGTATAGTATGCGCCATTCTCTTTTTTTTGTAGCTCCGGAGGAGCGAAATATTTCTGACATTTCGCTCCTCCGGAGCTTGGGGAATTTTTTTGACGCGTTGTGCTATAAACATTCCGCTCCTACGGAGCTAACTTTGAGCAAATCCTTAGTGCCTGCCCCCGCTGCCTTTCAAGGCGTCGGCGCTGCCGTGTATTGAACATCCGCCCCCGGCCCCGTCGGCAACCCGATGAGATGCCAGACGACCAGCGTCCACTTAAGCACGTACCGTGCGGCCTGCTAAAATTTTTCGTCGCGGAATCACTTTTCCATATACATCTTCGCCGCCATCTTCGCCAGCTTCCACATCTTGCCCCAGTTAATCTTTCCCTCTTCGCGGCCCGTGATTTTGTCGAGCAGCAGGCGGCGGAACTGTTTGCCTTCGCGCCGGAGCATGAACTCTTTGGCGTAGGGCTTCGCCGTGTCGAAGAAGTTGAAGCCGGGGTCGGTGACGATGCCGATGCCTTCGAGCGTCATCAGCGCGCGGATGATGTAGGTGAAATTCGACGGCAGACGGAACGGGTATTCGTACATCACGTCGGCCAGATCATAGGTCAACTCTTTGAAGTTAATCTCGCCGAGCTTGAGATTGAGATAGTGGCTGAAGAGGCCCTCGACGACGGGGCGCACCAACTCAGGATCAACGCCGGGTTTGAGAAAGTTGAGGTTGATTAAATCCTGCGCCAGCCCTTCGGTGTCTTTGCTGACGACGTGGAAGAAGGCGTCAATCATCCGCGACTGAAGTTCGGGTGTGATGCGGCCCGTCATGCCGAAGTCGTAGAAGGCGAGGTGGCCCGTGTCCATCACGACGAGGTTGCCGGGGTGCGGGTCGGCGTGAAAGAAGCCGTCTTCGAGAAGCTGTTTGAGATAGGCGCGCACGAGCAGCCGGTTGACCTTGAGGGGCGAGATGCGGCGCGCGCGTAAGTTTTCGATGTCCGTCACCTTCGTGCCGCGGATAAACTCCATCGTGAGCACGCGCGAGGTGGTGTGCGTCCAGTAGATGTGCGGAACGCGCACCGCGCGCCACTCGCGGAAGTTGTGGCGGAAACGGTCGGCGTGGCGGCCTTCGAGCGCGTAGTCCATCTCCTCCGAGATCGTCTCGCGGAACTCCTTCAGCATCCCTTGCCAGTCGGCGTTGCGGTTCACCGCCGGAAAGCGTGTCAGAAATTGCGTAAGACGCGCGAGCACGGCGATGTCGAGCGCGACCGTCTCGCGCAAGTTGGGGCGCTGCACCTTGATGGCGACCTCTTCGCCGGTGTGCAGGCGTGCGCGATAGACCTGACCGAGCGAGGCGGAGGCAATCGGTTCGGCGTCAATCTCGGCGAAGGCTTCCTGCAACGTGCGACCGAGGTCGGTCTCGATGCGTGCGTAAGCTTCCGCCGTGGGGAAGGCCGGCACCTGATCCTGCAAGAGCGTGAGTTCCTTGATATAGGCGAGCGGCAGCAGGTCGGCGCGCGTGCCCAGCGCCTGACCGATCTTGATGAAGGTGGGGCCGAGCACGATCAAATGCTCTTTGAGCCAGACTGCCTGCTTCGCAAGTTGCGCCTCCTTGCCCGCCGAGCCTTCCACGCCGCGAAAGACGAAGCGGCGGACGAGTCGGATCAAGCGGTCGAGCGCGCGCCGGAGCAAATCGCGGCGACGCGCGCGCGCGAACTCTTTAGCGCCGGCGGCGCGCGCCTCTTCGAGCTTGCGGTCGGCCATCTTCCGGTTGAACTTCGCGCGCACGTCGTAGTCGTTCAGGAAAAGATAGAGCGACATCGTGCCGAGCACGCGCACGACCTGAAACGTGCGCCACCATCCGGCGAAGCCTCCCGCCGCAACCTCTCCCAACGCTTCCGCGGGCGTCTCCCGTGGGGCGGCGGAGCGGGCCGCGTCCGACTTTGGAGAAAGCGCGCGCGTGTGGCCGTTCCCGTTTTTCGCCCCGGCGGAGTGCCCGTTGCCGGATTTTACGAGCGCCGTCGAAGGCTTCACGTGTCCGTTACCGTTCGCACCGTGGCCGTTTGGCCGCGCGGCGCTCTCCGTAGACGATTCAGTCAACTCTTCCTGTTCGATAAAAGCCATGCTGTCTGAAATATTACCTGTAAGATTTCGCAATCCTGTATCAATTTAACTACCGTTTAGAGGCGGGCAATGCCCGTCGTCTCAAGTTTCGACGTAAACTGAAACGGCGGGCATTGCCCGCCTCTAAACGATGTATAAAGTCAAAAGCGAATCATCCCAGCTCAAAGGCAGCTCGCCGAGCGTTGACTTTGAACCTTGAACTTTGAACCACCGTTTTAGATGACCGCCAGCGAGCGGCGTATGCACCGACTTTCAAAATATCTCTCCGCGCGCCGGGTGTCGGTGGCAATTTGCCTTCTCAATTCATCCACCGACCCGAACCGCCTTTCGTCGCGCAGGCGGTGGAGAAAGCGGACGCGCACCACGTCGCCGTACAGATCGCCCTCCCAGTTGATTACGAAGGTCTCAACCGAAGGTTCGGAGTCATTCTCGAAGGTGGGCCGGACGCCGACGTTCGTCACGCTGCGCCGCCAGTCGCCCTCGATGAGCGTCGCCGTGACGTAGACGCCCGCGCGCGGGATGACACGGTTTTGCGGGTGGAGATTCGCCGTCGGGAAGCCGAGCGTGTGACCGCGCGATGCTCCATGCACGACGCGACCCTCGACGCCGTAGGGGCGGCCCAGCATCCGCCGCGCCAGATTCACACGCCCTTCGGAGAGCAGCGCGCGAATGCGGCTCGAACTGATGCGCTGTCCGCGCAGACGCACCTCCGGCACTTCATCGGCGTGAAAACCCAACTCGCCGCTCACCTTTCTGAGCAGCTCGATATTGCCCTCGCGCCCGTGACCGAAGGCGAAGCCGCGCCCCAGATAAACCTCGCGCGCGTGCAGGCGCTCGTCGAGCACGTCGCGCAAAAACTCTTCGGCGCGCACCTCGGCGAACTGGCGCGTAAAGCGGATGACGATTGTCTGCTCGATGCCGAGCACGCTGAACGCCTCGATCTTCTGGTCGAAGGTCTGCAAGAGCGGCGGCGCCGACGCGGGGTGCAGCACGGCGCGCGGGTGCGGGTCGAAGGTGATGACGGTCGGCGCCGCGCCGACTTCGCGCGCACGTTCGACGACCGTTTGCATCACGAGTTGATGCCCCAGATGCAGCCCGTCGAAAACGCCCAGCGTGACGACGGTCGGGCGCGCGATTTCGGCATTCTCGTATCCATGAAATAGACGCATATAGGCTAAGGGATGAAGGATGAAGGATGAGGGATGAAGAAGAAACCACGCAATGTCAATTTTCGACTTTCATCCTTCATCCTTCATCCTTCATCCTTCTATTTCCAGTCCGTCATATCCGAACGCGACGCCTTCGGGCAACAGGGCGGAGTCGCGCGCGTGCTTGATGTCATGCGCGAGGTGTGTGAAGAAAGTCCGGCGCGGGCGCAACTCCGCGACGTATTCGAGCGCGCGTTCGAGCCAGAGATGCGTCGGGTGAGGCGTGATCCGCAGACAGTCGAGCACGAGCACATCCAAATCCCTCAGCAACTCGACCGACGCGGGCGGTATCTCGCTGAGGTCGGTCAGGTAAGCGAAGTCGTTGAAGCGATACGCGACGACGGGGAGCCTGCCGTGGATGACTTCGACGGGCGTGACGCGAAAGCGCGGGCCGAAGCAGAAGGCCGCGCCGTGCTCGACGGTGTGCGGGTTGACCTGCGGCAGACCGCCGCCGAAGTGCGACGGCTCGAAGACGTACTGGAAGATGCGCCGGATGTCGCGCCACGCGCGCTCGTTGGCGTAGACGCCCAGCGCGCCGTAACGAAAGTTGAGCGGGCGGATGTCGTCGAGTCCGAAGATGTGGTCGGCGTGGCAGTGCGTGATGAGCACGGCGTCGAGGCGTTTGAGACCTTGACGAAGGGCTTGCTGGCGAAAGTCCGAAGAGGTGTCAACGAGCACCGTCCGCCCGTCGTGCTCGACGAGCACGGAGACGCGCAGCCGCTTGTCGCGCGGATCGTCCGACGTGCACGTCTCACACTCGCACCCGATAGACGGCACGCCCGTCGAAGTGCCCGTGCCGAGTAAAGTGAATTTCATAAAGAAGCGGTCAGCATTCAGCGGTCAGCGGTCAGCTTTTTATCTTGCGCGGGCGGCGATTTTCCTCTTTGCCGGTGGAGTCGCGGAGATCGGAAAAGCTGATGGCCGACCGCTGAATGCTGAGTGCTATCTCCCCCCCGTGATGTCGCTGCCGGTGAAGCCGCGTGGGGGTGGTTGCCCCTGTGGCGCGTTCGACATGCGGACGTACTGCATCCGCAGTTGCGAGAGGATGAGATCGAAGACGTGCTGCTCTTCGGCGGAGAGGTTGCCGTGCGTCTTGCGCTGAAGCGTGGCGAGCATGTCTATGCACTGCTTGGCGAGCGGCAGGTTGACATCGCCGCGCCCCGCGCCGGGGTGCTCGACCATGCCGAGCGCGTCCGCCGCGAAAGAGGCGACGAACTCGACCAACATCAAAAACTCCTGCGGGTCGTCCGCCTCGGTGGAGGCCGGGCCGGGCGCGGCTGAAGATGCCGCGGCGGAAGCGCCGCGTTCGGGCGGCGGCATGGCGGCGCTCGTCGGCGAGTTATCCCGCGCGACATACGCCGCATCCACGATCTCCGTGGCGTCCGCTTGCTGTTCGTCGCCGCCGGTCGCGGCGTCGGCGTTCGCGTCAACCGCGGCGGGTTCCTCTTCGCGTTCGATGTCGCGCGGCGTGCCGTCGGGGTTGAACAAACGCCGGTCCGTGATTTTGAAATTTGGTTTCTCGTCGCTCATATCAGTTCGACCTTGATCCTCTTCAATTTAATTACTGCTTAATCCGACTCTCGTGTGTACCACTCTTCGTGTAACGACCAGCGGTCACAACTCAGGCACGCCGTCCAACGCCATTGATCGCTTCTTCCGGCAATAGGCTTCTTTGAAAAAGCGCGAAGACGATTCCAATACCGTAGAGACGGCGCAATCTCTTTCGTTGCAAATACACTCGCACTTTCTCAACCGCGTCCCGACCTGTAATTGGTTTACTTTCACTCGGATGGTAGCACCACCCTCCGAGCCGCCGCAAGAAACCGCTCCGTTGCAAAGCGGCGGCGCGCCTCCAGCCATCAGCCTTCTTTGTTCAGACAGGCCGAGGCCCGGCGAAACAGCGCTCCGAAAGCCGGAAGCGCTGTTCAGCCGGGCCTGTCAGTTTGCCGCCGTAACTAGAGCAATTTGCGATTGGATGCGACTACATCAACGACCGTTTAGAGGCGGGCATTGCCCGCCGGTTCAACTTGAGACGGCGGGCATTGCCCGCCTCTAAACGGTCGCACACAATTGCAAACCGCTCTATTTCTTGTCCGTGGCGGCTGTGCCGGCGCTCTTGCTCAGGAGGCCGGTCACGCGGTCGAAGTTCGTCTGGAAGATTTGGAGGTTCGGGTCGTTGGTCTGCTTGCCGAGCGCGACCGCCTTTTCGTAGTTCGGGCGCGCGAGTTCGAGCTGCCCCTGCCGCTCATAGGCTTCGGCGAGGCTGTCGTAGACGTTGGCCGATGCGGGGTAACGTTCGACGTTCGCTTTGAAGGCCGCGATAGCGTCCTCCATGTTACCCTGCCCCATTATCACATAGCCGACTTGATTCATCAGCGGCTCCGGCGCATAGAGCTTGAAGCCCAGACGCGCGGAGAGTTTGCTGAAGTGCTCTTCAACCTCCTTGAAGCCGCCGCTGATGGCGCCGGTGTTGGGATCGCGCGGGTACTGCCACCCGTCGAACGCCTTGCGTAAGCCCGCGTAGTGGCTGCGGAGCACGACCGAACCGTGATCCTCGTCGTCCATCCGCACGGCATCCCAAGCGAAGCCCGCCGTCTGCTGTTTCGCCAGTACGTCTTTGAAGAGACCGAAGGCGTCGCCGATGTCGCCCGGCTCGTTGCCGAGCGTCACGAAGAGCGTCCGGTTGTACTCCTTGCGATGCTTGAAGAACTCTTTCGCGCGGTCAATCAGCACGAAGTTATCCCACTGGAGCGACGGGCTGACGGCGATGTAGGCGTTGAAGAGTTCGGGCCGCGCGAGCATCGAGTGGACGGCGAAGAGGCCGCCCAAAGAGTGACCGGCCAGCGCGCGGAACGACTGCGTGCGGTACTGCTTCTCGATGTGCGGGATCAGTTCCGTCTCGATGAATTTGAGGAACTTGTCGCCGCCGCCGCTCGTCGGGAAGCGGACGTTGGGGTTGCCGGGGAGTTGCTCGACTTTGGTCGGCGTCAGGTCGCGCGTGCGATCCGTGTTGGTGATGCCGACGACGATCATTTCGGGCATCCGGTTGTTGCGCGCGAGGAACGCGACGGTGCCGCTCGTGTGCTGAATGTGCCCGTCGCCATCGGTCATGTAAAGAACGGGATAACTCAACTGGTTGCGCTCGTAGCCGGCGGGCGTGCGGACGAGGATCACGCGCTCTTCGCCGAGCACCTCCGACTTGATAGTGAGGCGCGTCGGGGCGTCGTACAGGGCCGGCGCTTGCGCCAGCGCGGGCGCGGAGAGAAGGAGCAGCGCGAGCAGGGCCAGCGCTCCCTTTGCGCCGGCGCTGATTGACAATGTTCTCAACGGAAAAGCGGTGCGGTGTCGTGACATAATTTCCTCCAAACTCAGAGAGAGAATGCGCGATCCGAAGCGGTATCGAGCGCGTTTCGAGGTGTGCTTGCGGGCCGCGACGCTTGCGGGAAGTTGTTCGGCGAGATACTACAGGATGCGAGCGCCCGTGTGTGGCGGACTTTCACCTATTTACTGAAATTTTACAAGAACGTCCACACGGACGGAGACAATCCGGATAAATGGACGCCGCGGACGTAGTTCAACGTTCAAAGGCGGTAGCCGTTCCCCAAGTTCTGTTGACGCCAGTAAGTAAGGCGGCTTCAGCCGTCTTCCCCGCGAGGGCGCCTCTACCAGCCGTTCACGGCTGGGGGGCGGTCGCGGAGCAGAGTGGAGAGCGTTTTAACGCCCTTCCTCCACGGGGCTTAAGCCGGCTCTTGAACGAGGCTGACGAAATGTCAACACGCTCTGACAGCTTGAACGTAAAGCGCCGCTCGACTAAGTTTGAACTTTGAATCCTGAACCTTGAACCTGACTGATTATGCCTACAACATTCGATGACCTCGTAGCGCTGATGGCTACTTTGCGTTCGCCCGAAGGATGCCCTTGGGATCGCGAGCAAGATTACGCCACGCTCGCGCCGATGCTCTTAGAGGAAGCCTACGAAACATTCGAGGCGGTCGAGGCGGCGCGCGAAGGAAAGCCGCTTGAGCTGCGCGACGAGTTGGGCGACCTCCTCTTCCAGATCGTCTTTTACGCGCAGGTCGCCGGCGAACGCGGCGAGTTCCACATCGGCGATGTCGTCGAGGCGATTCACACGAAGATGGTGCGCCGACACCCGCACGTCTTCGGCGACGCATCGGTGCGCGATAACGAAGAACTGTTACGCAACTGGGAGGCGATGAAGGCCGAAGAGAAACGCGCCGCCGGCAAAGACGGCACGGATGATTCCTCGCTGCTCGACGGCGTGTCGGCGAAAGCGCCCGCCCTGATGGAGGCGCATCAACTGGCGACCAAAGCGGCGCGCGTCGGCTTCGACTGGCAACGCCTCGAAGACATCTTCGACAAGCTCCACGAAGAGATTGACGAACTCCGCGCCGCCATCAAAGAGCACCAAGAGGCCGCGCCCGAATCGGAAGTCGAAGCCCAGCGCGTCCGCGAAGAGTTAGGCGATCTTCTCTTCGCCGTCACCAACATCGCCCGCCATCTCTCCGTCGAACCCGAAGCCGCTTTGAAGCTCACCAACCGCAAATTCCGCCGCCGCTTCCGCCACATCGAACGCGGACTCGCGGCGCGCGGGCGCGAACTCGGCGCGGCGACGTTAGATGAGATGGAAGAATTGTGGCAGGAAGCGAAGCGGAAACCGGATTAGAGAGCGGTCACTTTTGCGTCTCATCCCCACGTGCTCAGAAACTCGATTCGGTCGCGCATCTCTTCAGCGGAGACTGTGTGAATGATTCTCAGCAGACGGCGCATCTGCTCGCCGACGCTGTAACGCTGCGGCGGCGCAAGAATGATGCCCGCGTGTGTCTTGCCTGCGGTGAGATATACAGCATGAAGGACATTGTAATCGCCCATGTTGAATGAGTACAGAACGCGTCCCTTCGCCGTCGCGTAATCAAGGTGGTCAGCATCATCGCGCTCGCGCATCCCAGCCTCATCAGCGGTCAGCACGTCCACGCCGCGCAAGCGTAGGGCTTCGACTACGTCGCTGTCCTGTGCATCCTCATCAATATACAGCCGAATCTGTGTCATGCGACTTGTGAGTCGCGCGTCTTGTGCCACTCGGCTTCGATGCGCTCTTCTTCCGCTTGATCGGCTGCAATCTCAGCTTCGACTTCTGCTTGGTTGGCGTGGTAGTAAGCGAGTGCGGCGTAGACCCCGGCAGCGGTCAAGTGCGGAAACTTGCCCGCAATCTCTTCCGGGCTGTGCCCCATCTTGTACCAGACGGCGACGCGGTGCACGGTCGTGCGCGTCCCCGCGACGCACGGTCTACCTTTCCGCACGTCCGGCGAGCGCGTCAGCAACGAACCGATTTCAACACTCATGGTCTTTCCCTCACAATTTAACTTCCGCGTCGTGGCGTCGGGCGAGGATGCGTTGATTGTAAGGGCGCATCCGCGCGCGGGTCAAAAGTGTAGAGGCTACCGCGGCGCAAACGAGACGGTTTGATGTTGGCGGGGCAACTGTTCGATGAAGAGTATACCGGACTGCCTCCGCCCGTTTGATTTTCGGATGCGCTCGCACGCCTCGCAGCCCGCGAAACAACTCAGACCGCGGAGAACACAAACGAGCCTGCGCGAGCAGGCGGACAGCATAAAGCCCAGCGTGGAGCGCCGGAGCGCGGAACGCTGGGTGAGCGCCCCAACAAGACCGCACCTAGGGTTCCGCGCTCTGGGCTTTATTCTGACGCCTGCTCCGCGGGCTTTAAGAAACTGTCTTGGGTCCCCATCAACATTCTGAAATCGGGGCAAGTCTATGGCGACAAAACCATGACGGGCGGCGCCCGGTAGATGGTAAGATTGGTCAACACTCATCGTTGCTCATGTGAGGCGCCCGGATGGAGAGACGTGAACAGGAGATGCCAACCCCGCCCGTCTGCGTGGCGTGCGGAGCAAAAACGAGACAGGCGAAATTCTGCCCGGAGTGCGGAGAGCCTGTGCCGGCCCCGCGCCCGGCCTGCGCTTCATGCGGCCACAGGCCGGAGCACGCGCCGAAGTTCTGTCCGGAGTGTGGGACGGAAATGCCCGCCGCGCCTTAGTCCAACTCGGCGATCTCTTTTTCGAGCGCGAGCAGCGTGCGTTTGAGCATCTCGCGGTGAGCAGGGCTGGCGGCGCGTTCGAGTTGTTCGAGCGTGCGCGAGCGGGAGAGCCGCAAGCCTTCAACCCGCGCGCGGCGTGCGCGCACCTCCGGCGAGTCTTCATAAGAGGACGCGCGCGCCGCGTCGCGCGCGTCCTTCTCCTCCAACTGCGACTCGACCGCTTTACTCTCCCAGCCTCTCGCCATAATCAAAGGATGAAGGATGAGGGATGAGGGATGAAGAAGAAAGCGTGGCCGTCAAGCTCACGCTTTCATCCCTCATCCCTCATCCCTCATCCTTTATCCCTACTTTGTCAGTATCGGTCGTTGAATTGCAACGAGCGCAGGATGTCATCGAACGTTCGCTGATAGGTGCGGTATTCGTTGTTGGGCGCGACGGCGGCCATGTAGAAGATGTCGCCGCTCGAAAGCATGGTCGTGACGAGCGTGACTATCTCCGTCTGGCCGGTGATGGGCGAGCGCCCCGACAGCGTCGTGGCGAGCGCGTTGCGCCCGTTGACGGTCGTGCGGCGCCAGTTGCCCGACTGCCTGAGATAGTTGTTACTCTGCAACAGACCTCTCATCAGTTCCTGCGAGGCGCGCTGCAAGTCGTTGTACTGCCCGCGGTCGCTGGAGAACATCACGCCGTGGGTAATGCCGTTCGAGCCGTAGGCGCCTTCGGGCGCATAGCTCACGGAACTGCCGTCGCTGCCCAGTTCACGCCAGTTGTTCGGGATGGCGACGCGGAAGAAGTTGCTGCCCTCCGTGCGATAGCTCGTCGAAGGATAGGCGACGCGCTCGCCGCGCGCATAGCGGTCGTCCTGTTGCGGATAACGGTTGTCGGGGTTGTTGCCGCCCTGACCGCCGGAGCGCGCGATCTCTTCCATCGTGCGCGCGCGCGGTTGACCGCGCAGACGCGCCTGCACCTCGCGGAATTCGCGCGTGTCCTGCGTCGCGCTGTTCCGGTTGACGCGCAGCAGCGCCGCCTCCTGATTGATGCGCTGGTAACGGTTGCCGGGGTTCGGGTGGCTCGACAGCCATTCGGGGCCGCTTCTCCCGCCGCCCTGCCGCTCGATGGTGCGAAACATATTGGCGAGGTCGCGCGGGTCGTAACCGGCGCGCGCCATGATCTGCGCGCCGAGGATGTCGGCCTGCGTCTCGTACTTGCGGCTGTACTTCAAAGCGCCCGCGCCGAAACCGATCTGCGACCCCGCGCCGATAATCGCGCCGGGCACGCCGCCAATCACCGCGCCCGCGATCTGGCCGAGGATCGAGCCGATCTGATATTTCTGCGTCTCGGTGGCCTGCGCCGTCGCGTGTCGAAGCGCGACGTGAACGATCTCATGCGCCATCACGCCGGCGATCTCGCCCTCGGTCTTGGCCGCCTCGATCATGCCGCGATTGACGAACATCGGGCCGCCCGGCAAAGCGAAGGCGTTGATGTCGCTCGCGTTGACCACGTCGAACGAGTAGCGGAACTCCGGATGGTTGAACTCCGGCGGGATCGCGGCCACGAGACGCCGACCGACCGACTCGATGTAGGTGTCAATGTAGTTGTCGCGCAGAATCGGCATCTGCTGATGCACCTGCCGCGCCGCGTCCTGACCGAGTTTCACATCGTCGCTCACGCTGTACTTGTTCTTCGGCGCTTCGATTCTGGTCTGCGCCGCCGCGGCGAGGGGCATTAAAAAGATGGCCGCCGCCATGCAGATGGCGGTCAGGCGATGTGTGCGTTGGTTTCCGATAAGTCTCATTTGATCTCCTCCGAAAGTGTGGCCCGCGCGTCGTGTCCACTGCTGAAATTTAAAGAGCGGCGCGTCTTCCCGCTTGAGTGCCAGAGAACGCGCCGCCCGAAAAATTTCGCTTCGCTCTCTGGCCGTTTCCGAACAGTCCCAGTATCAAACCTGAACGGGAGAGAGCGTATAAAACCTTAGCCGAATGTGCACGCGGGAAATTTCGCGGCGCTTCGGACATTTTTAAGATGACCCGCGCGCCGGGCGGGTTTGCCTGTTTAACGCCCTCTTCCGGGGCGTCCCCTGCGTCTCGGTGCGCGCGGTCTCACGATTTTCTTGCGAATCGGTGGCGGCGTCTCAATCCGCTCCGCGCCCTCGAATCGGACGGTCGCGCCCGTCGGCGGACGTGGTATCGAAACGACGACGAAAGGCGACGTAATGACCTGTGTTGTAACATCTCCGGACGCCGGACGACGCTCATTGACACTCACTGCAAGCACAGTGCCAATGCGCTTGATGCCGGTAATCTCGACGCTGTACCCGCCAGACGGTTTCTGCCCCTGATAGACGATGACGACGGCGCGTGAATTGAAACTCACGTCCGGCATCTGCCGTCCCGCTCCAATGACGCCCCACACGCGCCGCCACTCCGTCTCGCTCGTCATCAGTTCCAACGCGCGCGCGCCTTCGTAGTCGCTCATCGTCCCCGTCGCCAGCACCGAGAAGTCAATCGGCTTCGCCTCTTCCGACGACGCGCCGTTTTGCGTTGCGCCGTTCTTGCCGGACGCGCCGCCGCTTTCGCCGAGCATCGCCATGCGGAGGATGCGGACGGGCGGCATCCCATAGCTCAAAAGCCGGTCGTGAAACTCGCCGAGGCGGAACGAGTCGCCCATGTTCCGCCGCCAGTCCTCGCGCAGTTTGAGAATCTCCATCTTGCCGAGCGTGTAGACGAGATAGGTCGGGTCCATCGTCCCGCGTCGCGCCTCGCGTTCGGCATTCACGCGCATGAGATACCCTTCGCGCATGAAGAACTCGACCGCGTCCTCGTAGGTCATCCCCGCCGTGTGCAGGCGGATGCCGGCAAGATAGCGACACAGGCGGAGGAGCGCGGCGTTCAACTGCGCGAGCCTGAGCTTCGGATTGTTCCCGCCGAAACCTTCATCGAGCATCATCTGCTCGCAGTAGTGCGCCCAGCCCTCGACGAAACTCGCCGCCCCGAAGGCCGCGCGCACGCGCGACGGCTGCTGCTTCGACTTGAGCTGTTGATAGTAGTGGCCGGGATAGGCTTCGTGCATCGAAATGATGGGAAGCTGATAGCGGTTGTAGTGGCCGAGATGCTCCTCGCGCCGGCGCGCGTCCCAAGCGGGGTCGGGCGGCGTGACGTAGTAGTAGCTCTCGGTCGCCACGCGCTCGAACGGCCCCGGCGCGTCGAGCGAGGCGAAGGAGAGTGCGCGCGCGTATTCGGGCGTTTCGGCGACGATCAGGTTTTCGCGCGCGGGCGGCGTCAGTATCTCTTCGGAGCTGACGAAGGCGCGGATGCGGTTGAGTTCGGCGCGCGTCTCGCCGACGAGTCCTTCCGACGTGGGACGCTCGCGCGCGAGCAGTTCCAGCGCCGCGACGACGCCGCGCCCCGGCGCGACCTCTTCGGCGACGGCGCGCATCGCATCCTGCGTCTCGCGCAGTTCGTGTTCGCCTTCGCGCACAAGCTGCGCGAGCGGCGTCTCGATCATCTCTTCGTGGAGCAGCTTCTTCCTGAACAATTCGGCGCCGATGCGAAAGTCGCCGTTCGAGCGCGGCAGCAGGTCTTGCTCCAACCACACGGCGAACGAGGCGAGCGCGGCGACCGCCGCTTCGTTCGCCGTGTGAAACTCGGCGCGGCGCGCTGCATTGAGACGGCTCCCGCCCGCGCGCTCGAACATCTGCGGCACGACGCGCCGGAAAAAGTCCACGCTCCCGCGCGCCTGCGCGATGGCCGTCTCGGTGTAGATGCGCGGCGGGTTCTCTAAATTCACGCGCGCCTCTTCGAGCAGACGCGGAATCTGCTTCTCGCGCGCGAGCACCGTGTCGAGCCGCTGTTCGATGGGCGCGAAAGAGCGCTTCAGGATGTTGTCCACGCAGGCCGAGACGAGTTGGTTGTAAACGTTCGGGTCGCGCCGCCACATCCGCACCTCTTCGAGTTCGAGCAGCCGCGCGCGCGCGTGCGAACCGAGCACGAGATAGTCATAGCGCGCATCCGCCGAGAGCCTCCACTCCGGCACGCGCGCAAGCTCCGCCAGCGCGGCCTTCAGGCGTCGCACCTCTTTCGCAACCGCGTCCGCGCTGCGTGTTTCGAGTTGCGCGTCGAACTCGTGCAGCCCGGCGCTCGTGGCCTCGGTCGGGTTAAAGGCGTAGTGGCCGCGCAGGTAGGCATCGGCGATTTGTGCGACGCGCGCGTCGTAGTTCACGCGCGAGGTGGCGGGCGCGCGGCGCGTGGGTCGTCTCTGCGCCGACACTTTCGCGGGCGCGAAAGCGATCATGGGCGCGAAAATCGAGAGCGAAAGGAGCGAAGCCAGCAGCTTCTTTCTCATCTGAGCGAGCCGTCCCCGAGAGAGTCGTCTTAAATAAAGCGAGCAGCCTATGAGGGAAGCCAGATTAACACAAAACCAAAGCGGTATTCAGTTTTCAGTTTTCAGTGCATCCGTGGCCGGCGCGGGGTGTCTCGTAATCTTTCGGCAATTACCGAAGGCGGAAGTCCATTATGCCGCGAACTGAAAATCGTTTACTTCTTCGGCTCGATCTTCTCATTGAGCCAGCGAGTCGCGTCGTCGAGCGGCGCGAGGTGGTGCGGCTGGCCGCCCCAGACGCGGAACATCGAGACGATGAGGAAGACAAAGGCAGCCGTCCCGAAAACCCATCCGCCAAAGCCGCTGTCCGTGATTGCCCCGACGAGGTTGAAGGCGAGCGAGACGGCGATGATTACCAGTTGCAGCGCCAACCCTTGCGCGGCGTGGAAACGCGTCCGCGTCTCGGTGCGCGGGACCATGAGGAGTTCGACGATGGCCGCCACCAGTCCGATGTAGAAGGGCGCGTAAGGCGCGATGCACGCCCACTTCTCCGCCAGCCCCAGTTTCTGTACGGGGCGTGACGAAAGGGGCGTGGGCGCGGCATATTGAGACACCTGTGCGGGCGGCGTGTCCACGCCCGGCTGTTGCTCCCGCGCGTCCGCGCCGAAACTCGTGTAGCCCGGCTGACGCGCCGGCGGCTGGTAAGCGGGCGGAACGAACATGGACGGGTAGGAATCGGCGTACTGCTCGTCGAAACGGCGCGTCGGCTCTTCCAGCGCGGGGTCGCGGCGCGGCTCCGGCTCCGGCTCGGTTGGCGGCTCGCGCTCGACCTCCCGCGTCCGGTTCATCAGCTCTTCCGTCCGGCGCACGAATTCCGGGTCGAGCGGGTCGGTGTCGTACTTGCTCCTTTTCTCGGACATGCGAAACCTTTTACGACGCTCAAGGCGCGCGGGTTCTCCGCGCAACTCATTCTTCGCTCACTTCCAGCGGCACGCGCTCCCAACTTCCCGCGCTTTCCGAGATACGGAAGGCGCGCAGCACGCCTTCGCCATCGCGCGTGAATCCGATTATGAAATAAATGGCGGAAGGATAAAAGGCGAGCCGCACGTCCGTCGCCGACGGCGCGGGGTCGGCGGAGCGCGGGTGCGAGTGGTAAATCCCCAACAGCTCCTCGCCGCGCGCGCGCATCTCCCTCTGCGCGGCGAACAACTCTTCCGGCGCGGCCTCGTAAGCGTTGAGCGCATCGCGCGCGATGTTACGCAGACGATAGACGCCCGATGCCACGCGCCCCCGCCCGCCGACGAGGCCGCAGCATTCCGCCGGACTCGACGCGCGCGCGTGCGCGAACATCTCTTCGGCGTGCGCGCGGTGAAGGATCGTGCAATTCTTTTCAATCAACTGTTAAATTGAAGACCTGCGTGCGATCCTCTGAGGCGCTCCTTAAATTCAAGGTAGTCGCTCTCGGCAATAACTGTTTCCGGGGTGTAACTCGCCGAAGCCCAAATGCCGCGAAGCTCTTCATAAGACGTTCGGGAAGCCGCTTCGATTAAATCCACGCGCATCAGAATCTCTTTCGTGTACGGCCTCTTTGCGTCTGTAAAGACGATGGATTCGAGAAACTTCCTGACCCGCGCGCAATTAAGCAGTGAGGCGGTAAACAACGCATCTTGGTAGAGGTCGAAACCAAGAAAATAACAGGTGTCATCGAGCATGACTGGACGGTCGTCGGCGGGCGAAACCAGCGAGAAACACGGATCCTTGTACATTCCGGAGGTAGCGACCTTGTATTTCTTGAAAGCGTAGTCACCTATGCCGAACATCGAGAATCGCGGCTTATTACGGTAAATGCTCGACCTGCGCCTTGCAAAAAAAGCCTCATGCCTGCACAGATAATTCCACAACTTCGGAGCACTTTGTTGCAGGTACGCTGTGTCATTATTAAGGCGTCGCTGGGTTACAATCACCTTCTTTCTGGCAAGACCCACCGCGAAACTTCGCAGGTCTGAACTTTTCAATAGCTGGTAAACCCATTCGTCTTCCAGGCACACCCTCTCGCCTTTGCCGTTCACAACATCAACGCCCTGCACATCAAGCTCCACTATCTGCGCGCAATCGTGTTTTAAGCCTTGCCGCCACACCAGCGGAGATTTCCCGTCCAACTCGAAAGTTTCTTCGTAACCTTCCACACTCGAGACGAATTTATTTCTCGACCAACCGAAAGTCCGTTTCACTCGCTCCGGCTCGTTGAGAATGCTTACCTGACAGGTCATCAAGCGGTTCGGCCTTCCGGTCGTCAGCAGGAGCAACGAGGCTTCGACGGAAACGCCGAATTCTCGCTTCGCGTCAATCTCGACTTGTCTGACTTCCGAAACGTGGCAGCCGTCGTTCGGCAACCTTTCGACGATGTTTTTGACGACGGAGTTTTTACACAGCATCGCCAGTTTGCCGCGCCGACCGTTGAGCAGTTCAATCATCCGCCGCAGCACGTATTCCGCCACGTCGAAGTTGCTCTTCCCCGTCAGCGCATCAAGGCCGGCGAGCGACTTAATGTTTCTCTTCGCAGGCAAGTTGCGCGACTCAAGGGAGCCGAGTTCCGCGCTAGTGACCCAAGGAGGATTGCCAACGATGAGCACGTCTTCCGCCGCGAGAATCTCGTCCGGAAACTGGTGGGTAAAGATGCTATCGCGTTGAATGTCAATCTGCGCGGTGTGACGGTTCCCAAGCAGCGACTCGACCAGCAGGGCGACTTTGAACTGCCATTCGTACCTTTCCTGAAGCTCGACACCGTAGATGAGTTTGGTAGTCGGAAACGCACGGAGCACGGCGAAGATAAAATTTCCTTCACCGTAGCTCGGCTCGATGACGACGCTCGGAGACCAGCCGCCGGCGGCGAGAAGATTACAGACTCTCTCCGCAAGAGCAGGGGGGGTCTGAAAATCTCCCCACTCGCGGGTGTTTCGTGGGTCTATGTTTGCGTCGAGGCTGGTAAGAATTCGCGGGAATCTCTCGAAAGTTGCGGCGTCAGGGAAGAATCGCCTAATGCCTGTCAGGCAACGTATTTCTTCGTTAGCGCGGGCGAACGTGGCGCAGCTTGAAATAAAGTCGAGTATAGAGTCTTGATTGATTTCAACCACGCCGTCAGTAATGGCTAGGTTGCCGTGAGGCTTAGTCATACCACCTTCTCGACTCCGGGAATAGTTCCCGCGACGTTGATGACGCGACCGTATTGCAGACGCCATTGTAACGCATTCGAGATGGTCAGGTATCCGAGTTCAGGCGGGGAAGTTAAAATTTCATCAGCCAGATTGTTGAATACTATCTCGTCGCCCGGCAGCCTTCGCTCTTCGAGGAAGGCCATGATGTCATCGCGGTTAGCGTCCCGATCCAACAAGTCTCGCAGGCCGCGTGTCGTCTGGTAATCCGCGGTGCGGCTCCTGTCAATGAACACGCAATTGACAAAATTCAGGGTGGCGGTTTTCTTCTTCTGCTCGTCATGTTTCTCGTAAACGAACAGCAATAGATGATACCCAAGACCGTAAATCTTTTGCCGGGCCGAACGGAACGGACATGAGGACTGCGGCTGGCGGACGGAAGTTGCTTTGATATCCGTGTCGAGCGAGGGAAGGTCCAAGCCACGCGCCGAGTTACCTGTCAGCACGTCGTATTTCGCCTCAAGCTCAGTCCTGAATTGTAGCTCGATGAAGGTGCCCACGGCTTTCCCGTCAGTGACTCCGAACAACTCACGGTACTGATGACTCCAGTTACAGAAGTCTCTGGCGGCTGAGGCGAGGTCTATCAGTGTGAGAGGTTCCTTGTGCATCTACCTTTTAACTAACCCATAGATTTCCCGATTGCCGTATCTAACCTTTCACGATGCTGATCCGCAGTTCGTCCAACTGTTGCGGGTCGAGTTCGCCGGGCGAGTCAATCATCAGGTCGGCGGCGGAGGCCGTCTTCGGGAAGGCCATCACGTCGCGGATGTTCTCGATGCCGGTGAGCGCCATCAGCGTGCGTTCGATGCCGGAGGCGATGCCGCCGTGCGGCGGCGTGCCGTATTCGAGCGCGTCCATAAAGAAGCCGAAACGCTCGCGCGCCTTCTCTTCCGTCAGGCCGAGCGCCTTGAAGACGAGGCGCTGAACGTCGCGGCGATGGATACGAATCGAGCCGCCCGCGACCTCGATGCCGTTGACGACCGTGTCGTAAGCCTTCGCGCGAAGCTCGCCCAAGAGGTGCGTCTCGCCGCCCTTGATGGCGCGCTCAAGCAGCGGCAAATCTTCGTCGAGCGGCGAGGTGAACGGGTGGTGCATCGCGTAGTAGCGCCCGCTCTCCTCGTCGTGCTCGAACATGGGAAACTCCGTCACCCAGAGCGGCGTGAAGGTGTTCGCGGGGATCAGCTTCTCGCGCCGCGCGACCTCGTTCCGCAGCGCGCCCAGAGAAGCCGCGACAACCTTTTTGCTCCCCGACACGACGAGCACCGCGTCGTCCTTCTCCGCGCCGGCGGCTTCGGCCATGCGCGCGACGGTCTCATCACCGAGCGCTTTCAACAACGAAGACGAAAGCTCGTCTCCCAACTTTATCCATGCGAGCGCGCCCGCGCCGTAGCGTTTGGCGTACTCCTGCAACTCGTCGAGAGCTTTGCGCGACAGGTGCGCGCCGCCCTTCACGACGAGTCCCTTCACCTCGCCGCCCTTCTCCAACGCCGCCGCGAACGGCGCGAACGTCGTCCCCTCGACCGACGGGCCGAGGTCTTTGAGTTCCATCTCGAAGCGCAGGTCGGGCTTGTCGCTGCCGTAACGCCTCAGCGCCTCCGCGTAAGTCAGGCGCGGGAACGGCACGGGCAACTCCGCGCCGGCGAGACGGAAGACGCGCGCCATCAAGCCTTCGATCAGACGATAGACCTGCTCGCGCGTGGCGAAGCTGAACTCCACGTCGAGCTGTGTGAATTCGGGCTGACGGTCGGCGCGCAGGTCTTCGTCGCGGAAGCAGCGCGCGATCTGGTAATACTTGTCGAGTCCGGCGATCATGCAAATCTGCTTGAAGATTTGCGGCGACTGCGGGAGCGCATAGAACCTGCCGGGATAGAGGCGCGACGGCACGACGTAATCACGCGCCCCTTCGGGCGTGGACTTGATGAGGATAGGCGTCTCGATTTCGGTGAACGATTGCTCGTTCATGTAGCCGCGAATCTCGGCAACCATCCGGTGGCGCAGACGTATGTTCGACTGCATCTGCGTCCGCCGCAAATCGAGATAACGATACTTGAGGCGCACCTCCTCGGCGGCGAGTTTGTCGGGCGGCATATCCAATTGGAAGGGCAACGTCTTCGCCTCGTTGAGCACGAGGATTTCGCGCGCCTGCACCTCCATGTCGCCCGTGGCGATCTTCGGGTTGCGTTGCGCTTCATCGCGCAACACGACCTCGCCGCGCACGGCGATGACATACTCGCCGCGCACTTCTTTCGCGCGGGCGTGCGCCGCCGCGGCGGTCTCCTCGTTGAAGACGACCTGCGTCAACCCGTCGCGGTCGCGCAGGTCAACGAAGGTGAGCGGCCCGAAGTCGCGTCGCGTGGCGACCCAGCCCATCAGCACCACGGTCCGCCCCGCGTCCGACGCGCGCAGCTCGCCGCACGAGTGCGTGCGCTCTAACTCTCCCAGATGATCGAGAACGATTGGCATGATTCAATGATTCGCTTTCAAAATCTGACAGCTTTTAACTGAAGTCTCCGCGCGCCGAGCGCCATTCCGCCGCGTCGCGGCGACTGAGTTTAGCCCGGCCTTTCAAGGCCGGGAAAGCGCGCCGCCGACAAACGCGCGTCGCGTCAGCGACGCCTGAAGATTGACCCGGCGTTGAAACGCCGGGCTAAATTCAACCGCCGCTACGCGGCGTACCATCCCGCACTCTTCACGTTTACGATGAGTCTCCGCTCCGCCGCAAAGCCTCACGCAACGTTGCCGCGACAAGCTCGCGGCTGACGGTTTGCTGCTCGCCGCTCGTCATATTCTTCAGCGCAATCTCGCCGCGTTGGCGCTCTTCATCTCCGACGACGGCGACGAACGGCACGCCGCGCGAAGCGGCATACTTGAACTGCTTGCCGAGCTTGTCGGCTTCAGGGTAAACGTCAACGCGCAAACCTTCGCGCCGCAACTCCGAGGCAAGCGCGAGTGACTCTCCGGCACTCTCTTCATTCCAGAGCGTCACCAGCACCTCAGCCGGCGCATCAACCAGCGACGGCGGGAACATCTCGCGCTCCGTCATCACGACGATGATTCGCTCCAAGCCGAGTGAGAAGCCGCACGCCGGAACGTCCTTTCCGGAAAACATCCCGACGAGGTTATCGTAACGCCCACCGCCGCCCAAACTTCCGGCGAGGTCGGGCACGTTGATCTCCATGATCGCGCCCGTGTAATAGGAGAGTCCACGTGCCAGATTTGGCGCAAGAGCTATTGTTCCAGCAGCTTGCCCTAGGCTAGTCAACTCCAAAATTTTAGTCAGTTCAGTTAAAGCTTTCTCACCTTCTGAATGTCCACTTACTAATTTTCCTAGTTCATTAAGTGTAAATGAATTCCAACCGTCAATCTCCTCGCCGGAAGGATAGCGGTTATTATCAACACCCCTATCAAAAGTATTATCGGCATACTCAGTTACGCAAGAAAAGAAGTCGAGAAGTTCTACACAGGCAGTTTCCGATAGCCCTCGCGAAATAAATTCTTTTCTAACCCCTTCGGCTTTGATCTTATCTAATTTATCCAAAGCTGTTAGCGCACTCGTGTGGTGTTCCGACTTTATTCCGACGCTGTCCAACAAACTGGTTAATAGCTGTCTGTGATTAAGCCATATTGTGAAATTGATGAAGCCTAATTTCGTTAGCGCTTCGCTTGCAGCCGCGCACAATTCCGCCTCGACCATCACCGAGCGCGAGCCGATGGCGTCCACGTCGCACTGGTAGAACTCGCGGAACCTGCCGTGCGCCGGGCGATCCGCGCGCCAGACGGGTTGAATCTGATAGCGCTTGAAAAACTTTGGGAGCTTGTCGCCATACTCCGCGACGACGCGCGCGAGCGGCACGGTCAAATCGTAACGCAACGCGAGGTCGGCCTCGCCCGTCTTCTCGTGCTCGCCGCGCTTCAGGATTTTGAAGATGAGTTGGTTGCCCTCTTCGCCGTACTTGCCAGTCAGCGTCTCGATGTTCTCGACCGCCGGCGTCTCCAACGGCTCGAACCCGTAACGCTCATAAACTTCCTTGACGACGCCGATGACATACTCCCGCCGCCGCACATCCGCCGGCAGAAAGTCGCGCATCCCGCGTGCTGGTTGGGTCTTTGCCATAACTCAAGTCTGGAGTCTCGAAGTCTGGAGCCTAAAAACCGGATTGACTCCGGACTTCAGACTTCAGACCTCAGACTCTTCTTTGTACTGCTTCGTGTACTCGATGTAGTTCTGCCAGAACTGCGCGAGACCGGCGGCCTCTTCGTCGGTCAGCGGTCGTTTCACGCGCGCGGGCACGCCCATGACGAGCGAGCGCGGCGGGATGACGGTGCCGGGCGAGACGAGCGCGCCCGCCGCGATTAAGGATTCGGCGCCGATGCGCGCGCCGTCCAAGACGATGGAGCCGATGCCGACGAGCGAGCCGCGCTCGACGTGGCAACCGTGGAGCGTGACGTTGTGGCCGACCGTCACTTCGTCTTCGAGGATGGTGGCGTGCGTGCCGTTCGAGACGTGGATGACGGTGCCGTCCTGCACGTTCGTGCGCGCGCCGATGCGGATGTGAAACACGTCGCCGCGTACCACCGCGCCGAACCAGACGGACGATTCGGCGTCGATGTGTACGTCGCCGATGATTTGCGCGCTCTCCTCGATAAAGGCCGTCGGGTGAATCTGCGGGTGCTTGCCGCGAAAAGGTCTAATCATATCTCACCGTCCAGAATGGCGTGCTACGGTCTGCTTTCCGCCCACGTGTCGAAAGCAAAAACGTTAGCACGAGCCACGAGCGGCGGCAAGCAAACGGGCCGCCGGGAGTGTAACCGGAAATAGTCGGTAGATGTCTCAAGCGGCAAGGAACTTTGCCTGTCGCTGCTGCCAAAACTCTTCCCACCAACCATTAGCTCTGATGACACGCAACGCCAACATCTGGTTGATCGTCTCAGGTTTCCAACTCGCTCCCGCTATCTTTAAACGCTTTTGTGGGATGTACCGGTGTGCGCTCTCCACTTCGCCCGAGCCGATGGGGTAACCAGCGGCTTTGAAGCGGTCGTAAAACAGCGCGTCCTGA
>JBGTBQ010000181.1:0-57409 GCA_041749275.1 Pyrinomonadaceae bacterium | reverse complement strand
CCGCAGCGGCAGCAAAGCTTTCAAAGCGATAAACTTTCGTCAGCCTCATCATCGTTTGCCAGCAGTCTTGGACTTCTCTGTGCCCATCAACTCTAACCGTCATCTACATGGAACAATAGTTCAGTTACTTTGCCTTCCGCGTGCAAGGCGAGGTGATCCAACACCGCTTTGAATTTCTGTCTGGGGTCTGCGACCCTCTTCATCAATGTTTGCATCACGCTCATCAACACTTCACGTGTTTTCGCTCCTTCTTCGGCTTGTGACCCAAAGCTGACTGACCGATTACTCCCTTCGAATAAAAGGTCTTGACATTAGTCCTGCTGTGGAGGAGACTCTGGGCGCTTGAGAGGCTAGTTCACGGTGTTGCTTGGGGAAGACTCTGATCCTCAAAGAAGCAACTGCGTCCCGTCGCTATTATGCCCTTAGCGAGACATGAACCGGGATGCGTAGTGACTGCGTTTCTGCCCCCCTCCACAACTCGACAATTTCGTATGGCTCCAGTGGTGAAAGTGCACAGGATGCAAGCTATGAGGTGAAAGACCGGCGAAGCAGAATTGTGTCGGCTGTCTCATCATAGCGTAGGATGGCCGAGTATAACAGCGAAATTGTCTGGAGCCTGTTATGAACTTTTGACTGTGGTAAGTTCCGTCGCATGCGGCACAAGGTTTAGCCCAGTGACGTGAACCTTACCCCAAAAAGTAGAGGGTGAAATAAGACTCTTCAGAGCCTCCGCCTCAACCGATATAATGGGGTTCCTCGCTGTTTTGAGTGGGTAACTTTACCCGCGCCATGGGGCCTTCCTCGCGGTCAGCAGGGGGGTCGTCATTTTGCCGCCGCTCTCGCGTTCTCTCTGAGTTGCCTTTACTCTAACCGTCTCAGGCAGTTAAAAAAGGGGAGGGTTTTCCTCTGGCCGTCGGCGGAGCTGTATTTCCGGGTCATCCACGATTGGGGGGGGAATTACCAACACGAAATAGCGAAGAGCCTATAATGGAGGCATGATGAAAGAGCGAAAACAGTTCACCAAAGAGTTCAAGCAAGGAGCCATTCGACTCATCACCAAGCAAGGTAGGACGAACTCTGACGTGGCGCAGAGTTTAGGCATCTCGCCGTGGACTTTGTCGCGCTGCCATAAAGGCGACGCGCACGGAAGGCGCGGATGCGTTTCGTGGGCATGGGCAACGCACGCCTCTGGAACAAGAGAACTTCGAGCTGAGGCAGAAGGTCAAGCAGTTGGAGGAGGAGCGCGCTATCGAGCGCGGTTGAAACAGGCCGCGTGAGGCTCGAAGAAGGTCTTATCTCGGTGTCTACTAAATGGGGGATAGATGCACACTCTGTTGACAGTAGACGCCAGCTTCAGTTGACCGTGGCTTCGTCGGCTAATCATACGACTCGTACCCGCTCATTACGGCAGGCTAACACCCGACCTTATTGCCGGACGATATCAGCGTCACTGGAGTGCCCGGCCAGATGATAGTTCAGAACCCCCAACCTCGACAAAGCGTTGATGAAGCTGACCTCGCCCCTACGTTGGCCGCTGTCCGCTCGGCGTTGCTCCATGATTCGGCGATTGAAACCTGTGAAGTTTCGGTCCGCGAGCCCGCGCCGAAAGGCCCGATTCTCGCGGCATGGGTGGTGCCGAACGGGCCGGTGAATGGCGACCGTCTGCAAAGGCTGGAGCGCGAAGTCTCCGCTTTGGCGCAGTGTACCGTGGAGCTGATCCCGGTATCCGCTTTGGCGTTGGACGACGAGGGATATGTTGACCTGAAGGTCTTGCGGAAGGTTGAAGTCGTCGATCAGGAATTGCTCGACAAGTGGGAGTCTGCCTTAGCGCGCCTGCCGGAAATCGGCAGGGTGGAGGTGGTCGCCCGCCAGCGAGACTCGGCGGCGCCGCGCTTACACCTTTCGAACCTGTTGCCGCAATGGAAGGCGTTACAGTCGCCCGCGATTCGTGATCTGTTACTCCGTTCGCGCGAGCCGGCTACCCGCGAGAATCCGGGCCTGCCTCGTCCGCTCGCCTGCCGTGCGGGCGCGACGCGCGATCCGCTTTATGCGGTGCCGCCGACTCTGGTCGAGGCGCTAAGACAGACGGCGGAGCGCGAACCGGGTGAACGCATAATCATTGTCGCCGATGACGGCCAACACCACAGGTTGAGCTATGGTGAATTGCTCCGGCGCGGCGAACGCATTCTCGGCGGATTACGCGCCGCGGGCGTCAAGGCCGGTGAAAAAGTCATCTTCCAGTTAGTCGGCAATGACGAGATTCTCGAAGCCTTTTGGGGATGCGTCTTGGGCGGTTTCGTGCCGGTCATCGCCGCGGTTCCCAAGGCATATCACGAGTCCGACCGCGAATTCCAGCAGTTGTGCCGAGTCTGGGAAGCGCTCGGCTGCCCGTGGGTGGTAGTGTCGCCGACGCGTGACCCGACCGAGCTGGCGAGCGAGTTGGATGCCGGGAAGTTGATCAAGCTTGAGTCGCTCCGCGAGCAGGCGCCCGACGGAAGATACCACGCGGCCCAGCCCGATGACGTGGCATTTTTCAACCTCACCTCGGGAAGTACCGGGACGCCGAAGTCAGTCATGCTCACGCATCGCTGCATACTTCAGCGGGCGGCGGGCGTCAACCAACTCTGCGGTTGGGGATCAAACGATGTCGTCATCAATTGGCTCCCGCTCGATCACATCGGCAGCCTTTCCGATTGGCACCTGCGCTGCGTACCGACCGGGTGCACGATGGTTTATGTGCCGAAAGAGTATGTGCTTGCGAAGCCACTGCGGTGGTTGGAGTTGATCCACCGGTTTCGCGGTACGCATAGCTGGGCGCCGAACTTTGCTTACTCGCTGGTCAGTCACGCACTGGAAAAGAATCAGGATCACGCATGGGACTTATCCTGCCTGAAGACGCTGCTGACGGCCGGCGAGTCGGTCTCGTTGAAGGTGGTCGACAGATTCCTCGAACAGTTGGCTCCTTACGGACTGAACAAGTCTGTGATACAGCCGGCGTTCGGCATGGCCGAAACAGGCTCAGGCATTACGTATTTTCAACCGCGCGAACAGGTGAGTTTGCGGGTCTTCAACGTCGGTCGCAATTCGCTGCACGGCGAGCTAGTGATGCTCGATGCCGGGCACCCTGACGCGATTCCGTTTATCAGTCTGGGGCCTCCAATTCCCGGCGTCACGATCAAAATCGTGGACGAGCAAGGCGACACGCTGCCGGAACACAGGATCGGACGTTTGTACATCCGCGGGGACGCGGTATCCGCTGGTTATTATCAGGACGAGGCCGCCACTCGTGCGGTCTTTCGCGACGACGGTTGGTTTGACAGCGGCGATTTGGCGTTTCTTTCCGAGGGCGAGCTGATCGTGACTGGCCGCGCGAAGGAGAGTCTGATCGTCAACGGCGCGAATTTCTATAACAGTGAAATCGAAACCGTGGTTCAGGAAGTGGCTGGCGTCAGCGCCAGTTTCTGCGCCGCCTGCGCCGTCTGGCCTGAGTCGTCGGCGGGCGAGAAACTGGCGATCTTCTTTCACACGCCTGCCGCCGAAGATTCTCATCTCCAAGAGCTGCTGGGAAACATCCGCAAGACTCTGGCGCGCCGTCTCGGCTTGAAGCCCGACTTTCTGCTGCCCATTGCCAAAGAGGATATTCCCAAATCGCCTATCGGGAAGCTGCTCCGCTCGCGTATAGCCGAGCGCTTCAACCGGGGCGACTTTGCCGACGTTCTCCGGCGCGTCGATCTGCTGACGGCCAATGAGAACACGATGCTGGATTGGTTCTTCCGGAAATTATGGCGTCGCAAGCAACGGCGTGCGGCGGACAGTCACCCGACCTCCGCGACCACGTTGCTTCTGCTTAGTGAGACCGCCGCAAGCAAGGCAGTCGGTGCCGCATGGCAGGGGGGCGGGACGCGCTGTATTCGTCTTGAGCGTGACGACCAATTCAGTAGCATTGCCGAAGACCTGTATCGGCTCGCGCCCGCCGAATACGACGACTACCACCGGCTGTTGCGGACTTTGCGCGCTCGGGGATGCTTTCCGGAGCGAATCGTTCACTGCTGGAATCACGGCCCGGCCAATGACCGGGACGGCGAGCCGCGCAGCGATAATTCGCTGCACACTTCCGCCTTGGATTTGCTGGCGCTGGTTCGCGCGCTGAACGATTCGAAGGAGGCGGACCAAGCGATCCGACTCGACGTTCTTACTTCTGGCTCTCAGATTGTTTCAGCGGATGATTCACTGGCCGCGGAGCGTGGCGTAATCTCCGGACTACTTAAGACAATCGCCGCCGAATATCCTTGGCTGGCGTGCCGTCATGTCGATGCGCCCGATGACCTGCATCTGGTGTCCGCGCTCGTCGAAGAATTCACTGCCGACCCGTCCGACCACGAAATCGCACTGCGTGTGGACGGGCGATTTGTGCCGCGGCTGGAGCAAGTATCATTCGACGACAAGAGCGGCCCGTTCCCGTTGAAGGACGGAGGCCGCTATGTCATCCACGGCGGCCTCGACGGCGTGGGTGTCGAAATTACTCGTTACCTTGCGTCCAGACATAGCGCGCGAGTGCTGTTACTCGGCGACTCGACCCGCCGAGAGTATGCCGGGCCGGAAGTTAATCCGTCCGCCGGCGTGACCGTCGAGTACTACCGGCATCCGGACGAGTTGCCCGAACGCATCGCCGAGTTCGAACGTCGTGAGGGAGAACTCGACGGCATTATTCATCTTTCCGGCCTGTACCGCGAACGGGCGTTGTCGGATGAAACACCCGAAGAGCTAGACCGCGTTCTCGCCGGCGACATCCGTGGGTGTCTGCGCTTGTGTGCAATTGCACGCAGCCGGCCCTCCACACTGTTCATTTCCTTCACTTCCGCCAACGGTTTTTTCGGCGGCGCGACGGTCGGCGCGATCTCGGCGGCGGCTTCATATGTGACAGCCCTTACGGATGAACTTCGTGCCGAGGAAACGGTGCGCTGTTACAACTTCGCGTGGTCGCTGTGGAGCCACGTGGCCGACAATCTGTCTGACGATGCAACGCCCATTGCCCGTGCCTCGGGTTTCTATCCGGTCTCGCTGAGGGAAGGACTCTATGCTTTTCTGGCAGGACTGCGGCTCGGGCCGGGTTCGTACCTGATCGGTCTCGACGCGCGGCATCGCCGGGTCGGGGCGATGCTGGACCGCAAGCCCGAGGCGTTGCTGCAACCGGTCGTTTGTTTCAGCGCCCCGACCTTGATTGCACGGGACGCGCTGGCCGCGCTGGAAGTCAGAGACCGCTACGGCAATTCGAGTCGGGCGAAGTTTCAACAACTTCAGGAGCCGGCCTCGACGCGCCGCACGCAGTTGGAGTTGTGGCCGTCGGTGGCCGAGTACTTTGTCTACGACGACCTTCTCTACCACGCGTTGGCCCACGACGAACGCCGCAATCATAGTTATAAGGTCGCCATCCGACAGACTGTCAGGGATCAGGTCGTCGTCGAAGTGGGCACCGGTAAAGAGGCCATCTTGGCGCGCTTCTGCGTCGAGGCGGGCGCGCGGAAAGTCTACGCGATAGAGATCGGTGACGAGGCATTCCGCGACGCGTCGGCGCTCGTAGCCAAGCTCGGCCTGCAAGACAAGATCGAAATGATTCACGGCGACGCCACCGAAGTTACGTTGCCCGAACTTGCCGACGTTTGTGTCTCGGAGATAGTCGGGCCAATCGGAGGATGTGAAGGCGCCGCCGTCCTGATCAACGACGCGCGCCGGTTTCTGAAGCCCGACGGCGTCATGCTCCCCGCGCGGAGCGTCACCAAAATCGCCGCCACGACGATGCCGGATTCGCTACTCATGAATCCGGGTTTCAACGAAGTGCCGGGCTCTTACGCATCCAGAATTTTTAACGAGATCGGTCGTCCTTTCGATTTGAGACTCTGCGTCAAGAACTTCGACGGCACACAGCTTATCTCCGGCGTCGCGGTTTTCGAAGACCTCGATTTCAACAAGCCCATCCCACTCGAAGAGACACACTCTATCGAGATGGTTGTTGAAAAGGACGCACGGTTTGACGGATTTCTCGTTTGGCTCAACCTGCACACGATCACCGGCGAAGTAATCGACATCCTGGAATACGAATATTGCTGGTTGCCCGTCTTCCTGCCGGTGTTCGATTCAGGCGTTCGCGTTTCGACCGGCGACCGCATCAACGCGACTATCGAAAGGCGTTTGTGTGACAACGGGCTGAATCCGGATTTTCGAATTCGAGGACGCTTACTGCGAACGAGTGGGGAGACGGTTGAGTTTGCTCACGATTCACTGCATCACGAGGCGCCGTACCGCGGCACCCCTTTCTACGACCGACTGTTCAGCCGCGCACCGAGCGGTCTGTATATGGACGGCTACCAGCGCGAGTTGTACCGGAACCTAGGCGAGATGCCTTTGACCGCTCAGGGCGAGATCGACCGCGACCTGCTCCCCGTGGCTGGTCGGGCCGGGGCCGGTAGGGAAGCTTACGTGGCGCCGGCGACGGCGACGGAACGGAAGATTGCCGGAATCTGGCAGGAGATTTTAGAGATCGGTCAGGTCGGTTTGCATGGGAATTTCTTTGAGCTTGGCGGCCATTCGCTGCTGCTCGTACAGATGCATGAGAGGCTGAGAGATGAATTTGAAAGCCCCGTCACGCTGGTCGACTTGTTTAAGTATCCGACGGTTTCGAGTCTGGCGCAATTCCTCGACAGCGGCCACGAACTGAACGCGACCGCGGCAACGCTGGGTCGTATACAGGCCGAACGGCGGCGCTCACGACGGTCGTCGGCGGAGGACGAAACCGACATCGCCGTGATCGGCATGTCCTGCCGGTTTCCCGGCGCGGACGACGTGGAAACTTTCTGGGACAACCTCGCTCGCGGCGTGGAATCAATTACGTTTTTCAGTGACGAGGAGATTGTGCGGTCGGGCATTGACGCCCGCACCGCACGCGATCCGAACTACGTCAAAGCTAGTTCCGTCCTTTCGGACATCGCGGGTTTCGACCCGGACTTCTTCGGCCTCAGTACGCGCGAAGCCGTGCTGATGGACCCGCAACAGCGCCTGTTTCTCGAATGCGCCTGGGAGGTGCTCGAAGATGCCGGTTACGACCCCCTGAGCTATCCCGGCCTGATCGGCGTTTATGCCGGCGCCAGCATGAACACTTATTTATTGAATCAGGTATATCCCAACCGCGGCACGCTCGACACGCGAGACGACCTCGGTGTCACGACTCTTGATTCACTGGGCGGTTTTCAATTGATGATCGGCAGTGACAAGGATTATTTGCCGACCCAAGTCGCGTACCGATTGAACCTGCGAGGCCCGGCGGTCAACGTCCAGACGGCCTGTTCGACGACGCTGGTCACGATTCATCTCGCCTGCCGCAGCCTGCTCGACGGCGAATGCGACATGTGTCTCGCGGGCGGCGCGTCGGTGAAGGTTCCGCAAAAGGCAGGACACCTCTTTCAGGACGGCATGATCGTCTCGCCCGACGGGCATTGCCGAGCCTTTGACGCTCGCGCGCAGGGCACCATCTTCGGTAGCGGCGTGGGGATCGTCGCCTTAAAACGCTTGCGGGAAGCGGTGGCCGACGGCGACCACATTTACGCCGTCATCAAGGGTACGGCGATTAACAACGACGGGGGCGCAAAGGTCGGCTATATGTCTCCGAGCGGGGACGGTCAGGCGTCGGTCGCCGCCGAAGCCCTTGCCGTGAGCAACGTCTCGGCTGAATCCATCACTTACGTCGAGGCCCACGGGACGGCTACGGAATTGGGCGACCCGATTGAAATCGTGGGTCTCAATCAAGCCTTCCGCGGCGAGCGACCGCGGCCCCGAACCTGCGCCGTCGGCTCGGTCAAGACCAACGTCGGCCATCTGCAAATCGCTTCCGGTGTCGCCGGGTTTATCAAGACGGCGCTGGCGTTGTACCACGCGCAGATTCCGGCCACCCTCCATTTTGAAAAGCCGAATCCCGCGATTGACTTCGACAACACGCCTTTTTACATCAACACGGAACTTACCGACTGGCAGGCGCCGAACGGCAAAAGGTTGGCCGCCGTTAACTCACTTGGTATCGGCGGCACCAACGCTCACGTCATCCTCGAAGAGGCGCCGCGGCGAACTGACGGCGGGAACGAACTCAATCGTTTAGGTCATGTGTTGACGCTGTCCGGAAAAAACGAGGCGGCGTTGTGGCAACACGTCGCGCGCTACGTGGAGCACTTGGGAAGGCATCCCGCACTTGAGGCGGGCGACGTGTGTTTCACGGCGAATGCTGGCCGGCATCATTTTGATTATCGGCTCGCGGTAAGCGGACGGACGACCGCCGACCTTCGCCACGCGCTCGCCGAAAAACTAAGGCAACATCAGGAGGGCGGTGCGCCGGTCGTCCCGGTGGCCGGCGCGGAACCGCGGGTCGTGTTCCTCTTCACGGGACAAGGCGCGCAATACGCGGGCATGTGCCGCGAACTCTTCGAGACGCATCCGACGTTTAGACGCACCATCGAACGCTGTCAGGAGATACTCGGCGGAATCCTCGACGTACCACTGCTCCACGTACTCTATCCTGAGCGAGATGGGGCGACCAATGGACGCGAGGACTTAATCAACCAGACGGCCTACACGCAGCCCGCACTGTTTGCCGTCGAGTACGCGCTCGCCGAACTGTGGCGTTCGTGGGGGATAGAACCTGCCGCCTGCCTCGGCCACAGCGTCGGCCAGTACGTCGCCGCTTGCGTGGCGGGCGTCTTCAGTCTGGAAGACGGACTGGCACTGGTGGCGGAGCGGGCGCGACTAATGCAAGCGTTGCCCGAGCGCGGCGCGATGGCAATGGTTCATGCACACCGAAATGAAATCGCCACGCTACTAGCTTGTAGTGAGGGGCAGGTTAGCGTGGCGGCTGTCAATTCGCCGACCAACACAGTCATTTCCGGATCGCAGGGCGCTCTTGAAGAGGTTCTGTCGCGGCTCGATGCGGCGGGGATAAAGTGGCAGAGGCTGGCGACCTCGCACGCCTTCCATTCACGAGTCGTGGAGCCGATGCTCGACGAATTCGAAAAGCGTGCGGCGACCGTTACGCTTTCGCCCGCGAGAGTTCCGGTCATCTCCAATCACGACGGCCTGCCCGCCGGAGACGAAATCGCGACTCCGGCCTTTTGGCGCCGACACGCGCGCGAGCCGGTCAGGTTCATGGACGGTATCAAGCATCTGGAGCGGCTGGGACATTCGTTGTTCGTCGAGCTTGGCCCGCATCCGGCCTTGTTGAGTCTAGCTCGGGAAACATGGACCGGCCCCGACGCGAAATGGCTTCCCAGTTGCCGCCGTAATCGCTCCGACTGGGACAGCCTTTTGGCGAGCGTTTCGGAACTCCATGTGCTGGGCTGCAAGATTGACTGGCAAGGCTTCGACCGCGACTACCGGCGGCAGCGCGTGCGACTCCCGACATACGCATTCCAGCGACGGCGTTGCTGGCTGGAAGCGCCGGCGCGCGAGGCGAGCTTAGAAGGGACTTCGCAAAGCGAGTCGCGGCGTTCGGCGAAGACGAGCGGGCATCCGTTACTTGGCCGTCGTATTCGCTCGGCGGTGACGCTTTACGAATCCGAACTGGGTGTGGGAGCGCCGGTGTGGCTCAATGACCATCGCGTTTTCGAAGCGGTCATCACGCCCGCCGCGGCCACACTGGAAATGGTTCTGGCCGCGGCGACGAAGCATTTCAAAACGAGCGCGGCCACGATAGAGGACGTTGCCATTCTCCACCCACTGATTATCCCTTCCGCGGGGCGATGCACGGTGCAGCTCATTCTCGATCCGGGCGAAGGCGAGACGGCTGCATTTCGCATACTCGCGCTTGACGAATCGAGCGGCGAAGAGGAGTGGACGCTTCACATGTCCGGCAAAGTGTCGGCAAGCAGTCGGCTGCCGCTCGGCTCGTCGCAGAACGGACATTCCCGGCGCCAACCTTCCGGCGCGGTGCCGGGACATCAGTGGTACGAGCAGTGTCGAGAGTGGGGCGCGGATTTTGGAGCCGCCTTCTTCTCGCTGGATTGGTTCCAGCGCAGCCGAGACGCCACTCACTCCTCTATCTCCATTCCGGCACACCTAGCGGACGACGACGGATATTGCTTCCATCCGATCTTGCTGGACGGAGCGTTGCAGACCGCCGTCGCTTCGCTGCCCGAGGGCGGCGTGCATTTGCCGCTCTCATTCGACCGGCTTGAAATCCGTTCGACGCCGGCCCGACGTGCGTTCTGCACGGTACACCAGCGTGAGTCTCTTGGTTCGGCGACTACGCAAGTTGACGTTGAATTGGTTGACGACCGGGGCGCGCTGCTGGCGCGAATCGTCGGGCTGACGTTGAGGCGCGCGAGCCGCGAAACAATCGGCGACACTCCGGCGAAGGCCGCAGACCGTTACCATGTTGCATGGGAATCCGCGGAGTTGACGCCGGTCGCCACGGCCCCGCCCGAGACAGCCCGCCGCTATCTCGTCATTTCGGATTGCAAAGCGGCGGCTGAGAGCGTCGTCGAACGACTTCGTCGCCACGGTGCGTTCTGCACCGTGGGTTTGCAGACGACATCCTTTGAACATTCCTCCGCCGACGAGTTCTCTTTGAACCTCGACCGGCCTGACGACATCCGAAAACTGCTGGACGCAGTCGCGAAAGGGGGGCGCTTGGATGCCGTGCTGTTCCTCTCTCTCGCCGCAGGCGCCACCGACACTGACGCGGCGCCGGACTTGGCCGAACGTGATTGCGTCCGACTGTTGAACTTTGTTCAGGCCGCCGCACAACTGGAAGTCGTGAACGGCCCCTCGTTTTGCGTGGTCACACGCGGCGCCCAGCCGGTAGACAATCCGGCGGAGTCGGTCGATCCGGCAAAGTCCGCCCTCTGGGGGATGGCGAACGTCATATCTCTGGAACATTCCGAGTGGCGGACGTTGCTCGTGGACTTGGGCCTCAGCCGCTGGGAGCAAGACCTCAAGTTCGTGGTTGACGAAGTTCTGGCCCGGTCGAGCGCGTCGGCTGATGAAAACGGGGAGCGAGTGGCTTATCGCGCAGGCCGGCGGCACGTGGCGCGACTGGTACCGAGTGTGACCACCCCGCGTGACGAGCAGTTCACGATTCGCGGCGACGCCTGCTATCTGATCACAGGCGGCCTCGGCGGCGTGGGACTCAAGCTCGCGCAATGGCTGGCGGAACAAGGGGCGGGGACGATTGTATTGGCCGGACGACGCCCGTCCGAGGAATCGGCAGAACCGGAATTACAAAAACTGGGACAGAGCCGTGCGCGGATCATTATTGAACAGCTCGACGTGACAGACGAGGGGCAGGTGGCGTCGCTGGTCGCCCGCATCAATTCTGAGATCGCGCCGCTCAGGGGTTTGATTCATGCCGCGGGCTTGCTGGACGACGCCATCATCATGCGTCAGCGTGCCGAGCAATTCGTCCGCGTGCTACAGCCCAAGACGCGCGGCGCCTGGAACCTCCACGTTCAAACGCGACATCTGGCTCTCGACTTTTTCCTGCTTTGCAGTTCGATGGCGTCGGTCACGGGGTCGCCCGGCCAATCCAACTATTCGGCGGCCAATGCGTTTCTTGACGGTCTAGCATGGTATCGCCGCGAACGGGGCTTGCCCGCGCTCAGCATCAACTGGGGGCAGTGGGACGGAGTCGGCCTCTCGGCGCAGGGAGATGCGAGGAACCGCTGGCAGTTGGAGGGGTTCGGCAAACTGACCGTCGCTCAGGCCATATCACATCTGAACGCCCTGATCCGTTCGACGGCGGTTCAGGTGGGCGTCTCAACTATCGAATTCTCTAGGCTGCCGGGTCTGTTTCAACGCTTGCCGCTGTTACGCGCGTTCGACCGGCCCAAAGCCGAACCCGAACAGGGAAGCCAATTGTTCCGCGACCGGCTTGACGCGGCGCCTGCGGGTCGCCGCCGCGCGCTGTTAGATAAATTCGTGCAGGAGAACGTCGCCGCCGTCCTCGGCGTCGAAGCCCGCGAACTGACCGACAGGCGGGCCGGATTTTCGTCCCTCGGCATGGACTCGCTGGCCACGCTTGAGCTACGCAATCGTCTACAGGCGGGATTGCGTGAATCGCTGCCCGCCGCCCTTGCCTTTCACTATCCGAGCGTGGAAACGCTGATCAATTTCCTCGCGACGGGCCTGATTAAAGATGACGACGCGACGAATGATGAACCGGCAAGAGTCGCGCCCGAACAACCGGCGGGCCAGAGCCACTCGCGTTCAGACCTTGCCAAATTGCTGGCCGAGCGGATGGCCGCGTTGAAAGATACCTTGGATCGACCGAATGACGATTGAAGATGAGCGATTCGCAAAACGACAATCAGCTACTTCAAGACGCCTTGACCCTGCTCGAACGGGCGGACGAAAAGATCAAGGCGTTGGAACGCGCACGATGCGAGCCGATTGCCGTCATCGGCATGGCGTGTCGCTTTCCGGGGGGCGTGAAAGACCCCGAGTCGTTTCTCGAACTGCTGCGAAAAGGGCGCGACGGAATCTGCACGGTGCCCGCCGACCGCTGGGACATAGAGGCTTGGTACGATCCGAACGCTAACACGCTCGGAAAGATTCATAGCCCTTTCGGCGGCTTCATCGCAGGCTGTGAGAGTTTTGACGCGGCGTTTTTCGAAATCTCGCCGCGCGAAGCCGAAAGCCTCGACCCGCAGCAGCGGATGCTGCTCGAAGTAAGTTGGGAGGCCATGGAGCGCGCCCGTTTGGCTCCTTTAAATCACTTCGAGAGCAGGACGGGCGTCTTTATCGGCATTTCGGGATCGGACTACCTGCGCTTCATCAGCCGGGACGACCCGCAGCGCATCAACGCCTACCTCGGAACCGGCAACGCCCATAGCTCCGCATCGGGGCGACTCTCCTATTTTTTCGGATTCAAAGGCCCTTGCGTTTCGCTCGACACCGCCTGCTCCTCGTCTTTGGTGGCCGTCCATGCGGCGTGCCAAAGTCTGCGCTCCGGCGAAAGCGAAATGGCGCTGGCCGGCGGCGTCAATCACCTGCTGATGCCGGACATGTCGGTCAATTTTTCTCAGGCGCAAATGCTGGCGCCCGATGGTCGCTGCAAGAGTTTCGACGCGCGCGCCGACGGCTACGTTCGCGCGGAAGGTTGCGGCATCGTCGTACTCAAACGGCTCTCCGATGCTTTGTCGGCTGGTGACCCGATTCTGGCACTGATCCGCGGCTCGGCAGTCAATCAGGATGGACGGTCGAGCGGCCTGACGGTTCCCAACGGGCCTGCCCAGCAGATGGTTATTCGCGACGCGCTGAAAAACGCGGGCGTCCAGCCGTCTCAGGTGAGCTATATCGAAGCGCACGGGACGGGAACGTCCCTCGGCGATCCGATTGAAGTTGACGCACTGGGAGCCGTCTTCGGCGACCGCGCTTGGGACAATCCTCTGTGGCTCGGCTCGGTCAAGAGCAACATCGGACACCTTGAATCCGCCGCGGGAATCGCCGGCCTGATTAAGGCCATACTTTGCCTACAAAATAAGGAACTACCCCGGAGCCTCCATTTCGAAAGTCCCAACCCCAACATCGCCTGGCAGACGTTGCCGATTCGAGTAACCGCCGCGCACATGTCTTGGGACGCGGGTCGGGCGACCCGCGTTGCGGGCATCAGTTCGTTCAGTTTCAGCGGCACCAACGCACACGTACTGGTCGAGGAGTTTGTTCCTCCCGCCGCGAAGGCCCAACCTGAGCCTGTGCAGTTCGGCCCGTCATGGCATGGTCTGGCGCTGTCGGCCCGCAGCGACAATGCCCTGCGCGAATCGGCCCGGCAGTACGCCGCTCGATTAGAGACCATCGGCGACGAAGAGTTATTTGATTTCTGCGCTACGGCTGCCGTCTCAAGAAATCACTTCGAGTGCCGTCGTTTCTTTAGCCATCGGACGGCGGCGTCGCTGAAGAGCGCGCTGCGAGAATTTGCGGCTGGCGCCGACGGAGAACCGGCCCGGACGGGAAGCTCGAAGATCGGCTTTCTGTTTACAGGGCAGGGGTCGCAGTACCCGAACATGGGTCGCGGGCTGTACGACGCGGAGCCTGTCTTCCGTAAGTGCGTGCAGAGGCTTGCCGGGCTGCTGCAAGCGGAATTCGACATCCCGCTGCTGAAGCTCCTGTATCCGGACACAGCAGACGGCGAAGGCCCGGCGAGTGGGTTGGACAACACGGCATACACGCAGCCGGCGCTCTTCATTGTCGAATACGCCCTAGCAGAACTCTGGCGGTCTTGGGGCATCGAACCGGACGCAGTTGCCGGGCATAGTGTCGGCGAGTACACAGCCGCGGCGGTCGCCGGCATCTTCAGCGCGGAAGACGGCCTGCGGTTGATCGCTGAAAGGGCGCGCCTCCTCTCACAACTTCCGGCGGGGGGCGGGATGATATCGGTCTTTGCGAACCGGAGGACTGTCGAATACGCAATCGCCGACTACCCCGAAAGCATTTCCATCGCGGCCATCAACGGCTTGGAGCATGTCGTCATCGCCGGCGCGGCACAGGCTCTCGCGCAGGTGGTCGAATCGCTGAACGGGCAGGGGGTGCGAACCAATCCGCTTCGGGTATCTCATGCCTTTCACTCACCGCTGACCGAGCCTATCCTCGACGCATTTAAATCGACTGTCGAATCTATCGCCTTTCGTGAACCCAACTTGGATTTTGTTTCCGCGTTGACGGGACAACTCGCATCGAGCGAAACGGCTGATCCGGCGTATTGGGTTCGTCACATCCGTCAGCCCGTTCTGTTTCACAACGCGCTCAACACGCTCGACGAGTTGGACTGCCGGTTGCTCCTCGAAATCGGCCCCCATCCGGTGTTGTCCGGGCTTGCGGCCTTGAACGGGAGTGATCCGGAGCGCCTGTGCCTGCCCAGCTTGCGGCGCAATTACGATGATCGCCGCCAGTGCCTCGAAAGTCTGGGACAGCTTTACGTCCACGGCGCACATGTCAAATGGGCAAGCTACTACGGGGAACATTCCGGTCGGCGGTTAGATTTACCGACTTATCCTTTCGAGCGGAAACGGCACTGGTTCAAGCCCTCTTCGACGCACCGGGCAGTATCCGGCGTCATACGCCTGAGCAACGACACGGGAGCCGAACCGTTTGAACGGCAGTTCAGGGGAGGCGGCTTTGTCGGAGGGCATAGGGTGTTTGGACGGGTACTCTTGCCCGCGGCTGCGTTTCTCGAAATGGCCCTGACGGCGGCGCAACAAGGCGCCCAATCCGAGAGGGTCGTGCTCAGAGACTTTCGCATTCATCGAGCGGTGCGGATCACCGCGAACGGGGTGAAGCGAGTCCAACTCGTAGCGTCGGCGAACGAAGGGAACGGCGATAGTTATCAATTCCGTGGCCGCGAAGAGAGTGATTCGGCAGACGCGTTGACGACCTACGCAGAGGTGCGCGTCGTCAGTGACCCCCCGCAAGACGAATCGCCGGTCGAGCCGCTCGATGTCCTCCGAACCCGATTCGTTGACGAGCTTCCGGTGCGAGAGTTTTACGCGCAGTGCCGACGGCGCGGTCTCGAATACGACGCCAATTTTCAGCTCATCAGACAACTTTGGAAGCGTGACCGTCAGGCTTTGGCCCGAGTGCAACTTTCTGAACGGGCGGCGGCGATGCGCCACGAGCGAACGCTTGATACGTGTACGCTCGACGCTTGCTTTCAAGTCTTGATGTCGTTACTACCCGCCGCGGAAGATTCGAGCAAGACTTGGTTGCCGGTGGGCCTGCGGCGTCTGTCGGTGCTCCGCACGCCACAGACCGCCCTGTGGTGCCACGCCGAGTTGGAGTCGTCCGCCTCGACCAAGCTCTGTGCAAACATTCGGCTCTTTGACGAGAGCGGCCAAATGATCGCGGTCGTCGAAGGTCTCGAAGCGCGATTGGCTTCGAGCACAGAGTTGGCGGCGGACGACTTTGACCTTGACGAATTTCTCTACCGCCGGAACTGGGAGCGGCGCGGACTTGTCGCTCCCGCTTCCAGCGCAGCCTATCTGCCGGCGCCCGCCGAAATCGCGGATGCTCTTAATCATCAGTTGCGCGAAAGCGAGACCCTCCTGAAGCTGGATCGCTGTGGCGCGGGGCTTGCGGAGCTTAATAGACTTTCGGTCAGCTACATTACGGCGGCGTTTCGCGGGTTGGGCTGCACGTTACGAAAGGGTGATCTATTTTCCGCACGTGACATCCGCGTGGTCATCCGCCAACAGCCGCTTCTCCGAAGGCTGCTCGGCATCTTGGAAGAGTTCGGCGTGCTTCAGCGCGACGGCGACGGGTGGGCAGTGATCCGCACACCCGACGATGTCGATCCGCATGATGCCAATCGAGTTTTGCGGGAGCGGTACCCGGAGATCGCCGCCGAGTTGGTGCTGACGGATCGCTGCGGCGCGGCGCTGGCTGATGTTTTGTCGGGCAGTTGCGAACCGCTCGCCGAGTTGCTGTTTCCGCGGAAGGAGGCGATTACGGCTGCGTCCCTGTTCCGCGATGCTAGAGGGTCGCAAGTCTTCAACCGAGTGATGCTGTCCACTCTCGACGAAGTCTGCCGGCGCGTTCCCAGCCGACGCGGCTTACGCATCCTCGAAGTCGGGGCCGGAATGGACGGCGCCATTTCCAGCTTGGTGCCGCGGCTCGACGGAGCGAGGATTGAGTACCATCTGGCCGACATTTCCCGTGCAATGTTCACCGACATTGCGGCTGCGGCGACGCAGACCATCCGGCAGAATCTCGCCGAGTACTCCTTTGTTAACTTCCTGCGTTTGGATATTGAGAAGGACGCCGAGGAGCAGGGTTTCGAAATCGCCGGCTATGACATCGTGATCGCGCCGAACATTCTGCACGCGACCATGGATCTGCGCCGGAGCGTCAAACACTTGCGCCGCCTGTTGGCGCCGGGCGGGATGTTACTCGTGGTGGAAGGAACCGCCGCGCAGCCCTGGGTTGATTTGGTCTATGGCATGACCGCGCCGTGGTGGACTTTCACCGATACGGATGTTCGCCCTCATCACCCGTTGATTGCGCCCGAGCGGTGGGCCGAACTTCTGAGGGCCGGCGGCTTCGGCGATGTACAG
Organism: Pyrinomonadaceae bacterium; assembly: GCA_041749275.1. Classification (GTDB taxonomy): domain Bacteria; phylum Acidobacteriota; class Blastocatellia; order Pyrinomonadales; family Pyrinomonadaceae; genus JBGTBQ01. The sequence goes on along the minus strand of JBGTBQ010000181.1, from coordinate 40,331 downwards.
AGTTTCGTGTGCGCGCCCGCTCACCAAGCGCTCATTCTCGCCGGCGCGACTTCGGATGCAGATCAATCGGAAGGGAAGGTCGAGCATTGGCTGCTCTTCGGTGAAGAGCAGGGAGTGGGAAAAGAGTTGTCCGATCTTCTCACGTCGGACGGAACCGCGTGGACGCTTGTGTCGCCGGGGGCCGAGTTTTCGCGCCTCGATGAGAGGACGTTTAAGATCAATCCCGTCCGGAGCGAAGACTATCTCCAACTCGTCAAGACTCTGGGCACTGCCGGGATCAGTCATTGTGTCTACCTGTGGGCGGCGGACGAATCTGCGTTAGGAGCGTCGGGCGACTCATTGCCGGATGCCTCGCTCCGGCTCTGCGAATCGTCTCTCTATTTGACTCAGGCGCTGGCCGGTGCGGGCTGGGTCGAGCCGCCGCGACTGGCGATAGTTTCGCGGGGGGCCGTCTCGGTTTCCGGCGAAGCGTTGCCGGGCCTCGCCGCCGCGCCGCTGTGGGGATTGGGCAAGAGCATTGCCTTGGAGCATCCGGAACTTCGTTGCCTTTGCATTGACTTGGAAGCCCACGGCGGGCCGGACGATGCGCGCGCGATATTCGACGAACTCCGGCACTCGACCGAGGACGAGGTAGCCGCTCGCGGAAACGGTCGGTACGTCGCACGAATCATCCGAGACGGCGGTGACGCACCGCCGGGCGAATTCGTATGCCGGCGCGACGCGAGCTATTTGATCACCGGCGGTCTGGGCGACCTCGGCCTGCACGCAGCCGAGTGGCTGGTCAACCACGGCGCGCGGCATCTGACGCTGGTCTCAAGGCGCGGCGCGGAGCCAGAGGCCCGCGAGCGACTTGCGCGACTGCGAGACGCCGAAGCCCAAATCACGATCCGACGGGCCGACGTATCCGACCGCAAGCAGGTGGCCGAACTTTTCGTGGAGTTCTCGACGACTCTTCCTCCGTTGCGGGGAATCATCCACGCGGCGGGGACTTTCGACGACGGCAGCCTTCAGGAACTAACGGCGGCAAGGTTTGCGAACGTGCTGGCGCCGAAGGTCGCGGGCGCATGGCTTCTGCACGAACAATCGCGCGACGTGCCGCTCGACTTTTTCGTCGCCTATTCGTCCGCAGCCTCCCTCTTCGGTTCAGCCGGACAGGCAAACTACGTGAGCGCTAATGCGTTTCTTGACGCGCTGGCCGCGGCACGACGCGCCGAGCAATTGCCCGCCGTCAGTATCAACTGGGGAGGCTGGGCCGAGATCGGCTATGCGGCGCGTGTCGGTGCTGGTCGCTTCCTGCACGGCAGGGGAATCGGCTTACTGACGCCCGCGCAAGGCGCTGCTGCCCTTGAGCGCGCTTTGCGCTGCGGTCACAGTCAACTAGGAGTCGTGCCTGTTGATTGGTCGAGATTCTTCGAGGCCCGGCCTTCTGTCTCACCTGTGTTCACAGCTTTCGCGGCGAGCCGCGTGCAATCGAGCGGCGCTCCGACCGACGACGACACCTCAAGTGTCATGGATGCGCTACAGCGTCAGGGGCCTCAAGAAGTCAGCGCATGGCTGCGGCAGCACGTGGCGCAACAGGTCGCCGCGGTGCTCGGATTGGAGTCGGCTGATGAAGTATCGAACAGCCAAACTTTTATCCAGATGGGCATGGATTCGTTAACGTCCATTGAACTAAAGAACCGGTTGCAGAAGGGACTCGGCCAGACCTTTCCCGCTACCATCGCATATGACTACCCGAACGTGTCGGCGATGGCCAAGTATCTGGCGACAAGGGTGCGTAATCGTCCGCGAACGGATGCTCCCGAGGAGGTCGCAAACGACGATCCCAACCTGAACGAACTTTCCGACCAGCAAGCAACCGCGCTACTCGCGCGCGAGCTTGAAGCCATCGCCGCCGACTCGAACGGCGGCGAATCACACGGCGCCACGGCACGCAGTCTGTCACCGGCGAAACGCGCTCTTCGCGCTTTGCGGGCGTCGCGCAATTCAGTCGCTTCGTCGCCGGGTGTGGCAGGTTTATCGAATGAGCCGATAGCGGTGATCGGTATCGGTTGCCGATTTCCCGGCGGCGCAAACAGCCCGGAAGCATTCTGGGAGTTGTTGCGAGAGGGGCGCGACGCAATCACCGAAGTTCCCCCCGACCGCTGGGATGCGGATGCCTGGTACGACCCAAACCCCGACACGCCGGGAAAAATCAATTGTCGTCATGGCGGATTCGTCTACGGCTGTGAGGGCTTTGATGCGGCGTTTTTTGAGATCACTCCACGCGAGGCAAAGAGCCTCGACCCGCAGCATCGTATGCTGCTTGAAGTCAGTTGGGAGGCGCTCGAAAACTCCGGGCTGGTGCCGAGCGCACACGTCGGTACTGATACGGGTGTCTTTATCGGGATTACGGGCAACGACTACTTCAGCCTCGTGACCGGCGGCGATGTCGAACGCATCGACGCCTACTTGGGGACAGGCAACGCGCACAGCTCGGCATCGGGGCGGCTCTCCTACTTCTTCGGTTTTAAGGGCCCCAGTATTTCGTTGGACACGGCGTGTTCGTCGGCGCTGGTCGCCGTACACGCCGCCTGCCAGAGTATACGCACGGGGGAGTGCGAAATGGCGCTGGCTGGCGGCGTCAATTATTTGCTGCGCCCCGAAATGTCCATCAACTTCTCCAAAGCTCACATGCTGGCGCCCGATGGCCGATGTAAGGCGTTCGACGCCCGTGCGGACGGCTACGTTCGTGCGGAGGGTTGTGGCATCGTGGTTCTGAAACGACTCTCCAGCGCCGTTGCGTCCGGCGATCCGATCCTCGCCGTGATTCGCGGGTCAGCCGTTAACCAAGACGGTCGCTCCGGCGGGTTGACCGTGCCGCACGGCCCGTCGCAATCGTCCGTCATCCGACGCGCCTTGCATATGACCGGCGTCACGCCGGAGCAGGTGAGTTACATCGAAGCGCACGGGACGGGCACCTCGTTGGGCGATCCCATCGAGGTTCAAGCGCTGCACGACGTTTTCGGCGACCGCGCCGGGGACAATCCGCTCTGGGTCGGTACCGTCAAGAGCAACATCGGGCATTTGGAGTCGGCGGCTGGCGCGGCGGGTTTGATCAAGACAATCCTCTGCCTCCAAGGCAAAGAATTCGTGCCCAGTCTGCATGTCGAAACCCCGAACCCGCACATTGACTGGAACAAACTTCCAATCAAAGTCACCACCCGAAGAATGACGTGGAACGGGACCGAAAAGCGGATCGCGGGTATCAGCTCATTTAGCTTTAGCGGTACGAACGCACACGTGATTGTTGAGGAAGCGCCACGACCGCCGGCGACCGGCCTGACGGATTCGCCGAGACCGCTTGCTGCTCGCGACCACTACGGTCTTGCACTCTCCGCGCACAGCGAGACGGCGCTTCGGGAACTTGCCGGTCGCTATTCCGCACGGCTTGCGGGGCTTCCAAACGAACGCCTCGGCGACATCTGTGCGACGGCTGCGATTTTCAAGGAACGCTTCGATTACCGCCTTTTCCTCATCAGCGATTCTACCGACGACATGCGAACCGCGCTGGAGTCATTCGCCGCCGGTCAGCCATGCGCGGCGCCGTGCGTGTCCGGGCGGGTGAGTGCTGGCCGTCATAAGGGCGGCGTGGGCTTTCTCTTCACCGGACAAGGTTGTCAGTATCCCGGGATGGGGCGGCAACTCTACAACGACGAACCTGTTTTCCGCGAAACGGTCGAACGGTTAGCTACGTCGCTCGACGGGAAGACGAAAGTCCCGCTGCTGAAGGTTCTCTTTCCGGAGGCCGGTTCGTCACCGGCGGAAGCGAATCTTTTGAATGACACGGCTTACACGCAACCGGCGCTGTTTGCCCTAGAGTACGCCCTCGCCGAGTTGTGGAGGTCATGGGGCGTAGTGCCGGACGTTGTTGCGGGTCATAGTGTCGGCGAATACGTCGCGGCGGCGGTGGCGGGCGTATTCAGTCCGGAGGACGGCTTACGTTTGATTGCCGAGCGTGGCCGACTTCTTTCTGAGCTACCTCGTGACGGCGCAATGTTCTCGATCTTCGCCCGCGAGGAGATCGTCGAAGCAGCGATTGAACCCTATCGCGACCGAGTCTCCGTCGCCGTCGTCAACGGCGCAGGGCACGTCGTAATATCCGGCGAAAGACAGGCCGCCGCCGTGATTGTCGCGTCACTGCAAGCCCACGGCGTCACGGCAAGGGAACTCAATGTTTCACACGCCTTCCACTCGCCGCTTACCGACCCGGTTATCGAACGGTTCCGCCCGTTTGCGAAGTCGCTTTCATACCGGCGACCGAAGATCGAGTTCGTTTCCTGCGTATCCGGCAAGGTGGTGCAGGACGAAGTTACGAGTCCGGAGCATTGGGTGCGTCACGTCCGAATGCCGGTTCGGTTCGACCTCGCCCTCAAGACACTCCGCAACTCACAGGCACGTTTGTTTGTCGAGGTCGGCCCGCAACCTGTTCTATCGTCGCTCGCCGAGACCGAGAGCGGGCCGGGCACGAATGCCGTCTTTTTGCCCAGCCTGCGGTCGAAGGTGTCGGATCAACGCCAATGCTTGGAAACCCTCGGGCGGCTGTTCGTTCACGGCGCGGCTGTAGATTGGTCTGCCTATTATCAAGGTAGATTCGAACGTCAGACGAATTTGCCGACCTACCCGTTCCAGCGCCAACGTCACTGGTTCAGTTCCACGGAGTTGTGTTACCGCGCGGTGTGGCAGGAGAAATCTCTTGAGCGCCCGGTATTCGCCGACGCTACCGGACAATGGCTGATACTTGCGGAGCAAGAGTGGCCGGAACTCTCCCGCTCGTTGGAAGCAGTCGGACGCCGCGCGATTTTCGTGTCGCCCGGTTCCGGGTTTCATCGCCTGAGCGCCAATCATTGCTCTATTGACTTCGACTCCCCGGACGGCTACCGCGGGTTGTTGGAGACAGCCGGGCAGTCGGAAGGCATCGTGTACCTGTGGCAGCCGACCGCCGACGTGGAGGCCGCAAGTTCCGGCATCAACGATTTCGGACTCTCCCGAGTTGTGCACCTGTCGCGAGCGATGGCCGCGCTCAAGAGCACGCCCAAATTGTGGCTGTTGACGCGGGGGGCGACCTCCGCCGGATCGGCGGAATTGAACTCACCGTTTGCCACGGCGCTCCTTGGCCTTGGACGTTGTCTATTCCTCGAACATCCTAAATGTAAGGGTGGGTTGATTGACTTAGATCGGTTCGAGGGTGAAGACTTGGCGAGCCGCGTTCGAGACGAACTCCTCGACCCGAAAGGCGAAGACTGCGTCGTGTGGCGCGACAATCAACGCTACGTGAGTCGGCTTGAGTCCTACCGCCCCGCGGAAGCGCCGCCGCCCAGACTATCCGATGACGGTGCTTATCTGATCACCGGCGGCCTTGGGGCGCTAGGCTTGCAGGTCGCCCGGTTCCTTGCCGAACTCGGCGCGCGCTGTCTGGTCTTGATGTCCCGCCGCGACCCTTCTGAACAGGCACTCGATGCACTGCGTCGTCTGGAAGCAAGAGGGTGCCGCGTGCTGGTTGTCCGGGGCGACGTAACGAAAGAAGCCGACGTGGCCGACCTGCGGAAGACGGTCGCCGCGAACTCTTTCAAGCTCAAGGGAGTCGTCCACGCTGCCGGGGTCAACGTGCCTTGTTCGCTCGCGGAATTGAGACAGTCACACTTAATCAGCACGCTTGCCCCAAAGGTCTCGGGCGCTTTGAACCTGCATCGGCTCACCGAGAGTTTGCATCTCGACTTTTTCATCTGCTTTTCGTCCATCTCGGCAGTGTGGGGCAGCGCCCGACAGGCGCACTACGCGGCGGCCAATGCTTTTCTCGACGGGTTCGTTGAATACCGGCGAGGGCGCGGCCTCCCAGGGCTGGCCGTCAACTGGGGCCTCTGGGCCGGCGACGGCATGTCCACGCTTGACGGGGGCCGTCGAGTCGCGGACGGAGGACTTCGTTTGCTTCGGCCCGAGCTGGCGCTTTCGACGTTGGGCCAACTTATGGGTTCGCGGGAAAGTCGCGTCGCGGTGGTTGATGTGGATTGGACGCGTCTGAAGAACCTTTACGAAGTGCACGGGCGGCAGCCCTTGTTCGATAACTTCGGCGGCCAAACGGCGCAGGTCGTGGGCGCCGACCGAGCGACGCTGGTCGCCGATTTGCGGGCGACGGCGCCGAGCGAGCGATTCGAACGGCTGGCTCGTCCGGTGCAATCGCTGGTCGCCGACGTGTTGGGTCTCGACGGAGACCACGTCGTCGAGCGCGAACGCGGGTTCTTTGACATGGGTGTCGATTCGCTGATGGCCGTCCAAATCATGGATCGGATTCAACGGCTAATTGGGCGCCAGTTCCCGCCCTCGCTGTGTTTTGATTACCCGACGATCTCAGCCCTAGTCGAATATCTGCTCTTACAACTATTCCCTGAAAGCGAAACGGATGAAAGCGGCTCGCCAACACTGACGGACGTTCGCACCGTCCCCGAAACTTTGATTGGCGAATTCCGGATCGAAGATTTACCCGACGAACAGATCGCCGCGTTGATTGATGAGGAAATGAAAGCGCTCAATTTGGAATGAAAACTGTGACTCAGGAAAGCTCCAACACCGGCGAACTGACCGCCCTCCAAAAAGCGTTTCTCACAATCCGCACATTGCGAGAGCAACTCGACGCAGCCCGGGCCGTCCGGTCTGAGCCTATCGCAGTCGTCGGGCTGGGTTGCCGTCTGCCTGCTGCCGACGGCCCGGAAGCCTTTTGGGAATTGCTGTCTGAGGGGCGGGATGCGATCACGGAAGTTCCCCGCGAACGTTGGGATGTTGACGCGCTTTACGACCCGCAGCCCGGTACGCCCGGCAAGGTCTACAGCCGCTGCGGCGGCTTTCTCGACGACGTGGAATCATTCGACGCGGCGTTCTTCGGCATCTCCGCGCGTGAAGCGGCCAACGTTGATCCGCAGCAGCGTTTGCTGCTCGAAGTCGCCTGGGAGGCGCTCGAACACGCGGGCATTGCGCCGTCGTCGCTCAAAGCTACACCGACCGGCGTGTTTGTCGGGGTCACCGCGAGTGACTACGTATGCCTGCAACTGGAACAGAACAAGCTTCCCGACGATCCCTATTTCAACACGGGCGCCGCGCTGAACGCCTGCGCCGGACGAGTCTCATTTGTGCTGGGGTTGCAGGGGCCGTCTATGGCCGTCGATACGGCGTGCTCATCGTCGCTGACCGCAATCCACCTTGCATGTTCGTCGCTACGGAACCGTGAATGCGACACGGCGTTGGCGGGCGGCGTCAATCTCATCCTCGCAAGCTGGCCCAATGTCACTCTGGCCGCGGCACAAATGGTCGCCCCGGACGGACGCTGCAAGACATTCGACGCCTCTGCCGACGGATACGTCCGCGGCGAAGGCTGCGGCGTGGTCGTGCTGAGAAGGCTGTCGGACGCGTTGAAAGCCGGTGACCAAATACTGGCTCTCATCCGAGGCACAGCCATCAATCAGGACGGCGCGAGCAGCGGATTCTCCGTGCCCAACGGCATCGCGCAGCAGGCATTGATTCGGCGCACATTGGAAGCGGCTGGCGTCGAACCCGCCGAGATCGATTACGTCGAATCTCACGGAACCGGGACGGCGCTCGGCGATCCGATTGAGGCCGGCGCGCTGGGCGCCGTACTGGGCCGGGACGCCGCGCGCGAGCGGCCTCTCTGGGTTGGCTCCGTTAAATCTAATATCGGCCACTTGGAGTCGGCGGCGGGAGTGACCGGCCTCATCAAGCTGGTGCTGGCGATGTGCCACGGGCGGATTCCGCCGACCCTGCACATCAATCGCCCGAATCCCAAGATTGATTGGGACGGCATGAATCTACGGCCTGTCCGCGAATCCGTAGACTGGCCGCGGGGCGCCAGACGGCGTCTGGCGGCGCTGAGTTCCTTCGGCGTCAGCGGCTCAAACGCACACCTGATTCTTGAGGAGGCGCCGCCCGCATCCGTCTCGCGTCCTGAACGAGACCGGCAGGCCCACGTGCTGACGCTCTCGGCTAAGACCCAAACTGCGTTGGCGGAATTGGCTGCGACGTATGACGAGTTTCTGGCGGGCCGGACGGACGACGCGCTCGCCGACATCTGTTGCACCGCTAACCGCGGTCGCAGTCATTTCAAATATCGAGCGGCCATCCGCGCCTCCCACATCGAAGACCTCCGCGTCGGCCTTGCCGGAATTCGCGACGGCCAACAGACGCCGGGACTGTTTCTCGCCGGTGAGACACCTTCGGGGCTTGCCCGTCCTGTGTTCGTATTTTCAGATGCGGAGGTTGTGACACCGGGAACCGGACGCGAACTCTACGAGACAAGCGCCGTGTTCCGCGCGGCCATAGATGCATGTGACGCGGCGCGACACTCCGAGTTGGACGTGACGATCTCAGCCGTCTTGTTTGCGGAGGCCGACGAACGTTTGCGGCAACCGATTTATCGGGCCTCTGCGCAGTTCGCATTGCAGTACGCCTTAGCAGCGGCATGGCAATCATTCGGGATTCGCCCGCTCGCCGTTTCCGGTCGTGGGTTCGGTGAGCTTTGCGCCGCCTGTGTCGCAGGCGTGTTTGATTTGGAGGACGGTCTTCGGTTCGTGTGCGAACGGGCGCGTCCGTCCTCACGCGATAATGTCGCGGCGCAGGCGCGTGGACTGAGATTTCGGGCGCCGCAAATTGCGATCTGGCCCGGCGGGCGGCAGCTTGCGGAGGGCGTGGTTTTCGACGCGGCCTACTGGCAGCGGCAGTTCCAGACGGCAGTCCCGGACGCGCGCGAAACCATCAACGCGCTGACGGAAAATTGCGACGGCCCGTTTATCGAGATCGGCCTCGACAGAGAGCTGTCGAAACTTGCCGAACAGATAAAGCCGGGTTCGCCGTGGTTGCCTTCGATGAGCGGAGAGGGTGACGAGTGGCAGTTGCTGCTGACGAGCCTTGCCGGGGCCTACGTTAATGGAATCGAGGTCAACTGGGCAAAGCTCGACGAGTCCGTTCCTCGCAACCGCCTTCACTTACCCACCTACCGCTTTCAACGGAAGCGGTATTGGATTACGGAGAGAGAGAAGACCATGACGCCGGAGTCAACTGAACCGAGAGCATCGGAAGCCGACAGACTGCGGGGCCATCGCGAATCCGTCAAGTCCGATGTCATCCGACTGGTTGCCGAAATGCTTCGCGAGCAGCCGTCCGATGTGCCGCTCGATGTTCAGTTTCTGGAGATGGGCGCCGACTCGTTGATCTTGGTCTATGCCGTCAAACAGATTGATGAACGGTTTCGGGTGAAACTGGAAATACGGCAGTTCTTTGAAGAGATCACGACGGTCGCGTCGTTGGCCGAATTTATCGCCGACCGTGTGCCCCCACCAGCCGAAGTCCAACCGCCGCCTGCGTCGAGCGCCTCGTCCGCGGCACCCACGGCAACGGCGCCCACGATGCCGAGTGTGGAAAGGGTCAGTCTGCCGGAAGCCGCCGTGCCGTTTGCGCCGCCCGAACCCATTGGTGACGCCTTCAGTTCAGACCTCCCTCGCATCATTCAAGCCCAGATGCAGTTGATGTCGCGCCACTTGGACTTGTTGCAGCGAGCATCTGTTACATCCCAACCGGCTCTTGCACCCCAATCGTCCTTCGCTGCCCGTGAAAGCACATCGCCGGGGGCGACTCCGGTGGCGCCGCGCGCGAACGAGGCGGGCGCCGCCGTTGGGTCGAGCCTGTCCACGGCGCGGACTTCACCGCTCAACGACATCAAGAATCCGGTCATCGCCAAACCGAGCGGGATGACCGAACAACAACAGAGCAGTCTCGACGATTTCATTCGACGGTTTACAAGCAGGACGCAGCGGTCCAAAGCGCTCGCACAATCTTGCCGCGCCGGTCTGGCAGACAGCCGCGCCACGGTGGGATTCCGCTTTTCGACCAAAGAGATTCTGTACCCGATCACCGGCGCCGAAGCGCTCGGCTCCTCGCTCAAGGATGTGGACGGCAACACCTACATTGATTTGACGATGGGCTTCGGGGTGTTGCTGTTTGGTAGTCGGCCCGATTTTGTTTGTAAGGCAATCAGCGACGAGCTTCAGCGCGGGATTCAACTGGGCATGAGGTCTGACCTGATGGAGGAGGTCACGAGCCTGTTCCTCGAATTGACCGGCAAGCAGCGCGTCGTGTTTACAAATTCGGGCACCGAGGCCGTGATGACTGCGTTGCGGTTGGCGCGGGCGGCCACCGGACGCTCAAAAATCGCTCTGTTCGAAGGCGCCTATCACGGCCACTCGGACGGCACGCTGGCACAGCGTAGCCACGATCAATTGAGTTCTGAACCGGTCGCGCCCGGCATTCCCGCAAACGTGGCCCATGACGTACTCGTTCTGGAATACGGGACGCCGCGGTCTTTAGACATCCTCCGCAATCATGCACATGAGTTGGCTGCCGTTTTGGTCGAACCGGTGCAGAGTCGCCGCCCCGATTTTCAACCCGTCTCCTTCCTGCGTGAGTTGCGGGCGCTGACCGAAGCATCCGGGACGGCGCTGATTTTTGACGAAATGATTACCGGCTTCCGAGTCCATCCGGCGGGTTGCCAGGGATTGTTCGGCGTCGCTGCCGACATCGCCACCTACGGAAAAATCCTCGGCGGCGGCATGCCCATCGGCGCGGTCGCGGGCAGCGCCCGGTTTTTGGACGGGATTGACGGCGGCGTGTGGCGATTCGGCGACACCTCGTATCCCGGCGCTGCACGAACGTACTTCGGCGGGACATTCTGCCAACACCCCATCACGATGGCGGCGTCGCTCGCCGTACTCCGACACCTCAAAGCACAGGGGCCGTCACTGCAAGCAACTCTGAATCAGCGGGCCGACAAGTTTGCCGAGACTCTCAACACATTTTTTGTCGGTGAAGGATTGCCGATTCGCGTCTCGCACTTTTCGTCGTTCTTTCGTTTCGAGTTCTCCGGCAACCTTGAACTGTTTTTTTATCACATGCTGGCGAAAGGAGTTTACATCTGGGAGTGGCGCAATTGCTTTCTCTCAACCGCCCACACCGACGAGGAACTCGAACGCGTTATCCATGCCGTTAAGGAGAGCGTCGCAGACCTGCGCGCGGCGGGATTTCTGCCGCCGCGCGCACCGACTGTCCGTCTCACAACGCCGGCGCCGCCTGTCGGCGAGCCGCCGGTTAGCAGCGACAAAGAGAAGGGCGGCGCGCACCCGGCAGGCAACGGAGCCGCGAGCGGATTCTGGAACCGCGGCAAGTCCAAACTGGGCCAACGCGGAGAAGCGGTCGCCGTACCCCGCGACGGAGTGCGCCGCGGCACGAACAGGCCGCTCGCCTTTAGCCTCTCGTATTTCGGGATATATGAGGCCGCCTATTCTCCGAGCAAGTACGAGTTGCTGATCAAAGGGGCCCGCTTTGCCGACGCCGAAGGCTTTGAGGCCGTCTGGGTGCCCGAGCGGCATTTCCATGAATTCGGCGGTCTCTCGCCGAACCCCTCGGTGCTGGCTGCCGCCCTTGCTCGGGAAACGAAACGCGTGCAACTCCGGGCCGGTAGCGTTGTGATGCCGCTGCATCATCCGATGCGCGTGGCCGAGGAATGGTCACTGGTCGATAACCTCGCCGGTGGCCGAGTCGGCGTCGCGTTTGCTTCCGGTTGGCACCCGAATGATTTCGTGTTCGCCCCGCGGAGCTTTGGCAGGCAGCGCGAACTCACGTTTGAGGGGATGGAAGCCGTGCGCCGAGCTTGGAGGGGCGAACCGTTGTCGCTCCGCGACGGCACAGGGAGAGAGGTTGATCTGAAGCTCCACCCGTTGCCCAGCCAGAGCGAACTGCCCTGCTGGCTGACGATAGTGAACAACCAAGAGACTTACCGCAAGGCGGGCCAGTTGGGGGTCGGCGTTCTGACGAACCTGATGGGACAAACGGTGGAGGAGTTGACTGCCAACGTCGCAATCTATCGTGCGGCGCTCGCCGAATTCGGACACGATCCGCAAACAGGGCAGGTCGCCGTCTTACTGCATACCTACGTCCGCGAAGATGCCGAGCAGGCAATCCGTGAAGCGCGGCGACCGCTGTGCGATTACCTGCTCTCTTCGATGACGCTCTTCAAGCGCCTTGTGCAAAGCCAGAGTTTAGCAATTGATTTGGACGGGCTGTCGGTTGCGGATCGGGAGTACATCGTTCAGAAGGCATACGACAAGTACGTCGCGTTCAGCGCGCTCATCGGATCGCCTGAGACGTGCCGACCGATCTTGGAAAGTCTGGTCGCAGCGGGAGTCAACGAAATCGCGTGCTTCGTAGACTTTGGCGTTCCGATTGAGTCGGCGTTACGCGGTCTGCCGCCGCTTAACGAATTGCGGAAGCGCTGGACGGCGCCATCCGATAGGACTTGCTTTCCAATGAGCGAGGCGCAGCAACAGCTTTGGCTGTTGACGAAGGTGTCAGATGACGGTGCCAGAGCCTACAACGATCCGGCGGTGCTGACCATCAACGGTGAGATTGACTTGGACGCCTTTACCGATTCCCTAAATCAAATTATCGAGCGCCACGAATCTCTCCGCACCACGGTCGCTCCGGACACTGACCGTCTCATCGTCTACCCTCCCGCGCCCGTGACAGTGCGATATCTGGACATATCCGCGGCTGAAGACCCGGAGGCCGAGGTGCGTAAGCATCTGGACCAATTAAATCGGACGCTGATCGATTTTGTGAACGGCCCGATTTTCACCGCCACGCTGCTCAAGGTGGCGGCAGCACGGCACGTACTGGTCTTGGGTTCACATCACCTGCTCACCGACGGTATCTCGATGGTGAACGTAATCAGTGAACTCAACGCGTGTTATGTCGCGCGCCGTCGCGGCGCCGTGCCGGCATTGGGGCTGCCGCTACAGTACCGCGACTTTGTCCGGTGGCACGACGAGCAGAGATCGACGGCGGCGATGAAGGAGCATGAAGATTACTGGCTGCGACAATTTGAAAACCCACCCGCCCCAGTCAACTTGCCAACCGACTATCCGCGGCCTGCCGTCAAGACATTTAACGGCGCGCTTAGGCAACTGTCGCTCGACAAGTCACTGATCGGTCGGGCGACGAAACTTGCAAACTCACACGGCTACACGCCGTTCATGCTGCTGCTGGCTGTGTACGCGGTGCTGCTTCACCGGCTCACCGGGCAGGAAACAATCGTCGTCGGCTGCCCCTGTGCAGGCCGCCCGATGGAAGGTGGCGACACTCTTGTCGGCTATTGCGCGCACCTGCTTCCCATCGTCAGTGTGATTTCCCCTTCGCCTGCCGGTATGCCTTTTAGCGAACACTTGCGTCGGGTGCGCGGCACGCTCCTCGACGCCTTTCAACATCAGGACTACCCGTTCGCGCGTCTGCTGAACAGGCTGAACCTGAAACGTGACGTGAGTCGGAGTCCGCTGATTTCGACGGTCTTCAACCTGGAGCGGCCAATGGCCGAATCTTCGGAGGGAGGCTTGGAGATCGCGCGACACGAGCGGCAGGTCGGCTTTGCCCGCATGGACTTGATCCTCACGGCGAATCTCGTCGAAGAGGGTGCTGTTCTCGAATGCGATTACAACACCGACCTCTTCGATGCGGCGACGATAGACCGCATCCTGATTCATTACCAAACGCTGCTTGAGAGTGTGGTTGAGAATCCGGAGACGGACGTGCACAGGCTTCCGTTGCTGGACGCGGCGATGCGGCACGAGCGGCTGTGCACATGGAACGACACGGCATCTCAAAGCGTAGAGCGGTGCGTTCATCAACTCTTCGAGTCTCAGGCGGAACGGCAGCCCGACGCCGTCGCCGTCAGCGACAAATCGCCAGCCGGTGTTCAGCTCTCATACCGCGAATTAAACGAGCGCGCCAACCAACTTGCCCACTTCCTCCGTCGCTCGGGAATCGGGCCGGAGCAACGCGTGGGCGTCTATGTCAGACGCTCTGCCGATCTTCTTATCGCGCTGCTGGGCACACTGAAAACAGGCGCGGCATACGTCCCGATGGACCCGGCATATCCCGCGGCGCGTTTGGAGCAGATACGAGACGACGCCCAAATCGCGATGCTCCTTACGCACCGGGAGTTGTTGGCGGAATTGCCGAAAACTTCCGGCGCGGTCTTCTGTCTCGATCAGGAAGGCGACCCTCTTGCCCTTGAGTCGAAAGTGAATCCCAACGTCCCTTTCGATCTGGACAATCCGGCTTACGTCATTTACACGTCTGGCTCGACCGGACGACCGAAAGGTGTCGTTCTCCCGCACCGCAGCCTGACTAACTACTTGCTCTGGGCGGCGCGCGCCTATATGCCCGACGGCGGCGCCGCGCCGGTGCTCGGCTCGGTCGGATTCGACGCCACAATCACAAGTCTCTTCGTCCCGCTGGTGGCTGGCGGGCAGGCAGACTTGTTGCCCGAAGGCGAAGAGTTGACCGCGCTCGCCGATGCGCTCCGCCGCCGTTCCGACTATCGGTTCGTCAAGATTACGCCCGCGCATCTGGACGTGCTCAATCGCCTCCTGACCGACGGGCCGGACGCCCGCGGCACGCAACGGCTCATCCTTGGAGGCGAAGCAATCTCGCCGCGCGCGCTCGATACCTGGACGCGGGACGGACGGCTCCGCGTTATTAACGAGTATGGCCCCACGGAAGCGGTGGTGGGGTGCTGCACATATCAGTTCAGCGGGCCGCCGGGCCATTCGGCGCCAATCGGGCGCCCGATCAGCGGCGCCCGGCTCTACGTGCTCGACGAACACCTGCAACACGCGCCGGTGGGCGTTCCGGGCGAACTCTACATCGGCGGCGCGGGCTTGGCACGCGGCTATTTGGGTCGGCCCGACGTGACAGCGGCCTCTTTCCTTCCCGACCCGTTCGCGGGCCGGGAAGGTCTCGGGCAACCGGGCGACCGGCTCTATAAGACGGGTGACCGCGCCCGTTATCTGCCGGACGGTAATCTGGAATATCTTGGCCGCACCGATGGACAGATCAAGTTGCGCGGCTTCCGCATTGAATTGGCGGAGATCGAGTCCGTCTTGCTCCGGCACCCGGAAGTGGTCGAAGCGGTCGTGGTGCTCCGCGAAGATGAACCCGGCAACCCGCGCATCGTTACTTACGTTCGTCTGGCCGAGAGCGGGGCGTTGTCGGTCGGCAAACTCCGCGAGGAATTAAAGCGACTGCTGCCCGACTACATGATCCCATCGGCGTTCGTCAGGTTAGATACGATGCCCTTGACGACGAACGGCAAGGTGGATCGTGCGGCGCTTCCGGCGCCCGACCGGCAACGGCCCGAACAGTCGGCGGAATTCGCCGCGCCGCGAAACGATCTGGAACGGGCGCTGGCCGCAATTCACCGCCATGTTCTGAACCTTGATCGGGTTGGCGTTGATGACAACTTCTTCGACCTCGGCGGCAATTCGCTGCTGGCGGTCGAAGCATATCGTCGCATGGGGAGCCTCGCCAACGGCAAATGCCAGGCCCTCGACCTCTTCAAGTACCCGACCGTTCGGTCGCTGGCAGAGTTCCTCGGCCACGTCGAGGAGTCGCCGCAAAACGGCGGCGACGAAATCCGCCAACGAGTGATACAGCAAAAAGAGTCTTGGCGAAAACTGGCGAACAAACGCAAACGCATCACTTCCTGACCAACTTCGCTATGAGTACTGAAAATTCACACGAAGAGAATTACGACATCGCGATTGTCGGAATGGCGGGACGATTTCCGGGCGCGCCCGATCTGGATAAGTTCTGGCTGAACCTCCGGGGCAGCGTGGAGTCCATCAGCCACTTTACGGAAGAGGAGCTGCTGGATTCGGGGTTCCCGCTGGAAGTGATCCGCCACCCCGATTTCGTCAGCGCCAAGGGCGTCCTCGACGACGCGGATATGTTTGATGCCGCGTTCTTCGGAATCTCGCCCCGCGAAGCCGAGCTGATGGATCCGCAACATCGCTTGCTGATGGAATGCGCTTGGCAGGCACTGGAAGACGCGGGTTATGACTCCGAGCGACACGATGGCCGGATTTCAGTATTCACGAGCACCGGGCTTAACACTTACCTGCCGTTTAATATTTGCTCGCACCCCGGTCTCGCGCTCAAGATCGGTGGCTTTCACCTGTCCATCTGCAACGACAAGGATTTCGTCGCCACCCGTATCGCCTACGCCATGAACCTCAAAGGCGGGGCCGTCAACATCAGCACCGCGTGCTCTTCGTCACTCGTCTCACTCCATTTTGCCTGTCAGAATCTGTTGACCCACCAATCGGACATGGCTCTGGTCGGCGCCGTCACCGTGCACTTTCCGCAAAAGGTTGGACACGTCTATGAGGCTGGCGCGGCCTATTCACCGGACGGACACTGTCGCCCGTTCGATGCCACGCCTAGCGGATTGATCGACGGCAACGGGGTGGCGACGGTA
Organism: Pyrinomonadaceae bacterium; assembly: GCA_041749275.1. Classification (GTDB taxonomy): domain Bacteria; phylum Acidobacteriota; class Blastocatellia; order Pyrinomonadales; family Pyrinomonadaceae; genus JBGTBQ01. The sequence continues at coordinate 23,923 of JBGTBQ010000181.1, read as the reverse complement.
GTGCTCAAACGGTTGGATGACGCCCTGACCGACGGCGACGCCATATACGCGTTGGTGAAGGGAACGGCCATCAATAATGACGGTCGCCTGAAAGTTGGTTATACGGCGCCGAGTATCGCAGGGCAGGCCGAAGTCATCTCCGAAGCGCTGGAACTAGCGGGGGTGGACCCCGATACGATTTCCTACGTCGAAGCGCACGGGACGGCCACGCCGCTGGGCGACCCGATAGAAGTCGAAGGACTCACACAGGCGTTTCGCAAAAGCACGCAACGGACGGGCTACTGCGGGTTGGGTTCCGTCAAATCGAACATCGGCCACGTAGATACCGCAGCCGGTTTGGCGGGTCTGATGAAAATCGTGCTGGGGATGAGACACGGCCAACTCGCTCCGAGCCTGCATTTTCAACTGCCGAATCCAAAGCTTCGTTTGGAAGAGAGTCCGTTTTATGTCGTCGGCCAACTGAAAGAATGGCAGCGCAACGGGAACCATCCCCGTCGTGCCGGCATCAGTTCGTTCGGCGTCGGCGGGACGAACGCACACGCGATTATTGAAGAAGCGCCGACCGAGCAAGCAGTCACTGCTTCACGTCCCCATCAGCTTCTGATGTTGTCGGCCAAGACGCCCTCGGCCCTTGAGGACTGCATCCGGCGGCTGGCAAATCATCTCAGGTCGCATCCTCACGTTAACCTTGCCGACGTAGTTTACACGCTTCACCTCGGTCGTCGGATGTTTAATCGGCGCGCGGTTCTTTCCGCCACCTGCGTACCCGAGGCGATTGCCGCGCTCGAAGACCCCAAGCGCATACGGACGGGCGCGGCGGACAACGCCCGGGGCATCGCATTCATGTTCCCCGGACAGGGCAGCCAGTATCCGGGCATGGCGCGGGCACTCTACGAGCGCGAACAGACCTTCCGCGAAGAGATTGACCGCTGTGCCGAACTGTTGAAGCCCGAGTTAGGGCGCGACTTGAGAAGCATCTTGTTCGCCGAAACCGTAGGGGCGAACGACGCCGAACTGCAACAGACCGCCGTCGCCCAGCCGGCACTGTTCGCGGTCGAGTATGCCTTAGCCAAATTGTGGATCAGTTGGGGCATTCATCCGGCGGCGATGATTGGGCACAGTATCGGCGAATACGTGGCGGCCTGTCTCGCGGGCGTTTTCTCGTTGCCCGACGCGCTGCACATCGTTGCGACGCGCGGACGATTGATGCAGTCCATGCCGCCGGGCGTAATGTTGGCGATCCCGCTCCCCGAAGATGAAGTGCGTCCGCTGGTTGAAGGGCTGCTGGAGATCGCCGCGGTCAACAGCGATTCGACGTGCATCGTTTCGGGGGCCGCCGCCGCCGCGGAGGAGTTTGAGGCGCGGCTGTGCGAACGGAATTTAGTCTGCAAGCGGCTCTACACCTCGCACGCTTTTCATTCTTCGATGATGGAGCCGATGCTCGAACCGTTTCAGCAGGCGCTCGGGAGCATCAGCTTAAACCCGCCGCGGATTCCTTTCATTTCGAATCTGACAGGGGACTGGATTGACGCACACGATGCGGTTCGTCCGGGCTATTGGTCTGAGCACTTGCGAAACACCGTCCGGTTCTCGGCGGGACTCAAGACCCTTCTGGCCGAGTCGCCTTTCATCTTGTTGGAAGTCGGTCCCGGTCGGGTCTTAACGGGGCTGGTCAAACAGATCGGTGCCGCGCCCCGACCTCAATGCCACATGAGTCTGCCCCACGCCGCCGAGACAGGCGACGCACAGCAGTTCCTGCTCGCGACGCTGGGGGAACTCTGGCTGTCGGGCGCGATGGTTGATTGGCCGAGCTACTACCGAAACGAGCGGCGCCGACGAACTTCTTTGCCGACCTACCCGTTTCAGCGTCAACGATATTGGATCGAGCCACGCAAACCGGAGCAAGCTGCGACCACACCCTCAAAGGAGTTCCCATCCGTCTTGCGAGACGGCCCTGAGCTAATTAATCCGCCGGTTGGTGATGACACGTTGGCCCGCCACGAACGTCCAGACCTCGGCTGCGAATACGTGGCGCCGCGCAACGAGCAGGAGTCGGCGGTGGCCGAAATCTGGCAGGAGTTGTTGGGGGTATCCCAAATCGGCATCCACGACAATTTCTTCGACCTCGGTGGTCACTCGCTTCTGGCGACGCAAATCCTTGCGCGTTTGAGACAGGGGCACGGGGCCAAGCTGGAGCTGAACGATATATTCCAAAATCAAACGATTGCCGAATTGTCCGCGGTCTGGCTCGAACAGACGCTGGAAGGCCACGACTATGACAAACTTACACAACTGCTCGACGGCTTGGAGAACATGACGGACGAACAGGCTGAATCCGAGTTGTCTGAGCTTCCGCCTTCCGCGGGGAGACTGTGAATCCCGATCAACGACATAGCCCTTCGAATGAACTGTCAGTGAGCATGAATGACCTAGCCAAACGACTGTCGTCCCTGTCCCCGGCCAAGCGCGCCCTTTTGCGGAAGATGCTGGAAAAGGGAGAGGAGACGGCAGAGGTCATTGCCCGCCGGTCTGCCGACGAACCGCCCGAGCTGTCATTCGCGCAACAGCGTCTATGGTTCCTCGACCAGTTGGAAGGGCCAAACGCCACCTACAACATGCCGAACGCCTTCCGCCTGTTCGGAGAGTTGAACGTCGGCGTTTTAGAATCGGCGCTGGCCGAGATTGTCCGCCGCCACGAAGCGCTCCGCACAAACTTCACACAGGTTGACGGCAAGCCCGTACAGATCATTCACGACCGCGTGCAAGGCTATCTTTCGGTCGTCGAGTTGCCGGGTCTGGACGACGCACGGAGGGAAGAAGAGACCCTTCGGCGCTCGCGACAAGATGCCCGGCGACCGTTTGACCTTGAACGCGACCGATTGCTGCGGATCCAAATCCTGCGCTTCGAACCCCTGTACCATGTGATGCTGATTAACATGCATCACATCGTCGCCGACGGCTGGTCGCTGGGAGTCATCGTCAGGGAAATGGTTACGCTCTATAGCGTCATGGCCCGCGGCGAAGCAAGCCCGTTGGCGGAATTGCCGATCCAGTATGCGGACTTCGCGCAATGGCAAAGACGATGGTTGGCCGGGCCGCAACTGGAAGGGCAGATTGAATACTGGCGCGGGCAGTTGGCCGGCGCGTCGTCCCTCTTGGCGTTGCCGACCGACCAGCCACGCCCGCCCTTGCAGACTTTTCGCGGCAGCACGCAGTACTTCAAGATCGACGGCGAGCGATTAAGCGCTGTGAAGGCGTTCAGCCGCTCCTGCGAGGCTTCGCTGTTCATGGTTTTGTTTGCCGGTTTCGCAGCCCTCCTGTGGCGGTACAGCCGCCAAGACTCGCTCGTGATCGGCACACCCGTCGCCAACCGGGGCCGTAAGGAACTGGAACCGCTGATCGGCTTCTTCGTCAACACGTTGGCGCTGCGCGCGGACTTCTCCGGCGACCCCACTGTCCGAGAGTTGATTGCGCGCGTGAAGGAGACCGCGCTCGGCGCGTTTCGCAATCAAGACGTGCCCTTCGAGCGTCTGGTAGAGGAGCTTCAGCCGGCGAGGAACCTTGGATTCTCACCGATCTTTCAGGTCATGTTCATCCTCCAGAATGCGCCGTTGGACGACTTGCGGCTGCCCGGCGTAAGGCTCAAGGAGATTGAAGTCGAAGCCGGTACGTCCATGTTCGACATGACGCTCAAGCTGCGCGAGCGCGGCGGGCTGCTCGAAGGCGAACTGGAGTTCAACACAGACCTGTTCGACCACGCCACTATCGCTCGGCTCATCGGCCACTACCAGTTAATCCTTGACGGGATGCATAACGACCCGGACTGCGCGGTCTCGCGTCTGCCCGTCTTGACTGAGGCGGAGCGGGAGACGCTGCTGGTGCGCTGGAACGACACCGAACGAAGCGTGCCGAAGTCGAGAACCGTGGTGCAGTTGTTTGAGGAACAGGCCGGTCTGGACCCGCAGCGCGTGGCCGTGGTGTGCGGGGGCACTCAACTCAGTTACGCGACTCTAGACGAGCGCGCGGGCCGACTGGCGGCCTACTTGGAATCGCTGGGCGTCGCGCCGGAGTCGCCGGTCGGACTCTGCGTCCCGCGATCCGGCGAGATGCTTGTCGGGCTATTGGGAATTCTGAAAGCGGGCGGGGCCTTTGTGCCGTTGGACCCCGCCTTCCCCGGTGAACGACTGGCGTTGATGATTGAAAACGCCGAGCTGTCGGTCATCGTTACGACGAAAGAGGCGTCGGTCGTGTTGCCGGACGGCCCGTCCGTCCGTGTGTTCCTTGATGAGGACTGGGAACGAATCGCCGCCACACCGCTCGAGGTGCGCCGCGCAACCGCGCGGCCCGAGAATCTGGCTTACATCATCTACACGTCGGGTTCGACCGGCACGCCGAAGGGTGTTCAGATATCACACCGGGCGCTCGTCAATTTCCTGTGCTCGATGCGCGACCGTCCGGGGTTGACCGCAGACGATGTCCTGCTCGCCGTCACCACGATTTCATTCGACATTGCGGCCCTTGAGTTATTCCTGCCGTTAATCGTCGGCGCCCGCGTGGAAATCGTCTCTCAGGAAACGGCTGCGGACGGCTTCAGGCTAGGCGAAGCGCTCCGCCGCTCGGGCGCCAACGTGATGCAGGCCACCCCCGCCACATGGCAGATGTTGCTAGCCACCGGCTGGAACGGCCCGCCGTTAGAAAGGGTCTTCTGCGGCGGCGAGGCCCTTTCGCACGAGTTGGCTTCGCAGTTGAGAGCCGGGCGGCTGGAACTTTGGAACCTGTACGGCCCCACCGAGACGACTATCTGGTCTTCCGCTTCAAGAGTCGAAGCACACGATTCCGCGAACACCGCTCGGGACGCTAAAGAGTCAATCGGACACCCGATTGCCAATACGCAAATTTACATTCTCGACCACAAGCTGCAACCAGTCCCCGTCGGCGTGCCCGGCGAACTCTTCATCGCCGGGGAGGGCGTCGCGCGCGGATACAACCGGCGTCCGGGGCTGACGGCTGCGGCATTCCTGCCCAACCCGTTCGGCAAGCCCGGAACGCGGATGTACAAGACCGGCGACCTTTGCCGATACCGGCCCGACGGAAAGATCGAGTTCGTCGGGCGCGTCGATCATCAGATCAAGCTCCGTGGCTTCCGCATCGAGTTGGGCGAGATCGAGGCGGTGATTGACGAGCATCCCGCCGTGCGGAATTCCGTCGTCGTGTGTCGTGAAGATCAACCGGGCAGACAACAACTGGTCGCTTATCTCGAATACGACCCGGCCATCGGCCACCCCACAGGCAATCCGGACGTGCCGTCCGAAGGACAGGTCGCCAAATGGCGAACCGTCTGGGATCAGATTTACGAAAGGAGGGTCGAGGAACAAGACGAGCTGTTCGACACCTCGGGCTGGATCAGCAGTTATACCAGCCAACCCGTGCCGCGGGATGAGATGCGCGCGTGGCTGGAAGAGACCGTGACGCGGATTCTGGCACTCGGGCCTCGCCGCGTGCTTGAAATCGGTTGCGGCACAGGGATGCTTTTGCATCGCATCGCGCCGCACGTCGAGTCCTTCACCGGGTGCGACATTTCGAGTTCGGTACTGACAAGGCTGCAAGCGAGCGTCGAGCGCGCGGGATTAGAAAACGTCACGCTCCGCCGCGGCGACGCGGCTTCCTGTGTGGCCGGCCACGAGCGGGCCTTCGATGCGGTCATCCTCAACTCCGTGATTCAGTACTTCCCCGGCGTCGAATATCTCATCGAGATTCTGGATGCCGGACTCGAAGCGATTGCCGACGGCGGCGCGATCTTTCTGGGCGACGTGCGTTCGCTCCCGTTGACTGAGCTTTTCCGCGCATCGGTCGAATGTCACCGGGCTGGCGATGAATGTCCGCGCACAGAACTCGTCCGGCGTGTCGCCGTCGCCCTGGAGCGAGAAGAGGAGTTACTGATTGACCCCGCATTCTTCAGCGCCTTGCGTTCACGGTTGCCACGGCTCGGGCAGGTGGACATTCAACTGAAACGCCACAGCGCCGCCAACGAGATGAGTAAGTTTCGCTACGACGTTGTCTTGCGGAGTGGCCCACGCGCGCAGGTGCGGCCTCCGGCCATGATTCTCAAGGACGCGGCGAAAACGGAACTGGACGGTCACGAACTGCGCCTCCTTCTTGACCGAAAAGAGGCGGACACGATTCTCGTACAGAACGTGCTCAACCGGCGGCTGGCAGCCGACATCGCCATGTTGCAATGGTTGGGCGATCCATCAGCGAACGGGTCGGTCGGCGAAATGAGGTCACGGATCGCTTCAGCGCCGCCGCGCGGCATCGAACCGAACGAAGCCTGGCAACTCGGGGAATCGCTGGGATACTCCGTCTCTGTACGCTGGTCCGCGGTCGAGCCAGACCGTCGCTTCGACGTTCTCTTCCACCGGGCCGGTAACGGCGATCTCGCGTCAAGCGTCCACGATGCGTTGACCGGCGAGGACGCGGTCACTCGTCCCTTGACTCAGTATGCCAACGACCCGGCGCGCGGCACGGGTCAGAAAATCGTGCTGTCCGAAGTCAGACAGATGCTCGCCGCGCGTTTGCCCGCTTACATGATTCCGGCGCGCATCGTTTGCCTTGAACGATTTCCGCTGACGCCGAACGGGAAGGTCAATCGCGCCGCGCTGCCTGCGCTCGATGTCGTCGCAGCCGACGACCGGTACGTTGCGCCGCGGACGGAGGTCGAGCAGCAACTGGCCGAGATTTGGATGGAGATTCTGGATGTGCCGCGCGTTGGCGTCGGGGACAACTTTTTCGAGCTGGGCGGACATTCCTTATTGGCTACGCAGTTAAGCTCCCGGATTCGTGAGAAGTTTTCCGTCGAACTGCCGATCCAATGCTTGTTTGAGACACCTCAGCTCGGCGAATTGGCGGCCCGGCTCGTTGCAAGCGAAGCGGGCCACCGGCCCGTGCTGCCGCCGATTCGTCCCGTTGATAGACGGACGCCGACGGCGTTGCCTATTTCTTTCGCCCAGAGACGATTGTGGTTTCTGGATCAACTTCAGGGCGCCGACACGACCTACAACCTCTTCGGCGCGGTCGAGCTTAAGGGCGAGCTGAACTTGGCCGCTTTGGAAGGCGCTTTCGGGGAAGTTGTCCGGCGGCATGAGGTACTGCGCACGAACTTTGTCGAACGAGATGGCGAGCCGGCTGTCGTCGTGTCGCCGCCGGGCGAGTTCGCCCTCGACATCATCCATCTCGAAAACCTCGCCGCCGACAGACAGGCTTTGGAAGTTGATAAATGGATCGAGACCGAAGTCCGGCGGTCGTTCGATCTAGCACGCGACCATTTGTTCCGCGCGGTGCTGCTCCGCCGGAACACGCACACGCACATGCTGCTGATGTCGATGCATCACATCGTTTCCGACGAATGGTCGTTGGGCGTGTTAATCAATGAACTGTCTACTTTATATGCCGCGTTTGAACAGAATCACCCGTCGCCTTTGCCCGAGCTTCCGATTCAGTATACCGACTACGCCGTCTGGCAGCGCTCGTGGCTGGCTGATTCTGTAATCAAGGCGCAGCTTGAATTCTGGATTGACCGGCTGGCCGGGGCGCCTGCGCGACTCGAACTGCCCACAGACCGACCGCGCGCAAAGATTCAGCGTCATCACGGCTGCGTCAGGTCTTTTCACCTCGAACGCGACCTTGCCGACCGTCTCTTATCACTCGGACGGGGGGCGGAGGCGACGTTGTTTATGACGCTGCTGACCGCCTATTCGATTCTGCTTCATCGTTACACAGGGGCCACCGACATGGTCATCGGGTCGCCGATTGCCAACCGTGTTCGCCCCGAACTCGAATCGCTGGTGGGTTTCTTCGTCAACACGTTGCCGCTGCGGGTTGATCTCTCGGGCGACCCCACGGTTCGTGAACTGCTGCTTCGCGTGCGCCGGACGGCAGTCGAGGCATACAGCCATCAGGACGTTCCCTTCGAGCAGTTGGTCGAGGAGTTGCGACCCGAGCGCAACCTCGGGCACGCGCCGATCTTCCAGATCATGCTCGTTCTGCAAAACGCGCCCGCACCCGACCTTGGGAAAACGTCGCTCGAAATCATTCCGGTCGAACCCCGTGCGGTCGCGGCGAAATTCGACTGCACGCTCTCCATCGAAGAGACCGCCGACGGTCTGGCGGGCATGATCGAGTACGATACCGACCTCTTTGACGAATCAACCATCGCCCGCCAAGTCGTTCATTTCCGCAACGTGCTGAGGGGCATGGTCGAGCGACCGGAAGCTCGTGTGCGCGAATTGAATCTCCTCGACGAAGAAGAACGCCGGCATCTGCTCGTCAACGTCAACGCCGCGCGTCCGCCGGAACCGGCGCAGCCGACGCTCGCGCGTCTCTTCGAAACGCAGGTGCGCCGCACGCCCGACAAGCCCGCCGTACAGGTTGGCGAGGCGTCGTTCAACTATGCGGCGCTCAATGACCGGGCGAATCAATTGGCCGCCGAGTTGCGAGCGTTTGAAGTCCGTCCGGAAGTAGCCGTCGGCATCTACTTGGGCCGCGGTGTTGAAGCCATCGCAAGCATGCTGGGGATTCTCAAGTCCGGCGGCGCTTACGTACCTTTAGACTTGTCGGCGCCGTCCGAGCGACTGCTCCACATCATCCGGGAGACGCGGATGAAAGCGATCCTGACCAGTCGCTCTCTCAGCACACAGCTTCCGCAATCGGCGGCGCGGGTGATTTGCGTGGACGAGCTGCCGCCGACCGCGGCGACTTTTGCAAATCCGACATCGGCGCCGACGCCGGAAAACGTCGCCTACATCATCTACACGTCGGGTTCGAGCGGCCAGCCCAAAGGCGTGATGGTCACTCAAGACAACCTTGTACGTTCTGTCACGGCGCGGCTGGATTACTACGACGAGGAGATGCCGCGCCTGTTCTCAACTTTGTCCTTCTCCTTCGACGCAGGGAACGCCGCGGTATTTTGGGCGCTGTGCCGGGGCGCTTGCCTGGTCGTCGGGCCGGAGGATGTCGCCCTTCAGCCGGAGAAGCTTGTCAAACTCCTCGGTGAAAGTCGTTGTTCGCACCTGATAACCGGCCCCGCTCTCTACGGTTCGATGCTTGACCTCGCAGCCGCCGATCAACTGACGAGCCTGTGCACAGTGGTGTCGGGTGGTGAGCCGCTCGCCCGGTCGCTGGCGGCGCGTCACGCGGCGGTCATGCCGCAGGCGGCGCTGCATAACGAATACGGGCCGACGGAAGCGACCATGTGGAGTTCCGTCTCCCGCGTGGCTTTGGATTCCGACGAAGCTCCGACGATTGGCAGCGCCGTTCCGGGCTGTCGTCTGTACGTGCTCGACCGTGGCCTCCAACCCGTTCCACTGGGCGTGCCGAGCGAACTGTATATCGGCGGACGGCAAGTCGCACGCGGGTATCTCGGCCAGCCGCGCCTGACCGCCGAGAGATTTGTTCCGGACCCGTTTGCGAATGAACCCGGCCAGCGGTTGTATCGGAGCGGCGACCGGGTCAGATTCAGAAGCAACGGCGAACTTGAATACCTCGGTCGCGCCGATAATCAGGTCAAGATTCGTGGCTTCCGCATCGAGTTGGGCGAAATCGAATCCGCCCTGCGACGGCACGAACGTATTCGAGAGGCGGCGGTCATCGTCCGGGAGGACGATTCCACCGGGCGCAAACGGCTGGTCGCTTACTGCGTCCGCGCCGGTCAAGGGGAATTGCCAACCGCGGAGTTGCAGTCGTATCTGAAAACGAAGCTGCCCGATTACATGGCGCCCGCGGTCTACTCATTCGTGGATGAATTGCCGCTGACCGCGCACGGAAAAGTTGATCGCCGTGCCTTACCCGCCGTCGAGATTGGCGACTCGCCCGCCGGTTACACAGCGCCCCGGACGCCGACCGAGCAACTGCTGGCTAACACGTGGCAGGAGATTCTCGGCGTCGAGCGCGTGGGGGTTCACGATAACTTCTTTGAGCTGGGTGGCGACTCGATTCTCAGCATTCAGATCATCAGCCGAGTTAATCGAGCGGGATTGGGACTGACCGTCAAGCAGCTTTTCGAGCGGCAGACGGTCGCCGAATTGGCTCAGGCGGCACCCGAGCGAAGAACGATCCACGCGGAACAAGGCATCGTCACCGGCGCCGCGCCGCTGACCCCGATTCAGCGTTGGTTCTTCGAGGGCAACCCGCCGCGCCCGCACCACTGCAACCAGTCCGTCCTGCTGCTGGCCGCCGGGCAACTCGATGCGCGGCTCACCGAAGAATCAATTCATCACCTGTTGCTGCATCACGACGCGTTGCGTTCGCGTTTCGATTTGCACAGCGACGACCCGCGGATGGAATGCAGCGGGGGCGGCTCGGAAATCCCGTTTGCCGTTTGCGACCTCTCTCATTTGGAATTGGCGGATGCGCGCGCCGCCTTGACCGCCGACGCCGAGCGTCAACAACGGAGCCTGCACTTGACCGAAGGCCCGCTGCTCCGCTGCGTGCTCTATCGCCTGGGGCATGACGAACCCGACCGCTTCCTGCTGGTGATTCATCATCTGGTGGTGGACGGAGTTTCCTGGCGCATCCTGCTCGACAACTTCTCGACGGTCTACGGTCAATTGAGTCGCGGGCAGAGCGTAAGACTGCCGGAGAAGACAACCTCGTTTCGACATTGGGCCGAGCGGCTGCAAGTTTATGCCGCCGCGGAAGAAGTTAACGCGGAAGCGGACTACTGGCGCGAGGTGATGAACGCGCCGGTCACGCCGCTGCCGCGCGATGGCGACCTGTCACTTAACACAAGAGAGTCCGCCGACGAGGTGGTGGTCCGATTGTCGAAGCCGATGACGCAGGCGCTCTTGACCAACGTAGCGGCGGCCTATCACACGCAAATCAACGACGTGCTGTTGACCGCACTGGTGCGTTGCATGTCGAATTGGACAGGCGGAGACAACACACGAATTGTTTTGGAAGGACATGGCCGAGAGGAGCTTTTCGACGACATCGCCCTTTCGCGGACGGTGGGCGTCTTCACGTCGTTTTTCCCGGTCGTGCTGTCGCGACCGGCGGGCGACCGAAGCGGCGACACGCTCAAACGGGTCAAGGAGCAATTACGCGCGGCGCCGCAGCGCGGAATCCGCTTCGGGCTGCTCAAATACCTGAACCCGTCGGTCGGGGAAGATGACCCGCTCAGGCGCGAGCCGGCGGCTGAGATAAGCTTCAATTACCTTGGTCGTTTCGACGGCGAATCGCGCAACGCCGTGTTCACCGGCTTGGCGACGGAATCAGCCGGTGCGTCCCAAAGCTCGGCGGGCATACGGCGCTACACGCTGGAGATCAATGGGATTCTGCACGAATCGCAATTGGAATTGAGTTGGAGCTTCAGTACAAACCTGCACGCTCGGAAAAACATTGAGGCCGTCGCTGCCGACTTTATTCGAGAACTTGAACTGCTCATCGAACACTGCTGCGACGCGCGGAACGGCGGATACACGGCGTCCGATTTTCCTCTGGCTCGACCCGGCAACGAGTCGCTTGAGACCCTGTTCCGCCGCTGGGGGCGGAACGTGGACGACGCGTATCCGCTGGCCCCGATGCAGCAAGGGATGCTGTTCCACTCTCTGTTCGAGCAGAACACGGGCGTCGATCTCATCCAGTTGTCGTGCCGCATCGAGGGCGACCTGCAACCCCGGACTTTTCGTCAGTCCTGGCAACAAGTCCTCGACCGGCACCCGGCGTTGCGCGCGGCCTTTCTGGCAGGCGACGGAAACGACCCGTTGCAGTTTGTGCTCGACCGGGTCGAACTGCCGTGGCGGGAATTCGATTGGCGCGAACTATCCGAGTCGCAGGTCGAGCGCCGTCTGACGGCTCTGCTTCAGGAAGACCGGCTGCGCGGATTTACGATAGACGAACCGCCGTTGATGCGCTGTGCGCTGATGAGACTCGACGCAGACCTTTATCAATTCGTGTGGAGCCACCATCATCTGCTCACGGACGGGTGGTGCCTGCCGATTCTGCTCAAAGAGGCCATGGAGGTCTATGAAGGATTGTTGGCCGGACATCACCTCCGGCTCGACAAGCGGCGTCCGTTTCGTGACTACATCGAATGGCTGGCCCGGCAGGATGAAGGCGCTGCCGCCTCGTTCTGGCGCGACAACTTGGTCGGCTTTACAAGCCCGACGCCTATTGGCGTCGGGCGGGTCTCGGTCGCGCCCGAACAGGCGCGCAGTTTCCCGACCTGCTCGCTCAATCTCTCCGCGGAAACTACACGGTCGTTGCAACGGCTGGCCAAGTCGCGCCGTTTGACGTTGAGCATATTGGTTCAGGGCGCGTGGTCGGTGTTGCTCAGTCAGTACTCAGGCTCAAGCGACGTGGTGTTCGGCGCCACCGTCTCCGGGCGACCGCCCGAAATCGCCGACGTAGATTCGATGATCGGCCTGTTCATTAACACGCTGCCAGTCCGCGTGAAGGTCGCCGCCGCCGAGCCGATTGTAGAATTTCTCACCCGGCTGCAAAACGAACAGATCACGCGAGACACATTTGCCCACACCCCTTTAGTCCAGATCCAAGCTTGGAGTCAGGTCGCGGCGCCCGACCCGCTGTTTGAAAGCGTGGTGGTCTTTGAGAACTATCCCGTGGACGAGTCGCTCGGGCAGGTCGGCGGTTCATTCAAGGTTCGTGAATTCGAAATGTTCGAACAGACCAACTTGCCGATCACTCTGATGACGGCGCCCGCCGCGTCCCTGCCTTTGAAGATAGCCTACGACAGTCTCCGTTTCGACCGCGAGTTGATAGGCCGCATACTCGCACACCTCGCGCACTTGCTCGAATCTTTGGCCGACGACATGGAGCGGGCTGTGGCTGACTGGCCGATGATGCCGGAGCAGGAGCGACGACAGTTACTGAACGGTTGGAACGACACGCGAAGTCCGGCGGCGGTCGGCGACACGTCGCTCGCCGGATTATTCGAAGCGCAGGTAGAAAGAAGGCCGACGCACGTCGCGGTGGTTTTCGGCGAACAGAAACTTACCTACGAGGAGTTGAACCAACGCGCCAATCAACTGGCACGGCAGCTCGGCGAATTGGGAGTTCGGTCAGGCAGTCGCGTTGGAATCTTTATGGAACGGTCGCTTGAGATGCTGGTCGGCCTGCTGGCGGTCAACAAAACCGGGGCGGCTTACGTTCCCATGGACCCGGCGTTTCCCGGCGACCGGCTCAGTCACATGCTGGATGACGCGCGGGTCTCTCTGGTGCTGACGCAGCCCGGTCTCCTCGGGGCAGTTCCTGAATCAACAGCCGAGATTTTCTGCCTTGAGGGCGATTGCCAACGTCTCTCTGCTTTCGCCGACGGGAACCCGGACGTTCCGACTTATGCCGCAAGCCCTGCTTACATCATCTACACGTCCGGTTCGACGGGCAAACCTAAAGGCGTCGCAGTCTCCGGAGCCGCGCTCGCGAATCTGTTGCTGTCGATGCGCGAGAAGCCGGGGCTGACGGAGCGCGACGTGTTACTGGCGGTGACGACGATCTCATTCGACATTGCCGCCTTAGAGTTGTTTCTGCCGTTGGTAACCGGCGCCACACTCGTCATCGCAGATAGAGAAACGGCGCACGACGGCGTTGCTCTGCTCGATGAAATACGGCGAAGGAGCGTAACCGTCATGCAGGCGACGCCGGTCACATGGCGACTGCTGTTAGAGGCCGAATGGTCAGGGCCGCCGCTGAGACGCGCGCTGTGCGGTGGTGAAGCGTTAGCCCGTGAGTTGGCTGCGCGACTCCTGACGACCGGGGTCGAGCTATGGAATATGTACGGGCCGACGGAGACGACTATCTGGTCAGCCGTTCATCGGGTTACGCAGGACGGAACTGCGGAAGCAACTGAACCTATCGGACGACCCATCGCCAATACGCAAATGTACGTTATTGACCGGCTGATGCGGCCCGTGCCCGTCGGTGTGGCCGGCGAACTCCTCATCGGAGGCGACGGCACGGCGCTGGGTTACGTGGGTCGGGGCGGCCTGACAGCCGAGAAATTCATACCCGATCCGTTCGGCGCCACGCCCGGCTCGCGGCTCTATCGGACGGGCGATCTCGTGTGTTACCGCGCCGACGGCAGTCTCGTTTTTCTGGGGCGGCTTGACTCGCAGGTGAAAGTCCGCGGTTTTCGCATCGAGCTGGGCGAAATCGAAGCCGCGCTCAATGACTATCCCGAGGTCGAGCAGTCCGTCGTCGTTGCGCGTCAGGGCAGTCACGGTGAGACTGATTTGATTGCTTACCTCGTTACGGTCAGCGGCGCGGACATTGATCTCGAAGCGTTGCGCGAGTCGCTCGGTAAGTCTCTGCCGCGGTACATGGTCCCGGCGCATTTCGTCTTCCTGTCCGAGTTTCCTCTCACGCCCAACGGAAAGGTGAATCGCGCCGCGCTGCCTGCTCCGGGCCAGTCGAAACGGGAGACGCACGTTGCTCCCCGCACGGCTACGGAAGAAAGACTGGCCGCGATTTGGGCCGACGTATTTCAACTTGAGTCCGTCGGCATCGAAGACAGTTTCTTCGATCTGGGCGGCCATTCGCTCCTAGCGGCCAAGGTCATTGGCCGCATCCGTGCTGCGCTGAAAGTGGCCGTGCCCATCCCTCTGTTATTCCGCCAGCCGACGATTCGTCGAATTGCGGAGTTTATTGACAACAACATTTGGGCCGCGAGTCAGGGAGTCTATACGGCTTCCGCAACGGAGACGGACGCCGAGGAAGTCATTCTGTGAGATCGCTCGAAAATCTCATGTCGGATTTGCGCGGCTTGGGCGTCATGCTCTGGGCCGACGGTGAACAGTTGCGGTGCCGCGCGCCGAAAGGCACTTTAACGCCCGAATTGACGGTCGAGCTTAAGGAGCGAAAGGCACATATTCTTGAGTACCTACGTCGCGCCGGTGAAAGGGCGGTGGGGTCGGCGGATGAAGACCCCATCACCCTCGTGTCGCCCGGTGAATCTCTCCGGCTTTCGTTTTCGCAACAGCGTCTTTGGTTCCTAGACCGGTTGGAGGGCCGCTCGCCGGCATACAACATGCCGCTGGCGGCGCGGCTGGAAGGCCCTCTGAACGGGGAAGCCCTCCGGCGCGCACTGAACGAGATCGTGCGCCGGCACAGCGTGCTGCGAAGCAACTTCGCGGAGGGTGACGGCGAACCGGCGGTTATCATTCGTGAGCGTGCGGAATGTCCGTTTGCCTACTTCGATTCGACATCCGATGCCCGCGAATCCGATTTGGGGACGCTTGAACGGCGGTTGATGCTGGAGGAGGCCGAACGCTGCTTCAACCTGCAAACCGACGTGCTCATCAGGGCCACTTTGCACCGCGTCGGCGAAACGAGTCACCTGTTGTTTGTCACGATGCATCACATCGTTTCGGACGGTTGGTCGCTCGGCATCTTCACACGCGAACTTGCGGAATTGTACGAAGCGTTTTGCGCGGGCAGGGAACCGTCGCTTGTCGAACTGCCGATTCAATACACCGACTATGCCAACTGGCAGCGGCGACGGCTGTCAGCTGAAGTGCTAGAGAGACACCTCGACGCTTGGCGCACAGAGCTTCGCGGCGCGCCGGATTTCATAAGCCTTCCGCTCGACCGGCCTCGTCCGGCAGTCCAAACATATCGCGGGCACAGTCACTCGTTTGCCATCGAAGCAGAGCTGACCCGGCGGCTCCAGCAATTCTGCCATGCTTCGGACATCACCCGGTTCATGGCGTTGCTGACGGCATTCTCGCTCGTCCTTGCGCGGTACAGCGGGCAGGACGAGGTCGTCGTGGGGACGGCGGTCGCCAACCGTGGGCGCCCGGAGACTGAAGCGCTGGTCGGACTGTTCGTCAACACACTTGCGTTGCGAATCGATCTTTCCGGAGACCCGACGGTGCGCGCATTGGCAGCACGCGTGCGCGAGATGTGCCTGAAGTCTTACGAACGTCAGGACGTGCCGTTCGAGCAGGTGGTGGAAGCGCTCAACCCCGCGCGAAACCTCAGCCACTCGCCGCTGTTTCAAGTGTCATTTGACATGCAGGACGACGCGGCGGGTGAAGTCCGGATGGACGAGCTGGCGTTGCTGCCGATCCAGCAGGAGGCCGTCTCCTCTAAATTCGATCTGGGCCTCTCGGTCGAACAATCGCGTCGCGGACTGTCGGCGGTGCTGTGCTACAACTCCGACCTCTTCGACGCAGAGACCGTCGGGCGATTCGCGGCACATTATGTTGTTCTATTGCGCGATTTGACCTCAAGGCCGGACGCACGGGTCTCTCAACTGCGAATGATGGGTGCAGCCGAGCGAGAGCAAGTCATCCATCAATGGAACGACACACGACAGACCTTGCCGCCCGGACGTACCCTGCTCGAACTATTCGACGAGCAGGCGAAACGCACGCCTGACCGAATGGCAGTTAAGGCCGGTGGCCACAGTCTGAGCTACGCCGACCTGCTCGGTCGCGCGAACCGGTTGGCAGGATATTTGCGCGAATTAGGCGTCACGCACGAATCGCTCGTTGCGGTGTTCGTCCATCGGTCGCTCGACCTGATGATCGGTCTGTTGGGGGTTATGAAAGCCGGGGGCGCCTACGTCCCGCTTGAGCCTTCGTATCCCAAGAACCGACTCGCCGATATGCTTGAGGATGCCCGGCCCGCCATAGTTCTCACGCAAGAAAGTCTGGCAGCGGATTTGCCCCCAAGCCCGGCGCACGTCGTCTGTTTGGATCGTATCGAGAGCGAACTTGAACGGTTCTCAGCGGAATCTCCGACGGATGGGCCTGCTGCCGACAACTTGGCCTACGTCATTTACACGTCAGGCTCGACGGGACGACCGAAAGGCGTTCAGGTCTCGCACCGAGCGCTCGCGAATTTTCTCTGCTCGATGCGGCGCGAGCCGGAACTCGGCGAGCACGACATCCTACTGGCGGTCACGACCATTTCGTTTGACATCGCGGCGCTCGAATTGTTCCTCCCTTTGATCGTCGGCGGCAAAGTTATGGTGGCGGAGCGGGCGACGGCGCTGGACCCTCAAAAGCTCGCAAAGGCGATTGAGAGTGAGGGCGCAACTTTCGTGCAGGCGACGCCCGCCACTTGGCGCATGTTGCTGGACGTTGGCTGGCGACCGGCCCGACCAATCCGCATCGCTTCGGGCGGGGAAGCGCTGCCCGGGGAACTTGCATGGAGACTCCGCGACTTGGGCCTCGAAGTCTGGAATTTATACGGGCCGACCGAAACTACTATCTGGTCGGCGGCCCGCCGCGTACCCGGCCCGGATGAGCTAGCGCGAGAAGGTCTCGATCCCATCGGCAGGCCCATCGACAACACTCAACTCTACGTGCTCGATTCACATTTTTCGCCGCAGCCGGTCGGGATTCCCGGCGAGCTTTACATCGGCGGCGAAGGGTTGGCGCGCGGCTACTTGAATCTGCCGGGCCTGACCGCCGAACGCTACTGCCCCGACCCGTTCGCGGAACAGCCCGGCGCAAGGCTGTATCGAACCGGCGATTTGGTCAGGAGGCTTCCGAACGGCGATATCGAATTCATGGGCCGTCTGGACAATCAGGTCAAAGTCCGCGGCTTTCGCATCGAGCTGGGCGAAATTGAATCGGCCTTGTTGCGACACGACGCGGTCGGTCAGGCCGTCGTCGCGGCGCGGGAGAACGGGCTTGGTGAAAAGCAGTTGGTAGCCTACGTCGTGCTTACGACTAAGTCGCCGCCCGCGACGGAAGAACTGCGCGCCTTTCTCAAGGTCAGGCTGCCCGAGTTCATGATTCCCACGTCCGTCGTATTTCTCGATTCGTTGCCGCGGACGCCGAACGGCAAAGTGGATCGCAAAGCGTTGCCCGCCCCGGATCGCAGCCGGCCCGATCTGCGCGCGGCCTACCAGCCGCCGCGCACTAAGACCGAGAAGGAAATAGCCACGGTCTGGAAGCTAGCTCTGGACATTGACCGGGTTGGCGTTGACGACAACTTTTTTGACCTCGGTGGTCACTCTTTGTTGATGACCCGCGTGCAGGCGCGGCTCCGCTCCGCCGTCGCGCCGAACTTATCTTTGGTCGAGTTGTTTCAATACCCGACGGTGCGAACGCTGGCCGCGAGGATTGCGCCCGGGGAGATGGTTGCGGCCACGCCGAGTCGTCGGCGAACGGCAACGTCCGATCAGCCAAGAGACATCGCGATTATCGGAGTCGTTGGCCGATTCCCCGATGCCGACGACCTCGGAGCCTTCTGGCGAAACCTACGTGAGGGACGCGACTCGATCAGTTTTCTCACTACCGAGGAGTTGATCGCCGCGGGTGTCGAGCCTGAATTGGTCGCCGACCCTAATTACGTTCCTGCCAACGGAATCCTCTCTGACGTGACGCACTTCGACGCCGGTTTTTTCGGCATCGCTCCTGCCGAAGCGGAGGTCATGGACCCCCAGCATCGGATTTTTCTGGAAAGCGCTTGGCACGTGTTGGAGCATGCGGGGTATGGCGCGGGCGTCGGGGAACAGGCGGTCGGCGTCTTCGCGGCGTGCAGCCACGCCCGCTACTTGATTTTCAACCTACTGCCCCATCTGTACGCGCAGAGTCCCCATTCCATCTATCAGGTGCTGCTCGGCAACGACCGTGATTATCTGGCGACGCGAGCCTCGTACCTGCTTAACCTGCGAGGCCCAAGTGTCAACGTCCAGACCGCCTGCTCTTCTTCGCTGGTGGCGGTACACTTGGCCTGCCAAAGTCTGCTGGCCGGTGAATCGGACATGGCAATGGCGGGCGGCGTGGCGATCAAGATTCCTCAAAAATCGGGATACCTCTATTCCGAAGGCATGATCGTTTCGCCCGATGGGCACTGCCGCGCATTCGATGCGCGCGCGAACGGCACGACGTGGGGCAGCGGCGTGGGCGTCGTGCTCCTGAAGCGGCTCGAACAGGCTCGTGCCGACGGCGATACCGTCTATGCCGTCATCAAAGGCTCGGCGATCAACAACGACGGCGCGGTGAAGGTCGGCTTCACCGCGCCCGGGGTTGATGGTCAATCACAGGTGATTGTCGAGGCGCTGGCGCGCGCGGGCATCAACCCCGCGAGTATCACCTACGTGGAGGCACACGGAACCGGCACGCCGATGGGCGACCCGGCTGAGGTGACCGCCTTGACTCGCGCCTTCGGCGGGAGACGAAACGGCGGGCCACACTGCGCGCTCGGTTCAGTGAAGTCCAACATCGGACATCTCGACACCGCCGCGGGTATTGCCGGTCTCATCAAGACTATTCTGGCCCTGCGCCACCAAGAGATTCCGCCCAGCATCCACTTCGACACTCCCAACCCGCAGATCGATTTTCAAACCACCCCGTTCTTTGTGAACGACCGGCTGCGCGCATGGGCGTCTACCGGGCGCCCGCGCCGCGCGGGGGTTAGCTCTTTCGGGCTTGGCGGCACCAACGCACATTTGATTGTTGAAGAGGCGCCTCCGGAAGAACCGCCCCCGGCTTCGCACGACTCCCAAGTGATCGTCTTTTCCGCCCGCACGGAAGAGGCCCTTGAGCAGATGCGTGCAAACCTCACGGGGTTCTTCCGCGCCACTCCGGATATCTCGCTCGCCGACGCCGCCTACACGCAGGCGACAGGCCGCGCACAACTCCCGCATCGAGCGGCATTTCTTTGCCGCGACTCCGCCGATGCCGCCGCCGCACTTGTTGATCCGCAACGCCTCCACCTGGGAATAACTCCGTCGGTCGCGTCCGAGATTGTTTTCATGTTTCCCGGACAAGGTGAACAGTACGCGGGGATGGGGAGGGAACTGTACCGCGACGAGCCAGTGTATCGCGCGGCGCTCGACCGCTGCGCCGACTTGCTCAAGATTGATTTGGGTAGCGACTTGCGCGAAGCCCTCTACCCCGCCGAAACCGACTACGAGTCGGCAGCACTCCTCCTGAACGAGACGTGGCTGACGCAACCGGCACTGTTCGCGACCGAATACGCGCTCGCACAGTTGTGGATGTCGTGGGGAATCCGGCCCGGCGCGATGATTGGACACAGCATCGGCGAATACGTCGCCGCCTGTCTGGCAAACGTCTTCGATCTGACTACTGCGCTGAAGCTGGTTGCGGCGCGGGGAAGGCTGATCTGGCAACAGCCGAAGGGCGCCATGCTGGCGGTCGCCTCCACGCAGTCGCAACTCGAAGACCGCTTGCCGCCGGGCTTGTCCATCGCCGCGAGCAACGCGCCGAATTCATTCGTGGTTGCCGGGCCGGCGGCAGGCATCAACGAATTTGCAGCGCAACTCGGTGAAGACGGCATCGCCTGCCGCACGCTTAAGACTTCGCACGCGTTTCATTCGGAGATGATGGAACGCGTGGCGGCGCCATTCTCCGAGTTGTTGCGCCAGGTTGAGTTCGGCTGGCCGTTGATTCCGTTTATTTCGAACGTGACCGGCGCCTGGGCCAGTGCCGAAGACGTTACAGACCCTGACTACTGGGTGAAGCACTTGCGGCAAACGGTTCACTTCGCCGACGGCATTTGTCATCTGCTCTCCGATTCACAGCGACTGTTCCTTGAGGTCGGGCCGGGAGATACGCTTTCGAAGCTCACGAGGCGGCAGCCGCTGGCCGACAAGTCACGCGTCGTAGTGAGTTCCATTTCCGGCCCACGCGATCCGGACGGAGAGGTGAACGGCGCCCTCCACGGCGAGGTGGCCCAACTCGCCGACGCTCTCGGTCAACTCTGGTGCGCGGGTGCCGACGTTGACTGGAGCGGCTATTTCGGCGACCGGCAGCGACAGCGTATCGCGATGCCGCTCTACCCATTCGAGCGCCAAAGGCACTGGATAGACCCGCTGAAAAATCCTCCCGTGAGTGTGACCGGAACTGCGAAAAAGCTTCCATTGGATCAATGGTTCAATTTGCCGACGTGGAGTCCTTCCCTGCCACCTCGTCGGATTCCAAACGGAAGGCTCGACCGTTCAAGCGGGGCTTGGTTGATCTTTACGAACGGGTGCAAACTGGGTCTCAGCTTAGTCGAACGACTGGAGAGCGAAGGTCAGAGCGCGGTTTGCGTCGAAGAGGGTTCGGAGTTCGCTCGTTTCGACGACCGCCAGTTCTTATTGCGGTCGGATGTCGTCGCCGATTATGAGCGACTGTTCGCCGAAGCGGCGCCGGGCGGCTTCAAGAAGATCGTGCACCTTTGGAATCTGCGGCCCGACCATGACACTGGCGATGCGCGGCAGACGCGGCGACGCGGGTACGAAAGTCTTGTTTGCATGGCGCAGGCTCTGGTCAAACGGTCGCTCGAAAACCCGATTACTATCGCCGTCGTCTCCAATCGGCTGCACGATGTTTTCGGTCAGGGCGAACACTGTCCCGACACGGCGACGTTGCTGGGGCCGTGTCTGGTTGTTCCGCAGGAGCACCCGCACCTGACAATCAGGACTATCGACGTGGCGAAGCCGACACTGGAAAATGTGACTCCGTTTTCCGGCGACACGCTACTCGCCGAAATCGAAGGTGACTCGGTCGAACCGCACGTCGCCTATCGCGGGCAACTCCGTTTTGTGCCGCGCTTCGAACGCATCGAGCTTAAGGTTGATGAAGGCGCCGACGGCGGGCTGCGCGACGGAGGCGTTTATCTGATCACGGGCGGCCTTGGCAAGGTGGGACTGCAAGCCGCCGAACTGCTTTTCGATACGGTCGGCGCCCGGCTTTGCCTGCTGGGTCGGACGCCGCTCCCCGACGCAGCCGACTGGCCGTCGTGGCTGGAAACGCATACCGAGAGCGATGCCACGAGCATCAAGATGCGTCGGCTAACGGCATTACGAAATCGCGGCGCCGAGATTCTGACGCTGCGCGCCGACGTTTCGCTTGAATCGGAAATGCGTACTGCGTTGGCTGAGATTCAACAACGATTCGGAGTCCTGCACGGCGTGATACACGCGGCGGGCGCGCTGGATGATCCGTCATTTACCTGCCCCCTCGAAGACCTCACCGAGGCGGTTACGCAGGCCCAGTTCCGGCCCAAGGTCGAGGGCGTGCGTGTGCTGGAACGTGTCGTTCGAGATGTGCCGCTCGACTTCTGCCTGTTGATTTCTTCAAACGCCGCCGTGTTGGGCGGGCTGGGCTTTACGGCATACAGCGCGGCCAATCGTTTTATGGACGCGTTTGCCGCGGTGCGAAACAGAAGCGGCGGAACCCCGTGGGTCTCTACGAACTGGGACACCTGGGCATTCGATAAGACCTCCGCGACGGAGTTATCCATGTCGCCGTCCGAAAGCAGCGAGGCGCTTCGCAGAGTCCTCTCGCGAACCCCGCCCGGTCAGCTTGTGATCGCCACCGGCGATTTAAGCTCCCGGTACAATCAGTGGGTTCGACGGCAGGGTTGGGGGACGGCGAGCGAGACGGGCGTCAAGACTTCACCTGCGCGGCCCAGAGAGGCCGGTCGCATTGTGGTTCCCGGCAGCGCGACCGAGCGCTTGCTGGTTGACCTGTGGAAGGAGCTGTTCGGCTTTGCGTCCATCAGTATTGACGACGACTTCTTCGAGCTGGGTGGTGATTCGCTGACCGGCATCCGCTTGATGTCAATGATTAAAGACGCGCTGGGAAAGAGAGCGTCTATCAACCTGCTGCTCAAAGAGCCGACGATCCGCGCGCTCGCCGCCGCGCTGGATCGGAACGATGCCGCGCCGGTCGCGTGGTCTCCGCTGGTGCCGATCCAGCCCGATGGCTCCCGGCGACCCTTCTTCTGTGTTCCGGGGACAGGCGGCAGCGTGGTCTACTTGCGCGACATGGCGCAGGCATTGAGGAAATATGACCGGCCCGTCTATGGCTTTCAGTCGGCGGGACTCGATGGCCGAACCAGTCCGCTCGACAGTGTCGAGGAACTGGCCGCCGCGAACGTCGCCGCCTTGTTGGAGTTGCAGAAAGAGGGACCTTACTTCCTAGGAGGTCATTCGTTCGGCAGTTGGGTGGCGTTAGAGATGACTCACCAGTTGAAGAAGCAGGGCCGCGAAGTCGCCCTCTTGGCGATACTGGATACCGCGGCGCCCGCGGAACGTGATACGTCCGCGCTGGCCGTCAGAAACGACACGCAGTGGCTCGTCGCCGTTGCGAATATGATGCGGCACCTATACGGCAAGACCGTGGCGCTCAGTCTCGAATCGTTGGAAGGCCGGGACTGGGCCGAGCAACTCAATACGTTCGCGCAAGCTTTGATTGACGCGCAGATCATTTCCGCGGACGCGGATCGCAGTGAAGTCCGCGGCCTCGTAGGCGTTTACAAGACACAAGCTCAAATGCGCTATCGTCCGAAGTCACCCTACCCGCCTGTTGACCTTGTCCTGCTGCGGGCGGTGGAGCCGCTGGCAGACTTCGTGGACGGGATCCCCGAGTCCATGAGAAACGATGAGACGTGGGGGTGGAAGGACTACGGGCAGAACGGTGTCCGCGTGGAGACCGTTCCCGGCGACCATTTGACCATGATGACCAAACCGCATTGTCAGGCCGTTGCCGAATGCCTGAACACGCTCCTGTCGAGCCGGGAGCATCCCGATGCTCTCTAACAAACGCACGCCGTCGGCGGCATTCGTAAACTGCCGTCTGCGCTGTTGGCGTCGA
Source organism: Pyrinomonadaceae bacterium (assembly GCA_041749275.1). GTDB lineage: Bacteria > Acidobacteriota > Blastocatellia > Pyrinomonadales > Pyrinomonadaceae > JBGTBQ01. Next base: position 350 of record JBGTBQ010000181.1, on the reverse strand, counting down.
GCACGTTGACGAATTTGATACTTGCGCCGAAGCCGTGGGATAATCGCTGCGTCCTGCATTTCAACGCCGTAGCTCATTCCGACGGAACAACCAATAGAAACCTTATCAGGGCCATTGCTTTGCACAGGCCCTTGCCTGGAGGATGTCATGCCAGACCTCGAAGACTATCAACCAGATCGGATGCGCGAACTGCTTGCTCCTCCCGGCTTCTCCCGCGGCAAGCGAATCACCGAACTGCAAAGCGTAGGAGTGATCGGCGGAGGCACGGCGGGCTATCTATCCGCGCTCGCACTCAAGCGTGTTTTTCCGCAGCTCAAGGTCACGGTCGTGGCTTCGAGTAAAATCCCCGT
>JBGTBQ010000180.1:0-35278 GCA_041749275.1 Pyrinomonadaceae bacterium | reverse complement strand
GGCGCTCCGAAAGTTCTTCGGCTTTGAAGATTTTCGAGAGGGCCAGCGCGAAGTGATCGAGGCGGTGCTCGCCGGGCACGACACGGTCGTCGTGATGCCGACCGGCGGCGGCAAGTCGCTCTGCTACCAACTCCCCGCGCTCATGCGCGCGGGCGTGACGGTCGTCGTCTCGCCGCTCATCGCGCTGATGAAGGATCAGGTGGACGCACTGCAAGCGCGCGACCTGCCCGCCACTTTCATCAACAGCTCGATTGACTTCGAGGAGCAGAAGGCGCGCGTCGCGGGCTTGCGGCAGGGGCGTTACAAGCTCGTCTACGTCGCGCCCGAACGCTTCCGCAGTAACCATTTCGTCGAGACTTTGCAGCGCGCCGAAATCTCCCTGCTGGCCGTGGACGAGGCGCACTGCATCTCAAGCTGGGGCCACGATTTTCGCCCCGACTACCTGCGCCTCAAGACCTTTCTCGAACGCATCGGCCACCCGCAGACGCTCGCGCTCACCGCGACCGCGACGCCTTACGTCCGCTCGGACATCATCGAGCAGTTGGCCCTGCGCGACCCGCGCGCGTTTATTTCCGGCTTCGACCGCCCGAACCTCTCGCTCTACGTCGTCCACACGCAGAAGGATCGCGAGAAGATCGCGCACGTCCGCAATCTCGCGGAGCAGTACGCGGGCGGCTCCGGCATCATCTATGCCTCGACGCGCAAGGCCGTCGAGCAGGTCGCGCAGCGTATGCGCGAGGCGAAACTGAACGCCGTCGCCTACCACGCCGGGATGGCCGACGAGGAGCGTGCACGGGCGCAGGACGACTTCATGTCGAGCCGCACGCAGATGATCGTCGCCACCAACGCCTTCGGCATGGGCATTGACAAACCCGACATCCGCTTCGTCGCGCACTACCAGATGCCCGGCTCCATCGAAGCCTACTATCAGGAGATCGGGCGCGCGGGGCGCGACGGGCAACACTCTTCATGCGTCCTGCTCTTCAACTACGCCGACAAACGGACGCAGGACTATTTCATCGAAGGCTCGTACCCGCCGCCCGAACTGATCGCCAAAGTTTACGAGGCGCTCGTCTCGACCGGCCTCAAGCGCATCGAGCTTTCGACGCACGAGGTCGCGGCCCGCGCTTCGGTGCGGAACGAGATGGCCGTCCAGTCGGCGCTCATCACTTTGGAGAAGGCGGGCCACATCGAACGCGGCGCGGCGGGCGAGAACCGCGCGGGTGTGCGTTTGAAAATGGCGCCGCAAGTCGCGCGCGAGACGGTCGCGGCGCGGCGCGGCGCGCAGATGAAACAGGTGCTGTTCGCGCTGCTCGGCGGCTACGAGGTCAATCAGCGCAACGAGACCGAGCTTGACTTGAACGACCTCGCCGAGTCGCTCGGGATGGAACTTCAATCCGTGCGGCGCACGCTCGCGTCACTCGTCGAGGCGGGCGTCGTTGATTATCAACCGGCGCGGCGCACACGCGGACTCGTCATGCTCGACGAGCAGCCCGTCAATCGTCTTCGCATCCGCCCCGAAGACCTCGCGCGCCGCGCCGCGCTCGAACAGCGAAAACTGCGCGAGGTAATCTCTTTCTGCTACACGGAAGACTGCTTCCGCGCCTTCATCCTCGACTACTTCGGCGACCGCGCGCACCCCGCGCGCTGCGGCACGTGCGGCAACTGTCTGCTGCAAGAGCGGCGCGAGCGCGTCGTGTCCGGACGCACTGAGGCCGACCCCACGCGTTCTTCCGTACCGCTCGACAAGCAAAGCGAGCTGGACCGTTTCTTGATGAAACATGTCCCGGTCGCGCTCGACCTCGATGAAGAGCTTGAAGGCCAGTCGCGGCGGCGGCGCAAACGTGAGGCGGCTGAAGCTTCGCCGCTGGACGAGACGGACTTGGGCGAAGTCGTGGTCGGTTCGGTCGCGGTCAGCGAGCCGCGTGCGCTCGATGAGGACGAAGCCCTGCGCGTGCGGAAGATTCTCGCGTGCGCCGCGCGCATGGAGGGACGCTTCGGCAAGGGGCTGCTCGCGGCGACCCTGCGCGGCTCGCGTTCGGCGAAGATCGCGCAGGCGGGACTTGACCGCCTTTCGACCTACGGCCTCCTGTCCGACATGACGCAGGATGAAATCTCGCTCTACGTGGACGCACTCGTCGCCGCCGGCTGTCTCAACGTCATGGGCGGCGCTTATCCGACCGTCGCGCTCACGCCGCTCGGCAGCGAAGTGATGCGCGAGCGCGTGGGCGTCGAACTCCGGCTCCCCGCGCCGCAAGCGACCACGCCCTTCAACGCGCGCGCCACTTCGGCCCGGACGGCATCGCCCGCATCATTCGTGCGCGCCCAATCCAACGCGCCGCGGACGAGCACGGTTGATGAGACCTACGCGCTCTACGAACAGGGCCACACCATCGAGGAGATTTGCGCGGCGCGCGGCCTGACCGAGATGACCGTGGAAAAACATCTCGCCGATTGCATCCTCGCGGGCCGTCCCTTTGACCTCACGCCGCACGTCTCGGACGAAGACCGCGCCCTCATCGAAATCGCCGTCGAGGAAATCGGCACCGAACGTTTGAAGCCCCTGCGCGAATCGCTCCCGCGCCACGTCACCTATCGCATGATTCGCTTCGTCGTCGCGGAGTTTCAACGCATTCAGGCGCGCGATACGGACGACGGCGCGACGGCGGATCACTCCAAACCTTCATAGACAATCCGCGAGATGTCGGCGATCAACCTGTGCGCGCGCTTCTCTTCGGCCAGCCCTCGCGTGAGGACGACGAGCACGTAAGGTTTGCGGCGGGCGGGGCCGGGCGTGTAGACGATGCCGGCGTCGTGGTTGATCCTCGTGATCGAGCCGGTCTTATGCGCGACACAGGCCGCCGCGGGCAGACCCGCCGGGATGCCCTCGTTGAACTTCTGCCCCGTCATAATCTCCACCATCTCGCGCGACGCCGCACGCGAGACGGCGCGCCCCTCGGCGATGCGACGCAACAGTATCATCAGGTCGCGCGCCGTCGTGGTGTTGTTCAGGCCGCGCTCGTAGGCATTGCCGTCCTCGACGCCGCGCAGCACCTTGATGTTCCTCGCGCCCGTCTTTCTCATCAAGTCCATCACGCGCTCCGGCGTCACGCGCGCGATCAGGATGTTGGTGGCGAGGTTGCTGCTGACGTTAATCATCAGGTTGATGAGTTCGCGCACGCTCTCCGTCCGCCCGACTTTTTTATAAAGCGTCTGTTCGGAATCGTCTTCGGGCGAGACGGAAAAACTGCTGCCGTCGGCGATGCTCTTGAACTCGTTATGGACGGCGATCTGTTCGTCGAGCGACAGCTTTCTTTCGCGCGCCTGCCGGAAGATTTCCATCATCACCGGAACCTTCATCGTGCTCGCGGCGTGAAAGCTCGCGTCCGGGTTGACGAAGAGTTCGCGCTTTGTCTCTAAGTCGTAGAACGCCACGCCGACCGTCTCCGCCCCGCTCGCTTCAATGGCCTCTTCGATCTTTGTCTTCAACTCGTCAGCGCGCTCGCCTGATTGAGCGTTAGCGGAGGGGAGAGCGCACAACGCGAGCGCACAGGCAAGCATGAGCGGCATCGTCGCTCTGAAAAGTATCCTCATTGCCGGAAGCATATTCTTCATCCTTCATCCTTCATCCTTCATCCCTATTTTTTGAGCCGCGCCGCCAGTTGCCCGCGCAGGTTGTCGAAGTGACTTTTCGGGATGCTCTCGACGCCACGCTGGAGACGGTTGACCACGCTCTCGATCTCGCGCTCTTCCTCTGCCTCGACCGACTCGACGACGCGCGCGACCTCCTGTTCGTCCGCCTTTCCCCTGATCCGGCGGAGGCTGCGCTCAAGCAGTCCCGCGCCGGAGACGAGGACGTTCTTCGACTGGCGGAAGGTCGCGCGCACGGCGCTTTCCAGTGGCTTGATCGGTGTCTCGCGGCACACGGCGTCAATCGCGTCGCGCACCTCGACGGCGCTTCGCCCCAACGCGCCCGGCGCGCCCCACTCACCGAGCACGTAGTCCACGAGAAAACCGTGGTGGTAGGACGCGCTCGTCAAATCAACCGCGCGTTTCCATTCGAGGAAGAAGAAGATTTTGCGAAAGATTTTTTTGAGCGGATAGAGGATCAGCAGGCCGAGACAACCGAGACACCCTCCGCCGCCGCGATCAACGGCGAGCGCCGACACCTCCTCGTCACTCAAACGCCGGCCATGCGAGGCGGCGAGACTCCGCACCATCCGCCGCTGGAAGTAGCTCTTCGCCAGATCGTCCACCACCGGCACGGGGATGAGCGGCGTGAGACCGATGAGCACCGCGTGGGTGATGATCGTCCGCTGATTATTTGTTTCGGGATTTACGGGTCTGTCCACCCGACGAAGTTTATCGTAGAAAACTTGAGGACGCTAAAGGAAGTGGGCCGCGCCGTCGCGGAAGTTCTCAAAGACGAACACCAGTTGTGTTAGGCTTGCGCCCCATGAGCAGGCGCGAGGGCCAGACGTTCAGAGACGCGGACGCGCAGCCTCACGCCCGCGCGATGTGGTGGCTCATCGCCGGACGGGTGCTGGTGACGGGCGCACTGCTCGGCGTGAGCGCGCTGTGGTCGCGCGGACTCTGGCAGAGCGGAAGTGGGACGAGTTCGTTCAGCCGGGCGCTGCTGGTCATGGTGGCCGTCCTCGCGCTCTCGTTTATCTACGCGCTCCTGCTGCGCGTGACGCCCCTCCCTTTGAAGGCGCAGGCCACGACGCAGTTCCTCTTCGACGTGCTGCTCATCACGTGGCTCGTCTGGACGACCGGCGACCTCCACTCGCCATACTCGGCCCTCTACATCGTCGTCATCGCGGTGGCGAGCATCTTCCTCGGCGCGCGCGGGGCGCTGCTGACCGCGGTCGGGAGCGCGGTGTGTTACACGTCCGTGATGGTTTCGTTCGTGCTCGGCTGGCTGGGGAATCATGAGCGGGAGATCAACCCGCCGTCGCTCGGCGAGGCCATCGAGACCATCGGCATCAACGATGTCGCTTTCCTTATCGTCGGGCTGCTCGCCTCGCGTCTGGCCGAGAGGCAGACGCGCTCCGACGTGCAACTGATCGAGGCCACGCACGCGCTCGCCAACCTGCGCGCACTGCACGAGCGCATCGTCGAATCCATCCGCTCCGGCGTCATCACGACCGACCTCGAACAGTTCATCTACACGATGAACAGCGCGGGCGAGGAGATGACCGGCTACACCGCCGAAGACCTGCGCGGTCAGGAGATTTCGATTCTCCTCGGCGACATCCGGGAGCAGGTCGCGGAGGCGCTCGGCGCCGCCACGGCGGGGCATGTCCCGCCGCGCCACGAGGCTGAATGCCTGACCGCCGAAGGCTTCCGCATCCGGCTCGGCTACAGCATCTCGCCGCTTTCGTCCGAACGCGGCGAGACGACCGGCCTCGTCATCACCTTTCAGGATTTGACCGACATCCGCGCCATGGAGGACACCTCGCGCCGACAGGAGCGGCTCTCGGCGGTGGGCCGCGTGGCCGCCGGCATCGCCCACGAAATCCGCAACCCGCTCGCGGCGATGCGCGGCTCGATTCAGGTCTTGCGCTCCGAGATGCCCGCCGACGGGGCGCAGCAAGAGTTGATGGAGATCGTGCTGCGCGAGAGCGACCGGCTGAACCGCATCATCACGGACTTTCTCACCTACGCGCGCCCGCGCAAGGTCGCGCTCGTCGAGACGGACTTGCGGGAGCCGCTCATCGAAACCTTCGCGCTGCTGCGCCATAGCCCCGAACTCCGCACGGGGCAGGTGCTCGACGACGTGGTTCCCGACGAACCCGTCACGGCGCTCGCGGACGCCGAGGCGTTCCGGCAAGTCTTCTGGAACCTCGCGCGCAATGCGTTGAACGCAATGCCCGACGGCGGACTCTTGCGGGGCGAGTTGAAGTGGACGGACGCCGGCCATGTCTGTATCGTCTTCACCGATACGGGTCGCGGCATGTCGCCCGCGCAGGTCGAGCGGCTGTTCGAGCCGTTCTCTTCTTCGACGACGGGCGGCACCGGCCTCGGACTCTCCATCGTCTATCAGATTATCCGCGACCACGGTGGTACAATAAACGTCCGCAGCCGCGAGGGGCACGGGACGACGATCACGGTCGAGTTGCCACGGAAACAGAACTGAAGCCTGCGACTTATTTGCACACGTCACCTAAGAATATGGCGAACCTTTTAATAGTTGACGATGAGCAAGGCATGAGACAACTGCTCACGCTCGTCTTTGGGCGCGCGGGGCATCAGGTGCGAGCCGCCGAGAATGGCAAGCGCGCGCTGGAGATGCTGCGGCAGGGGGCAGCCGATCTCATCATCTCGGATGTGAAGATGCCGGACATGGGCGGCATCGAGTTGCTGCGCGCCGTGCGCGGCTTTTTGCCGGACGTGGCCGTCGTGATGATGACCGCCTTCGCCACCGTGGACGCGGCGCGCGAGGCGTTCAAGCTCGGCGCGGACGATTTCATCCAGAAGCCCTTCGACGTGGACGAGTTGAAGCTCATCGTCGAGCGCGCGCTGGAAAAACTCAACCTGCGCCGCGAGAACGAGACGCTCAAGAGCGAGAACGAGGCGCTCATCAAGGGCCAGCACGAGCGCGCCAGCCTCGGCAACATCATCGGTCGCTCGAAGCGGATGCAGGCCGTCTTTCAGATGATCGAGACGGTCGCCGCCGTCCAATCCACGGTGCTCATCACGGGCGAGTCCGGCACCGGCAAGGAGATGGTCGCGCGCGCCATCCACGGACTTTCACCGCGCGCCGACAAGCCCTTCATGCCGATCAACTGCGGCGCGTTCACCGAGACGCTGCTGGAATCGGAACTGTTCGGATACGTGAAGGGCGCCTTCACCGGCGCCACCGCCAACCGCAAGGGACTGTTCGAGGCGGCGGACAAAGGCACGATCTTTCTCGACGAGATCGGCGAGATGTCGCCGACGATGCAAGTGAAACTCCTGCGCGTGTTGCAGGAGCGGCGCGTGCGGCCCGTCGGCGCGCATGAAGAGTCGGTGGTGGACGCGCGCGTCATCGCCGCCACGAACCGCGACCTCGCGGCGATGGTCAAGCAGGGCGCTTTCCGCGAAGACCTCTACTATCGCGTCTCGGTGATCCCGATTGAGCTGCCCCCCTTGCGTGAGAAGCGCGAGGACATCCCCGACCTCGTCTCGCACTTCGTCGAAAAATACTGCACGCAGACGGGCCGGAACCTCAGCATCTCGGAGCGGGCGACGGAGTTGTTGGAAGGCTATCTGTGGCCGGGCAACGTGCGCGAACTGGAGCACACCATCGAGCGCGCCGTCGCGCTCGAACGCACTGACACGATTCAGGCCGAATCGCTGCCGCAGGCGGTCACGAACTACAACCCCGCGCGCCATGCTCCCTCGGACTACGATCTGCCGGATGAGGGCCTTAACCTCGTCGCGCACCTCGAACATCTGGAGAAGAACTACGTCCTCGAAGCGCTCCGGCAGACGGGCGGCAACCAGACGCGCGCCGCCGAACTTCTCCACATGCCGGTGCGCTCCTTGCGCCACCTCCTCGACAAGCACGGCATCCGCAACCTGACGGCTCAACTCCGCTCCGACGCCGCCGGGCGCGGCGCGTCCGACGGATAAAGCGGGCCGTCCACACGCCGCCAGACCGGCCCCGCTGACTGGAACTCAATCCTCTTCATTTCCGGGAACAATCAGCCGTAACTTTCCAGTTTGTTGGATTTGTCATTTTTCGTCAGACAACGCATGACGAAAAATGTTACCCCGCCAAAAACTCGACCCCCGACGGTGTTGAAGTTCTGGGCGGCAGCGACGGAATCCGCCGAATTACAGCCATTTTAGGGGTGTGGCCGCGGCGGGCGTCGTCGTGGCATGGGGCTTGTTTAGGGAGTGCGTGACTGATTCGCGCAAGTGAGTGGCGCGTTAGCCTGAGACGGCGTCCGACAGCGCGAGATAAAATTTTTGACCCACATCCTGAAGGAGCACCTGAAAGAAATGCAAACGAAAAAAGGCCAGAAAGGCTTCTCGCTGATCGAACTTCTGATCGTCGTCGCGATTATCGGCATCGTCGCCGCCATCGCCATCCCCAACCTCCTCGCCTCCCGTCGCGCCGCCAACGAGGCGTCGTCCATCTCCTCCCTCCGCACCATCGGCACCGCCGAAAGCACCTTCTCCTCGACCATCGGCTTCGGCGCCTACGGCGACCTGACCGCCTTGGGCAGCGCACAGTTGATTGACTCTTCGATCTCGAACGCAGTCTCGGCTGGGACAGCGAAGAGCGGCTACTTCTACAATGTTCAGGCTCCCGCCGGCGGCTTTGGCAGCGGTTACCAGTCGGCTTCGGCTCGCGCCAGCAATAACAACGGCACGCGTAACTTCACCTCGGACGAAGCCGGCGTGATCTACGCCTTCACCGGCACCGCCGCGACGCTCGCTTACTCGACCAGCGCCGGCACCCCGATTGGCAACTAACTTTTCTTCGGGCACAACCCGATCTTTCGAGGGGTGCGGTCACATCAACCGCACCCCTTCTCTTCATCACGACCCCTTCCACTTCTTTCAACCGGGGCATACATCTCACCGGCGACTGAAAACCGCCGCTCCGCGGCAAATAGCTACTACCGGAGGCGACAATGGCGACGACAAATTCTCAGAGAGTCAGAGCAGTGCAAAGACAAAAAGGCTTCTCGCTGATCGAACTTCTGATCGTCGTCGCGATTATCGGCATCGTCGCCGCCATCGCCATCCCCAACCTGCTCGCCTCTCGCCGCGCCGCCAACGAGGGATCGGCCATCTCAGCCATCCGCACGCTCTCCACCGCTGAGGAGGCTTACCGCGCGACCTACGGCATCGGCAGCTTCGGGACGCTTCCCGACCTCGCCGCCCGGCGCATCATTGACGAAGACCTCGCCGCGGCCACCATAGTCCCGAACGCCAAAAGCGGCTTCATCTACAGCCTCGTCTTGACGGGCGGCGGCTCTTACTATTGTGTCGGCGCCGCGCCCGCGACCGTCCATACGGGCACCCGCAATTTCTCGACCGATACGCCCGGCGTCGTCTACGTGCACCCGCTCAACGTCGCCTCCCCGCCGACCACGACCGCCGGAGGCACTCCGCTGGGGCTGAACTGACATAGCGATTCCGTCTTGACAGCGACGACTCTCTCTCTTTCTCCCCGCGCCGATCAACATGCAACGGTTGACACGCCAGACCACGGACGGCTTTCACTGGGTCGGCATCTTGTGGCCGCTGGCACTGCTCGCGCCGTTCGTTCCCGGCCTGCCGAGGCCGACGAACAGCGGGCTGACATGGCGGCAGGAGGTGATCGTAGCCGCGCTTGTCTCCCTCACGCTCGTCGCTCTATGGCGCCGCGCGCGTAGCGCCGCTGTCCCCCGCACATGTTTTTCCCTTTTCGAGTTTACTCTCTTCGCGCCCCTCGGCGCGTTCGTCGCTTGGAGCGCCCTCTCGCTCGCGTGGGCCGTCAACGAATTCGCGGCCTTCCACTACGCGACGACATGGGGGCTGTATCTGCTCTTCTTCTTGCTCGTCAGCCGCGCCGCCGCGCGTCCACGCCTGCTCCGCGCATCCATCACGCTGCTCGCTTCGGTCGTCCTCATCATCTCCGCCGCCAATATCGTCGGCCACCTCACGACGCCCAACTCGCTCCTGCGCCAGCACGGCCTCGGCGAACCCATTGCCGTCACCATTCCCTTCTTCCTCGCCATCGCGCTGAAACTCAGGCGCACACGTGCCGCGCTTCTCTGCGGCGCCGCGTCCGTCGCCGCGTGGCTCGCCGTGTTACAGATCGCCGAGCGCGCCTCCTTCGTCGCCGTCGGCGTCGGACTTCTCGTGCTCGCGGCGTGCATGATTGGCTCCAAACGTTTCAGGCCGCATAGCGCGCGCCGCGCTCTCGTCTTAGGATTTGCCTTCGCCGCTTGCCTCGCGCTGCAAGTGGCGCCGTCGCCATTTGAGCAGAGCGCGCACCAGCACATCTTCGCACGCATCGGTGAGACCTCCGCGGTTGAGAAGAACACGCAGGCGCGTTTTCTTTACTGGGCCGCCGCCATCGAGATGTGGCGCGCGCGACCGTTCGCGGGCGTCGGCGCGGGCGGCTACGAGTCGGCGATGCCCGCCGCGCGCGCGGCGCTCGCCGAGAAGCACCCTGAGTCCCCGCTCGTCGAACTCAACGAGAAGTTTCTGACAGGGGCGGCGCACAACGAGTATCTGCAAATTCTCGCGGAGACGGGCGCGGTCGGATTCGCGCTGTTCATCGCCTTCTGCGCGGCGCTCGTGTGGGCGGCGTGGAGGGCGCTACGCCATTCGCGCGGCCCGCTCGCGCCCGGCGCTGTTGCGAGCCTCGCTGTCTTCGCCGTCAGTTCCGGCGCCAGTTCCATCTCTTTTCGCTGGATGGGCAGCGGTCTTGTCTTCTTCTTCGCCGCCGCGCTCGTCCTCCGCCTCGCGCGACAAACGCAAAGAGGCGACGGGCGGGAACTCGAACACGACGCGCGGTCAATTCTGTTCCCGCGCGCCGTCGCGCGCCGCGCATGGGCCTTTGCCTTCGTCTTCAGCTTCAGCGCCATGTCTGTCTTTTGCGTTCAAGCTTCCAACATCATTCTCGTTGCGCGGGCGCAAGGCGCTGCCCGGCCCGCCGCGCAGGAGAAGCTCTTCGCCGCCGCGCTCCGACTGAACCCTTACGACCCGGCGACGCGCTACAACTTCGGCATCCGGCTCCACTTCCTCAAGCGCGAGGCCGACGCGCTGCCGCAACTGCGCTTCGCCCTCGCACGCGGCTTCAACACTTCGACCTGCTACGCCTATCTCGCTGGCGCGGAAGAGGCCACGGGAGACCTTGCGACAGCCGAGCGGACGTTGGCCGAAGCCGTGCGCGTCTATCCGCGTTCGGTCTTTCTTCGAGTTCGTCACGCCGCCGCGCTCGAACGCGCGGGTCGCGCGGCTGAGGCCGAAGCCGAGATGTCCGTCGCCCTTGAGCTTGACCCGCGCATGGCGCGCGGCTGGCAGCAGTTGATCTACCACGACATTGACGCGGCCATCGTCGCCGCGCGCAGGGACGCCGGCATCGCCCTCCCCGGACAGCTTTACCCGGAGGATGCCGTCTTCGCCGTGCTCCACGAAAACGAGCGCCGCTTTCCCGCCGCCGTGTCTTCTGGCTGGCGCGCGCACGTGCGAAATGTCTTAGCCCGGTGAGCGCCGACTCTGCTATTCTCGAATCCCGTCGCCGTGCGGCAAATTTCGGAGACCGATGGGAACTGGGTTGACGAACCTTGAAGCCGGAGCACTCCGCTTGAAACTCATGCTTGCCCGCGGAATTCTTTCTCCCGTCTCCTGACCCTGCATTATCATGGCTGATGTGAAAGAAATTCATGTGAAAGACGCAGCGGGTGCGGCTGCTTTATCTTCCATCGCGCGGGGCGGGGCGATGCGACGCATCCTGACCATCGCGCGCAACACGTTCCGCGAGGCGGTGCGCGACCGCGTGCTGTATAACCTCGTGCTCTTCGTCCTGCTCCTGACGGGCGCGGCCATCTTCCTCGGCGAGTTGTCGGCGGCGCAGGAAGCGAAGATCATCGTTGACATGGGCCTCGGCGCGGTGCTGCTGTTCGGCGTCTTCATCGCGGTGTTCGTCGGCGTCGGATTGGTCTACAAGGAGATCGAGCGGCGCACCATCTACGCCATCTTCTCGAAGCCGGTCGGGCGCGGCGAGTTTCTCATCGGGAAATATCTGGGTCTGTGCCTGACGCTCGCGGTCAACGTCGCCGTCATGGGCGCGGGAGTGTCGCTCGCGCTTCTGTACGTCAAGGGCGGTTGGGACGCGCTCGTGCCGAGCATCTGGCCCGCGCTCGCGCTCATCTACGTGGAGCTGATGATCGTCCTCGCCGTCGCGCTTTTCTTCTCCTCCTTCTCCTCGCCCGCGCTCTCGGCGCTGCTGACGTTCTTCATCTTCGTCATCGGCCATTTCAGCGCCGACCTCAAATCGTTCGCGGCCTCGCTGGGCGGAGCGTTCGCACGCGCGCTTTTCAGCGCGCTGTACTACCTGCTTCCGAACCTCTCGCACTACTCGTACATCACCGCCGCCGCGCACGGTCGGACGCCGACGGCGTCGGCCTTTACGGGCGGCGTCCTCTACGGCGCGGTTTACATTACCGTGCTGCTGGCCGCGGCCACGCTCATCTTCAACCGCCGCAACTTCAAATGAGACGCGCACGCGAAAAAGAGGACGCGCCGACACTGAAGACCGCCCGCCGCTTCGGCGCGAAGGACGTGGCTCTCGTGTTCATCGTGGTCGCCGGGATGGCCTGCGTCTTCGCGCTGGCGCGACTGCTGGAACAGCGCCGCCCGCCCGAAGACCCCTTCGCTTCCTACGAGGAGAACTATGTCACGCCGGAGGCGGCGCGACGTATGAGTCTCGGCTTCAACGGACTATTGGCCGATTGGTACTGGCTGCGCTCATTGCAGTATGTTGGGCGCAAGGTCGCGGCCTACGAAGGCCAGCTCACGATAGACGACCTGCAACCCGTGGGCGTCAGGAACCTCGGCCCGCTGCTTGAGCGCGCCACCACGCTCGACCCGCATTTCATGGCCGCCTACGAGTACGGCGCCGTCGTGCTCCCGGCGATTGACGCGGAAGCCGCCGTGCGTCTCGTCGAGAGGGGCATCCGTGAAAATCCGGAAACGTGGCGTCTCTATCATCATCTCGGCTACATCCACTGGCAGCAGGGGCGTTTCCGCGAAGCGGGCGAGGCATACAGCGCGGGCGCGCGGCTGCCGGGCGCCCCGGCGTGGATGACGGCGATGGCGGCGCAGATGGAGGTCGGCGGCGGCAGCCGCGAGACGGCGCGCGCCATCTACCGGCGCATGTTCGACGAGGCGGAGGATGAGCAGGTCAGAGTCCTCGCCGCGAAACGGCTTCTGCAAATCGTCTCGCTCGAACAACGCGACGCGATCCGGCGCGTGCTCGCGGATTTCAAATCACGCGCCTCGCGCTGCCCGTCGGGTTGGCGCGAAGTGGCCGGAGCGCTGCGCGCCGCCGGTCTGAAGATTGACCAGACAGGCTCGCCGCTCGACCCGACGGGCGTGCCCTACGTGCTCGATGCGGGCGCGTGCGAGGTGAAGCTGGACGAGCGTTCGGAGATTCCGAAGAAGTAGATGCTTGAAGATCAACTCTCAACTTGAGCTTATGGTGAGAGGCAGTTTAACGCAGAGGACGCAGAGTAAGGCGCAGAGGACGCAGAGGCTTTTCTCCGCGCCCTCTGCGATCCCTCTGCGTCCTCTGCGTTAAATCCTTACTCGCCAAACACGCAACGTAAACTGAAACACGAACACTCATGTCTCATGCCGTCGAAATCAACAACCTGACGAAGGATTACGAAGTCGGCTTCCTCCGCAAGCGCAAGGTGCGCGCGCTCGACAACCTTTCGCTCACGGTCGGGCGCGGTGAGATTTTCGGCTTCCTCGGCGCGAACGGCGCGGGGAAGACGACGACGTTAAAGCTCCTCATGCGTCTCATGTACCCGACCGGGGGCAGCGCCTCCATCCTCGGTCGCGGCATTGACGACATCTCGATGCACGCGGGCGTCGGCTATCTGCCGGAGCATCCTTACTTTTACGACTACCTCACGGCGCGCGAATTCCTCGAATACTGCGCGGAACTGTTCGGCTACGCACGGACGGAGCGCAAACAGCGCGCGGCGGAGATGCTCTCTCGCGTCCGGCTCGAAGAAAAGAGTTGGGACAAGCAGCTCCGTAAATTCTCGAAGGGGATGCTCCAACGCGTCGGTCTCGCGCAGGCGCTCGTCAACGACCCCGAAGTCCTCTTTCTCGACGAGCCGATGAGCGGTCTTGACCCCATCGGGCGGCGCGAGGTGCGCGATCTCATCGCTTCCCTGCGTTCGCGCGGCACGACGGTCTTTCTCTGCTCGCACATCCTCGCCGACATCGAGGTGCTCTGCGACCGCGCCGCCATCCTGCAACGTGGGCGGCTCGCGCACGTCGGGAATTTAGACGAGTTGCGGGGCGGGATGGGCGGGGAGCGCGCGATGGAGATCGTTGTGGCCGCGACGGATGCCGCGCGTTTGGAATCGGCGCTCGCCGGTTTGGAAGGCGCGCGGCTGACAGCGACGCCAAGCGGCGCGCGCGTCGAAGTGCCGACCGAGCGACACGTTGACGAAACGCTCGCGGCCCTGCGCGCGGCGGGCGCGCGCCTTGTGTCGGTGCAACCCGTCGGCAACGCGCTCGAAGAGCTATTCGTGAGTGAAAGCACGGACGAGGATAGCATCGCGCATTTCGGACATGATGCTTAAAGGCTCCGCGGACATTTACCGCGGGAAGTAGCTTTGGAGCCGTCAGCTATAAACCGATACGCAAAGCCCAAACTGATATATACTACCCGCCACTTTAGAGTTCTTTTTGCTGATCCGTCAGCCGACTGTGACAGCGATTGCCTCAGAGCGCGCCTAAAAAGCCCCGTCAGGGGCGAAATGTTTATAGTTCACGCGGGCCTCTTTTCCTTCGTAGCTCCGTAGGAGCGGAATGTGAGATACATTCCGCTCCTACGGAGCTGGGCTTCAATCATCCATCCGCGGCTATAAACATTCCGCTCCTACGGAGCTGACTGCGAGCTGACTTTTGAGACACGCGCATACATGAGCCGCCAATCGAAAACCGACCGCGCCCCTCAACCCGCTACCGGCGTTACGGACGGCTTTCTGTTTCTCAGCTACAACAGCCGTGATCGCAAGGCCGTGCAAGAGGTTCAGCAGCGCCTCCGAAGTAGAGACGTGGCTACCTTTCTTGATCGGGATCAGTTGCAGCCGGGCCAGCCGTGGTTTGACGCGCTGCAAGAAGCGATAGGCAAAGCGCGCGCGGTGGCCGTCTTCATCGGGAGAGACGGCCTCGGCTCTTGGCAGAAGCGTGAGATGGAACTGGCGCTCGACCGTCAAGCGAGAGAAGAGAGAGAGGGCGGCAGCTTCCCGGTCATCCCGGTCGTGCTGCCAGAGGCCGACTTGGAGAAGGCGCCCGGTTTCCTCTTGCTCAACACTTGGATTGATTTACGGAGCCGGATTGATGATGCCGGAGCGTTGGATGCGCTGGCGGGGGCGCTGGGAGGCGTGGCCGCCGTCGCGCCGCCCGCCCCTGTCGCGCTGTGTCCGTATCGCGCTCTGCGAGCTTTTCGAGAGGAGGACGCGCCGCTCTTTTTCGGGCGTGAAGCTTTCGCCGCCGAGTTATTGGAGAAGTCCTTGAGTCAACGGCTAGTGACCGTCGTCGGGCCTTCCGGCAGCGGCAAGTCTTCCGTCGTGCAGGCCGGCCTGCTGCCGCTGTTACGCCGCGCGCACCCGCCGTCGGCGACTTGGGATGCGGTGATCTTCACTCCGGGCAAACGCCCCTTCCACAATCTGGCGGCTGCTCTCGTGCCCATTTGGGAAACCGAGTTGACCGAGACGCAGCGTCTCAGAGAGGCGGAGAGCTTGGGGAACGACTTGGCCGACGGTAAAGCGGCTGTGGAAGCGACCTTCCTGTTGGCCCTGAAAAAGTCTTCGGGCACTGACCAGCTACTCATAGTTGTTGACCAGTTTGAAGAGCTATTTACTTTGACGCCGGAGACCGAACGCCGAGCTTTCATCAAGTCGCTGCTCGAAGCGGCGGACGCAACCCCCGTGACGCTCGTGCTCACGTTGCGGGCCGACTTCTACGGCCAAGCTATCAGCTTGAGCCGTGAGTTGAGCGACCGTATGCAGCACGGGCTGGTCAACTTAGGCCCGATGACGAGAGAAGAGCTGCGGCGGGCCATTGAGCAGCCCGCGCAGGCGGCGGGGCTGGAGTTTGAATCCGGGCTGGCGGAACGCATCCTCAATCACGTCGAAGAACAACCCGGCAATCTGCCGTTGCTTGAGTTTGCGCTGACCGAACTGTGGGAAGGGCGGGAGGGCCGGCTTCTCAAGAATGAGAGGTACGATGCGGTCGGTGGAGTTGAGGGGGCGATTAGCAAGCGGGCCGAAGAGCAGTTTAGCCGCTTGACGAGTGTGCAGCAGGGGATGGCTTTGCGGCTGATGAGCCGGCTGGTGAGGGTTGCGGCTGCTCACGAGGAGGGGACGGACACACGTCAGCGTGTGAAATTGAGTGAGTTGGATGAAGCGATGCGAGCCGTGGCGCAGTCGTTCGCCGACGCCCGCCTGCTGGTGACGGGTCGTAACGAGACGACGGGTGAAGAGACGGTCGAGGTGGCCCACGAGGCGTTGATACGCAGATGGAAACGGCTTCAGGAGTTGATAAACAAGGACAGAGAGTTTCTGTTATGGCGGCAGCGTTTGGGGTTAATGTTGGGCGAATGGCAGCGCGCGGGCCGGCAGGAAGAGATTTTGCTGCGCGGCGCTCCACTGGCCGAGGCTAAGGGATGGCTCAAAGAGCGGGAGAAAGACCTGAGCGAAGGAGAGCGGGAGTTTATCAAGAGTAGCTCGCGGCGGGATGTGACAACGAGGCGGCGGCGACGCTGGGCCATTGCGACCGCGGCAGGGTTGGCGCTGGTTGCCGTCACGAGTGTTATAGGTTGGAATTTGTGGCGAAGGAGCGACGCCTACCAAATACGCAGCATTCTGGATAGGGGGCCAAATCTCATAGCCCCGACCGCGGCTGAGAGTTTTTCAAACCCGAAGTCTCGCAGAACTATCAGCGAATGGACACGCGCACTGATTCTGACCGGCCATGTGAATGAAACAGAAAAAGTTCTCGCCGCTGCGCGCGGGATTAAGAATCCATCTTCTCGGGCCGTAGCTCTTGCCTCAGTCGCGGGGGCGCTAGTCAATGCCGGGAAGATTGACGAGGCGCGCGACGTCGCGCACGGGATTGAGGAGCCATCTTCTCGGGCCGGTGCTCTTGCCTCAGTCGTGGAGGCGCTAGTCAAAGCCGGGAAGATTGACGAAGCAAAGAGAGTTGCCAATGAGGCGCGCGACGTCGCGCACGGGATTGAGAATCCATCTTCTCGGGACAGAGTTCTTGCCTCAGTCGCGGGGGCGCTAGTCAATGCCGGGAAGATTGACGAGGCGCGCGACGTCGCGCACGGGATTGAGGAGCCATCTTCTCGGGCCGGTGCTCTTGTCTCAGTCGTGGAGGCGCTAGTCAAAGCCGGGAAGATTGACGAGGCGCTCGTCGCTACGCGCGGGATTAAGGATCCATCTTCTCGGGCCGTAGCTCTTGCCTCAGTCGCGGGGGCGCTAGTCAAAGCCGGGAAGATTGACGAGGCGCTCGCCGTCGCTCGCGCGATTGAGAATCTATCTTCTCGGGCTGGTGCTCTTGCCTCAGTCGCGGAGGCGCTGGTCAATGCCGGGAAGATTGACGAAGCAAAGAGAGTTGCCGATGATGCCCTAGCCACCGCGCGCGACATTGATAATGATTCATCACGTTCCGAAGGATTTGCTTCAGTGGCTAGAGCTTTAGCCAAATTACGAAGTTATTATCAGGCTTTAGAGGTTGCCGAACTCTGTTCATCTTCAGGTGACAAACTTTCAGCCTACACCGCTATCTTGCTTGAATATCATAAAGAGCGGAACCCTGAGCTTGCGAAGTCGCTCGCATTAGAAGAGGAATAGAACGTGAAGAGGAATAGAACGTGAAGAAAACCTTCTCCGGTAAAGAGATTTAACTGAAGCGTGCGCGCAATTCGCCGCGTCGCGGCGCAGTGACTTTAGCCCGGCCTTTCAAGGCCGGGTAGAGCCGCAGCCACCGGATGCAGCGTCGCGTCAGCGACGCCTGACCAAAGATTCACCCGTCGCTGACGCGACGTAAAAGGCGCGCGTGATTTCTTCCCCGGCCTTGAAAGGCCGGGCTAAAGTCAGACGCCGCGACGCGGCGAATTGCGCGCACGCTTCATTTAACTGAAGGGCGTGTAGGAATCAGGAATGCTTGCTCGCCTTGCGCCGCGTCGCGGCTCACACGTTCAAGCGTCGCTGATGCGACGCGGGCGGCGGCTTGTGAGTTCACCGGGCGTTGAAACGCCCGGCTAAAGTCAACCGCCGCGACGCGGCGGATTGATGTACATTCCTCATTTCAATCCGCGGCGGATTGATGCACAGTCCTCATTTGAACTTCACGCCCGTCAGTTCGAGTTTGAGGTTGGCCGGTCTGTTCTCTTTGGCAATGCCTTCGAGCAGGATCGAGGGCGAGAAGGTCTTGTTCGGCTCAAGCTGTCCCTGCTGATTCGGAACGGGGATGACCGTCCGCACTTTGATCGGCTGGTTGGCGAGGTCGAGGGCGATGGCGCGAAGCTCAAGGCCGCTGACCGTGCGCCCCGTGAAGTTGCGGATCGTCGGCCTCAGCGTGATGACGATATCGCCGAGCGCACGCTCGTTGACGAAAGCGTGCTCGTCCGGGTTGAACTCGATGACGAGACGGTCGCGCGCCTGTTCGAACTCGGGTGAGCCGGGCCTTAGCGCGCCTTCGAGTCGCGGCTCGGCGGGCTGCGCCGAGGGCCGCGTTGCCCACCACGCGAGGCCGCCGACCAGCACGGCGGAGACTATCGCAACGGCGATGAAGATAGTGCGGCGCGACTTGTCGCCTTCATCTTTGCTCCGCTCGAAGCCGGACATCGGCGCGGGGCGCGGGGCGGGCGCTCTCGTCCCGGCAGCGCGTTCAGGTGAAGCCGTCTCCGCACTGAGAGGAACTTGATGGGATTCGACGACTTCGCCGCTCGCCGGCTTTCCGCAGAACGGGCAGAACTGTTTCCCCTCCGCGACCTCTTCGCCGCAATGCTGGCACCGAATCAAGACTGTTTGAGTTCCTTTCCGCCTGAGATTGTCAGCCTGTCTTTAGCTCTCGCTTGATCGCTTCGACGAGCGCGAGACCGCCTTGTCCGACGAGGGAGCCGGTGGCCGTGCGCGGTCGAGCCTCGCGCGGCCACGTGATGCGGAAGCGACTGCCCTCGTTCTGCTTGCTCTCGACCGTAATCTCGCCTTCGAGCAGTTCGACGATGCGGCGGGTGATGGCAAGCCCCAAACCGACGCCGCTGTAGCTGCGCGCGAGGCGGTCATCCACCTGTCGAAAGCCGTCGAAGATATAGGTCAATGCGTCGCTCGCAATGCCGATCCCTGTGTCCGAGACCTCAATATACCATTTGTCGGCCCCGACCGGCGCGGCGCTGATCGCCACGGTTCCCGACGAGGTGAACTTCAACGCATTGCTGACGAGACACGAGACGACCTGCACGAGTTTCTGCCGGTCGGTCTGGACATTGCTGAGTTCCGGCGAAACCCTGATGCCGAACTTGATCTTCTTCTCGGTCGCCTCGGAGCCGAACTCCTCCGCGACCTCGTTGATGACATCCGACACGTCAACATTTTCAACGTGCATCGCGGAACGCCCGGCCTCAAGGCGCGAGTAATCGAGCATGTCGTTGACGAGGTCGAGCAGCGCGTGCGCGTTACGCCCCATGCGCGTGACCGCCTCAGCCTGCAACGGCGCGAGCGGAAGCTGCGGGTCGCGCTCCAACAATTGGCAGAGGCCGATGATGACGTTCAAGGGCGTCCTCAGTTCGTGGCTCATGTTGGCGACGAAGGCTGACTTCAAACGATCATGCTCGCGCAGGCGTTCGTAAGCCGAGACCAACTCGTGATGTCGCGTGACCTCATCGGTGATGTCGCGGAACACGACCACGGCTCCGATAGTCTTTCCGTCTTCAGCGGAGAGCGGCGTCGCGTTGATCGAGAGCACACGCTCTTCGCCATCGCCGCGGACGAGTTTGCACTTTTCGCCCGAGACCTGCTTGCCACTCACCAGCGCGCGGCTGATGGGCGTCTCTTCCAGCGACAGCACCCGCCCGCCCATGTCGCGCAGGGCCATGTCCACGACGAGCGCGGTAATGCCGTCGCGGAACTCGCCCAGCCCGCGACCGAGGATGCGCGCCGCCGCCGGGTTGATGCGATAGCGCCCGGCGGCGTCCACGATCACGACGCCCTCCATCATCTGCCGGATGACGCTTTCCAATTCCGCCGCGCGCGATTTCTCGGCGGCGAAGGCGGCGGTCGCCAGCTTCTCCGCCCGCACGCGCTTCGAGACTTCCGACAGAATGAGTATTAGATCGCCGCGCCCCTCGATTTGTTCCCTGACGGGCCACACGATCACGTCCCACGCTTTCTGCCCCTCCTTGCTCGTGCGGTCGCGCGCGGAGAGTTCGAGCGGGAGTCCGTAGTTGACGAACGCGCGCCGGGTGCGCCGCACCTCTTCGACGATCTCGCTCAGGCCGGCGAGGCCGGCGGCGGCCTCATACAAACCGCGCCCCGTCAGATGGCCCGCATTGTCACCCGCCAAAGCGGCGAAGGTGGAGTTCACCTTGCGGACGATCAGGTTGGCGTCGAGCACGACGACGCCGAGCGGCAAGCTGTCGAGCACCTCGCCAATGAACGCGCTCTGCTGCTTTACGTCGTCGAACTTGGTTTGCAGGTTCGCCGCCATCAAGTTGAAGCTGTGGGCAAGGTCGCCGACCTCATCGCCTGTCTCGACCGGCACGCGGGCGCCGAGGTTCCCCTCGCCAAAGGTCGCCGCCGAAGCCGTGAGCTTGAGGAGCGGTTTGGTGAAGCGACCGACCGACCACACGGCGAGCAGGGACGAGGCCAGCAGCGCGAGCGCCCACGTCGTTGTGAGAATCAGGCTTGAGCGGCCCGCCGGCGTGTCTTCCGGCAGCGGCACGCCGACGGCCACCAGCCAGCCGGTGTTGCCGGCCCCTCTCACGCTGGTGAACCGCGTCACCCCGTCGCTCCAACGCTGCTGCCGCACACCTTCCCGGAGATCGTCCGGCGCGGGCGACTGCGCGGCGATTACGCGCCGCTGTGGATCGAAGATGGCGACGGCGTCGCGGTTGTCGGGCGCCGCCTGTCGCTTCAGACGCGCGGAGAGGTATTCGGCATCGGACTGTTGTAGTGAGCCTCCACCGGCGGCGAGTTCGGGGCGGGCCTCAGCCCAGCTTTCGAGCGCGCCGGCAGCCGCGGCGGATTCGATGAAAGCCATCGTTATCGCCTGCTCGTTTAAGTTCCGCTGGTAGCTCCGCAATTGAAGGAGACTGATGATAAGGAGCGGCAGAGACAGCACGGCCAGCATCACCAAAAGCTTGGTACGCACGTCGAGCTGAATATTCGTCTTCCCTCTTTTGCTCATCAGTTTTTTTCGACTCAACCGGCGGGCGCGATGCCGGGACGCCCGCCGCGCGGCGGGGGCCAGACAGCGGATCGCGTGCGTAAGATCGGGCGTGAGGAGGCCGCATAGATGAGAATCGTCTGAAACAGTAGCTCGTCTATGAAAGCATTCGTGAGCTGGAGCGACTCTCGCAACTCACTCATATCATCTCCCGTCGGACCCGTGGCTTCGCGCCACAAAAATGCAGTCAACGTCTCCCGCATCAACGTCAACTCGCGCGCCGCTTCGTCAATCAGCACCCGCTGCTGAAAACGAGTCTGCGCGTAAACACGCAGCCGCCGCGCGCTCTCCGCCACCTCGCCGCAACCATCTTCACGGTCGAGCACGCGCGCCAGCTCCTCGAACATCTCTGGCGCAAACTCAATCAATTCTCGATGCGACAGGATCGAAGTCAGATCCGTGCGCCGGTCGGCATAAACTCCGTCCGTCCATGCGCGCACCAACGAATCGAGGTGTTGGGCGAACAGTTGAGAAAAATGTGCGACCATAATAAGCGTTGCCAGTTGGCCGTCTACCCTCTGCTTCTAAGGTAAAAAAGCTGAACGTTGAAAAGCTGAGAGCTATTTTGCAATCAATTTATCGAGCACCTGTACCAGTTGGTCAAAGTCAATCGGCTTCGTGACGTACTCGTTGCAACCGGCGGCGAGCGCCTCCGTGTGAAAGTCCACCGAGTCGTGCGCCGAGACGGCGACGATGGGCACGAAGCTCAATTCGTCATGTCCGCGTATCTGCCGCGTAGCAGCGAGGCCGTCAAGCAGCGGCAGGCTCAAATCCATCAAGATCAGGTCAGGGCGCTCGCGCACGGCCTGTTCCACCGCCTGATTCCCATTCACGGCTTCGATGACGTGGTAACCGCTCATTTCCAGCAACCTCCTCATCATAAAGCGGTTATCCTCGAAGTCCTCAACTACGAGAACCGTCTTGCCCTCGGCGTTTGTCTCTGACATGAAAGCCTCTATCCCTGTTTCCCGTTCAACTTTGGGACGCCGGCGCCTGAGCAGCGCCGTATGACTAGCAAACAGTCCATTTTTTTGCTAAGATGCCGCATCGAAACGCAACACAAATAACAGCATCTTACAGTTTAATTCGTACAGGCCGGAGGGTTTAACGCGTCCTCTCCCATGCCGGTCGCTCTCGTTGATTCGGGGTCTTTGGGACATTATGAAGCCGTTAAAATCCGAATTACAAGATGCCGAGACCTTGCGCGAACTAGGGAGCGCGTCCGTGCAGATCGTTCACGATCTAAAGAATCAGCTTAATGGACTCAAACTCTATGCCACTTTCCTCAAAAAGCGGATGGAGAAGGGCGAGCGCCCGGCGGATGAGATTGAGACCATCGCCAAAATCATCGCGGGACTTGAGCGGGCCGCGACGGACATGACCGTTCTGGTCCGCTACGGGCGGACGCTCGACGTGCGGAGGCAGCCGCGCACAGACCTCTCGCGCCTGCTCGCGGCGGCGGCGGGTGAAAAGTCCGTCAGCGTCGAAGGCGGCGGCTACGAAGGCGAGTTCGACGCGGCGCTGCTCGGCGAAGCTTTGAAAACGATCACCTCCGCCGCCCTCAACGGCGACGGACAGACGGCGGATGAGAACTCTCCCACCATCAACCTGCGTCGCGACGAGTCAGGTGACACGCCGCGCGCCATCATCGAATGGAGCGATGTCGCCCAGTCCGGCCAGCCGGAGGACGCCTTCGGCGCCTTCGCCGGAGGGCAGGGCTTACGCATGGCCCTCGCCGCGCGCATCATCCGCGCGCATGGCGGCGAAGTGGGACAGGAGCCGGGCGTCATGCGCGCCCGGCTGCCGCTAGCTAAAGTATGAAGTAGGAACGATGAACGATGAACTGAAAACAATTTCTTCAGTTCATCGTTCATCGTTCCGCGCTCATCATTTCTAAAAGGGGGAAGAAGCGTGGAACGTAAGGACGTGCGTATTCTGGTGGTTGACGACGAGCCGGTGATGGCCGATTCGTTGAAGCAGAATTTTGTCGAGGAAGGCTATACGGTGGACACGGCTTCGGCGGGGGCCGAGGCCATCGAGCTGTTCGACCGCGGCGGGCACCACATCGCCATCTGCGACCTGCAACTGCCGGACGTGGACGGCATGGAAGTCCTTAAACACATCAAGGACACGCGCCCCTCGACCGAGGTCATCGTCGTCACTGGCTACGGCTCGGTCGCGCGCGCGGTCGAGGCGACAAAGGCCGGCGCTTTCTGGTTCATGGAGAAGCCCTTCGATTTCGAGGTGCTCCACCCGCTCGTCGAACGCGCCCTTCAGCGCTTCGAGTTGATGAGCGAGACCGAGAACATGCGCCGCCAACTCTCGACGCGCACCGAGTATTTCAACATCATCGGCGCCTCGAAGCAGATGCAGACCATCTACGAGACCATCGAGTCGGTCGCCAAGTCGGACGCCAACGTCCTCATCGTCGGCGAATCCGGCACCGGCAAGGAACTGATCGCCAACGCCATTCACTACAACTCACTGCGCGCGAAAAAACCCTTCATCAAGGTCAACTGCGCCGCGCTCCCGAAAGAACTGATCGAGTCCGAACTCTTCGGCCACACCAAAGGCGCCTTCACCGGCGCGCACGCCGACAAGGACGGCCTCATCCAACACGCGGCGGGCGGCTCGCTGCTCTTGGACGAGATCGCCGAGATGCCGGTCGAGTTACAACCGAAGCTGTTGCGCGTCCTGCAAGAGCGCAGCTACCGGAAGATCGGCTCGGAGAAGACCTACGCGGTTGACTTCCGCTTGATAACTTCGACCAATCGCCCGCCGGCGGACGCGATCCGCGAAGGTATTTTGCGCGACGACCTCTTCTATCGCATCTCGACCATCACGATTCACGTCCCGCCCTTGCGCGAGCGCACGGAGGACATCCAACTCCTCACCGAATACTTTCTCAAGCAGTACACGCGCAAGTACCAGCGTCAGGCGACGGGCATCTCGCAGGCCGCTTACCAGCGCCTCTTCGCGCACGGCTGGCCCGGCAACGTGCGCGAGTTGCAGAACGTCATCGAACGCGCCGTGCTGCTCGCCAAGGCCAACAAGATCGACCCCGTAGACCTCCCCTTCGATAACGGCTCGCTCCCCGAAAAGGCCACGCAAGGCTCCGGCTGGGACGTGCCGCCCAACATGACGCTCGAAGACATCGAAAAGCTCGTCATCGAACGCACGCTCCAACGCACCGGCGGCAACAAGCAGGCGGCGGCGAATCTCCTCGGCATCTATCGCCCGCGCCTCTACAGCAAAATCAAAAAGTACAACATAGACATCCCGGCGCTCATCGCGTCATAGACACGAAAGCAAAAGTGAAAAGGCAAGAGCCTCTCTCTCATTTGATTGCGCCAACTTTGGTTGGCGCAATCAAATGAGAGAGAGGCTCTCTTAACTTTTGCCTCTTGCCTTTTGTTACTTTTGGCTTCTTCAGTCTATCTGATACGTCGCCACGCTCGTCGGCGTCTCGAAGCAGCGCACCTTGTAGATTTGTACGCGGTCGTCGCCGACGCGGCGGGCGACGCGTTCGAGGATGAAGCGGGCGAGATTTTCGGCGGAAGGGTTCAGTTCCGCGTCGAACGGCGGCAGTTCGTTGATGTTGCGGTGGTCGAGGAACGTCACGATCTCATCCGCCGCTTCTTTCAACTCGACGAAGTCAACGAGCAGGCCGATGTTATTCAGTTCGCGCCCGCGCGCGTAAATCTCGATCTTGTAGTTGTGCCCGTGCAGGTTCTCGCACTTGCCCCGGTAGCCGCGCAGTTGATGCGCGCTCGAAAAGTTGCGCTCGATCATCACCTCGAAGAGTCCGGCCATCTCTCTACACCTTTCACTTTGCGTCCGCGCCCGCCTGCTTCGGCGACCACTGTTTGAGAAAGCCGATCATCTTCTCGCGGTCGTAGGACTTCCCCGCTTCGAGGTCGCCGGTGTTCTGCGAGTGGAGCAGCTTGCCCTCCGCGTCGAGCACGAAGATGTGCGGGTAGCCGGGGATTTCCGGGTACTTTGAGAGCAACGCTTTGTTCTCGTTGTCGGGGCTGAAGTTGATCTTCACGGTGACGAAATTTTCGTCCCTCAGTTGCATGATGTCCGCGTGCTTCTCGAAGTAGTTATCCATGATGCGACACCACACGCACCACTTGCCGCCGACCTCAAGCAGCACGTTCCGGCCCGCGCGGCGCGCTTCGGCGACGGCCTGTGCGATGTCCGTCGCGGCATCACGCCGCGGGTCGTATTCGTTGACGGGAACATATTTCGCGGCCTGTTGCCGCGCCCCCGCCGAGACTGTGGGGGAGGCCGGCGCATACAGGCAGCCCACGACGAGGAGGGCGACGGCGAACGCGGTCGCCGGTTGAAGTTGAAATCTCTTCTTCATCGAATGACTCCGAATGGTGTGCGTTGAATAAGGGCGCCTGTGATTATCTCACCGCCGTCTTGTCCGGCTCAAACACGCTGGCCGCCTCCGCGAGGTCGGTGGTAACGCGACACGGCGGGAGGCTTTTGATGAAAAGTCGCCCATACCCTGAAGTGCGAAGACGCGGATCGAGGACGGCGAGAACGCCGCGGTCGGTCGTGCCGCGGATTAGCCTGCCGAGTCCCTGCTTGAGACTGATGATGGCCTGCGGGACGCTGTACTCGTAGAAGCTGGAGCCGCCCTGCTCTTCGATAAAACGCTGGCGCGCGGAGACCACGGGGTCGGTCGGCACCGCGAACGGCAGCTTGTCCACGATGACGCATGAGAGCTGTTCGCCGCGCACGTCCACGCCCTGCCAAAAACTCTGCGTGGCGAACAGGACGGCGTTCGGCGTCGTGCGGAACCTTTCCAGCAGCCCCGCCTTCGACATGCTGCCCTGCACGAAGCAGGGGAAATCAACCTCAACCGAGACGCGCTCGTAAAGGCCGCGCATCCCGCTCAAAGATGTCGAGAGCACGAAGGCGCGCCCCTGCGAGACATGAAGAAGTTTGACGACCTCGGCGGCGGCGGCCTCAGCCCACTGCGGCGAGCGCGGCTCCGGCATTCGCGGCGGTAGATACAGAACAGCGTTGCGCTCGTAGTCGTAACCGGACTCCGCGATCAGTTCTTCGGTCTCTTCGAGCAGGCCCAGTCTTCCACGCGCGAAGTTGAAACTGCCCGCGCTCGCCAGCGTCGCCGACGTGAGCACGACCGTCTCCGTGCGCTCGAAGAGCTTGTCTTGCAGCAAGGTCGAAACGTCAATCGGCGAGGCGCGCAGAAACGTGCCGCGCCCGCGCCGCTCCATCCAGTAGACGTAACGCTTGTCGTCGCCCGCGATGATGAACTCAAGGTTGAAACGCAACTCGCGCACGCGCCGCAGAAGATTGTCAGTTTCCGGCGGCTTGTCGCGCAACGCATCGAGCGTCGTCTCCAGACGGTTGAGCGCGCCGTCTAAACTCAAATAACTCTCGCCGAGCGGCGTCGCCTCAACCTCGCCCGCTTTGGTTTTGCGCGCGAACGTGCCGGGCGCGATGGGCGCGCGTCCTTCTTCGCCGCGCCCCTCCTTGAAGCCCATCCAGAACTGTTCGGCGAAGCGCGCGACGCGGCCCGCCACGCGCGTCAACTCGCGGTTCGCGCCCGCGTCCGTGACGGGGAGCATTTGCAGGTCGCGCAGCACGTCCTCGATCTGATAGTTCGACACCTGCGCGCCGAAATACTCCGCCGCCACGTCTTCGATCTGGTGCGCTTCGTCGAAGATGACCGCGCCGTAATCGGGGATGACCTGCCCGTACTCGCCGCCGCGCAGCGCGAGGTCCGCGAAGAAAAGATGATGGTTGACGATGATGATGTCCGCGTCCGACGCGCGCTGGCGCATCCGCGTGATAAAGCACGGGTCATAGTCCGCGCACTTCTGCCCCGTGCAGATGTCGGAGCGCGCGTCAATGTGTCGCCAGAAGGAGAGGTTCTCCGGCAGGTCAGTGAGTTCCGCGCGGT
Organism: Pyrinomonadaceae bacterium; assembly: GCA_041749275.1. Taxonomy (GTDB): domain Bacteria; phylum Acidobacteriota; class Blastocatellia; order Pyrinomonadales; family Pyrinomonadaceae; genus JBGTBQ01. The sequence goes on along the minus strand of JBGTBQ010000180.1, from coordinate 8,148 downwards.
CGCCCGTCTCCGACTCGCGCGCCCACTGCCGCACTTCCGAGAAGTAGTCAATGTCGTCCAGCCCGTCGAGAATCGGCGACGCCTCGGCGCGCTTGATGCGATTGAGGCAGGCATAGTTCCCGCGCCCCTTCATGTACGCGGCGGTGAATTTTTTCGGCAGCACGCGTTGAAGGAACGGAATATCCTTCTCCATCAACTGCTCTTGCAGATTCTTCGTGCCCGTCGAGACGACGACGCGGCAACGCCGCTCTAACGCCGCCGCGATGGCCGGGACGAGATAGGCCAGCGTCTTGCCCGTCCCCGTCCCCGCCTCGACGATGAGGTGCTTTCGCTCCTCGAACGCGCGCAGCACGGCCTCGGCCATCTCGACCTGTCCGGGCCGGTACTCGTACTCAGGATGCGCGCGCGCGATAAGGCCGTTGGGGCCGAAGATTTCTTCCATGTCGCCGATACGTTAGAGGACTTTTAAGGCGTGAGCAAACGCACGAAGCCTGCCTGCTCGAAATGGTGGTCGGTGGTCAGAGCATCCGTTTCGCTTCGCCGCTGCATGATGAGGAAGCTGACCGCATCACACAGCGACCATTTTTTATCCAGTCGAGATTGCAGGAAAGTTACAGCCGCCTGATGAAATGATTCGTCCACCCAGCTTACTTCGACTTTATCGCTCTGTAAAAGCCTCGAAACAAATTCCAGCGATCTTGCTCTGGACACTCCACGCGCAATCGTCAGCGCGACAAATTCGGCTAGGATGTAGTTGTGAGTCAAACGCCGCTCCGCGGACTCGTATAAGTTGACGGCTTCGGCGTGATGGCGTTCGCGTTTGTCCAGCAGGCACAGTAATCCTGAGCTATCGAGCAGCATTAACTCTCCGACTCGTGAGTGCCGGCGTACTCCCGCGCCAGATCAGCATCAATACGCTCGTTGTCAGCGGAGTTTTCGTCGCCGCTATCCCACGAGCCGAAAAGCTGTTCAAAACTCCCTCGCTCGGGCGACTCTTCGGCGTGCGGACTTGCCCTCTGTTTAGTGAGTAGGAATTCGATGAAGTCCCGCACTTCAGCTTGACCGCGAGGCGGAAGCTCTCGGATCAGCTCTTCGAGTGGTTTTGCATGAGTCGTCATAATAGTCTTGCCTTGTTTCAATCAGCGCCCATCGCTTCCGACTCCGGCGCATGAGGCAGGCGCTGCGGGTAGAGCGGGAAGCGCGCGGCGAGTTCGTGGACGGAGCGGCGCACGCGTTCGCGCGTCTCTTCGGATTCGGGCGCGTGGAGGACTTCGGCGATGAGACGGGCGACCTCGCGCATTTCGCTCTCGCCCATGCCGCGCGTCGTGAGTGCGGGCGTGCCGAGACGGACGCCCGAAGCGACGAAGGGCTTGTTGGTGTCGAAGGGGATGGTGTTTTTGTTGACGGTGATGTGCGCGGCTTCGAGCGCCTTTTCGGCGACCTTGCCCGTCACGCCCTTGCCGTCCATAAACACGTCCACGAGGACGAGGTGGTTGTCCGTCCCGCCGGAGACGAGGCGGAAGCCCTCCTCTTGCAGACCGGCGGCGAGCGCTTTGGCGTTCGAGAGGATGCGGCGCTGGTAGTCCTTAAAGTCTTCTTGCAACGCCTCGCCGAAAGCGACGGCTTTGGCGGCGATGATGTGGACGAGCGGGCCGCCCTGTATGCCGGGGAAGAGTTTCTTATCAACTTCCGCCGCGTGCTCCGCGCGGCAGAGGATGAGTCCGCCGCGCGGGCCGCGCAGGGTCTTGTGCGTCGTCGTCGTCACGTAATCGGCGTGCGGGACGGGCGAAGGGTGCAGCCCCGCCGCGATGAGGCCGGCGATGTGCGCGATGTCGGCCATCATGCGCGCGCCGACGCTCTTTGCAATCTGGCCGATGCGCTCGAAATCAATCGTGCGCGGGTAGGCCGACGCGCCGCAGACGATCATCTTCGGCCTGCTCTCTTTGGCGATGCGTTCCAACTCGTCGTAATCAATCTGCTCGGTCTCGCGCGAGACGCCATAGTCGGCGACCTTGTAGCTAAAGCCGGAGAAGTTCAGTGGGTGCCCGTGCGTCAGGTGTCCGCCATGCGAAAGGTTCATGCCGAGAATCTGGTCGCCGTAGGAAAGCGCCGAAAGATAGACGGCCATGTTGGCCTGCGAGCCGGAGTGCGGTTGGACGTTGGCGTGCTCGGCGCCGAAGATTTCCTTCGCGCGTTCAATCGCCGCGCGCTCGACCACGTCCGTAAACTCGCAGCCGCCGTAGTAACGCTTGCCGGGGTAGCCCTCGGCGTACTTGTTCGTGAAGACCGACCCCATCGCTTCGAGCACGGCCTCGCTTACGAAATTCTCGGAGGCGATCAACTCCAACCCTTCGGCCTGTCGCCGCACCTCGTCGTCTATCGCCTTACTTATCAAAGGATCAATCTGGCGAAGCGTCGCGTTCTTCCGGTCGTCCATCGGCGGTCTCCTCTCACGGCTCTAAGTTTTTGACACGGCGTCGGTTGATAAGAGACTGATGTTACCTCACGCCCCACGCGCCCGCAACGACACGCTCGCGCCCGTCAACCGCCCTCCCGAACCGAAATATTTTGGAACCCGACTTGCTTTTTCGCGTAATTATGACCAGAATGCGTTTTCAGTCAGAAGTCAGAGATAGCCGATTGACGACCGGACTTCCCCGCAACACAACAAGGAGATTCAAGACATGAGACCCGCCAAAGCTTTATTGATGCTCACCCTCTTCGCCGCTATGATTATCATTGACCCGACGATGGGCATGGGGCAGGGGCCGCCGCCGGAGCAGCCCGACCTCGTGATTGACGCGGCGACCCGCAAGGAAGTGATTGACACACTGCTCAAGCGTCTGAACAACGCATACGTCTTCCCCGAAACCGCCGCGAAGATGGAGCAGGCGGTGCGCGCGCGCGTGGAGAAAAAGGAGTACGACGAGATTACGAGCGCCAAAGAGTTCGCGCGCAAGCTGACCGAAGACTTGCAGGCCGTAAGCAAAGATAAACACCTCCGCGTGCGCTACTCAAACCGGCCTCTTCCGGAGCGCGGGCAGCGGCGCGAGCCTTCCGCCGAAGAGCGCGAGCAGTTCCGCCTCGACATGAGCCGCATCAACTTCGGCTTTGAGAAGGTCGAGCGCTTGGCCGGCAACGTCGGCTATGTAGATTTCCGCGGCTTCTTCGCCCCTGAACTCGGCAAAGAGACGGTGGCCTCCGTCTTCAACTTTCTCTCGAACACCGACGCGCTCATCATTGACCTCCGGAAGAACGGCGGCGGCGACCCCGAAATGGTCGCGCAAATCTGCTCGTATCTCTTCGGCCCCGAACCCGTCCACCTGAACTCGCTCTACTGGCGCGAGGGCAATCGCACCCACGAGTTCTGGACTTCAAAGGAGGTCGCGGGCAAGCGCTACACCGGCAAGGACGTGTACGTGTTGACGAGCAATCGCACTTTTTCGGGCGCGGAGGAGTTTTCCTACAACCTCAAGAACCTGAAGCGCGCGACCATCGTCGGCGAGACGACGGGCGGCGGCGCGCACCCCGGCGGCGTCAGCCGCCTCCACGCGCACTTCGGCGTCTTTATCCCCACGGGCCGAGCCATCAACCCCATCACCAAGACCAACTGGGAAGGCACCGGCGTCGAGCCGGACGTAAAAGTTCCAGCGGATCAGGCGCTCAAGGTCGCGCACCTCTCAGCGCTCAAGAAGGCGCACGAGAAGGCGACCGACAAGGACTTGAAGGGCGAGCTTCAACGACTGATTGAGACGATGCAGAAAGAGGTAAGCGAGCATTCGGGCAAACAATAGATCGAGTTTGCATAATCGAAAGAGAGGGGCGCGGGCGAAAGTTGCCGCGCCCTACTTTTTTCTCGCGGAGTTTAGCCTTATAGCGAGTTGCAATTGGATGAACTCCGGGGGCGCAAGCGTCCTCGCTTGCAAGCGTGCAGCGCACGCTCACCATTCGCGCCCGGACGGGCGCTCAGGCAAGCGAGGACGCTTGCGCCCCCGGAAAGACCGCTCCGTGGATAGTTACATCCAATTGCAACTCGCTATAACTCGCGTCAACTCAAGCATAGCAAAGCGGCTATTTGCTTTCCTCTCATCTGCTGCGCGAGAATGGCCCTCATTTCCAAAGCACTTTCGTCGTCAAGGAGACTGAAGCAAACTTCCATGCGCTGGTCACATTTTTTCATTCCGACCCTTCGTGAAGACCCCGCCGACGCGGAGGTCGTCTCGCACCGACTGCTTTTGCGCGCGGGCTATATTCGCCAACTCGGCGCGGGGATTTATTCATTCCTGCCTCTCGGCTGGCGCGTCGCGCAGCGCGCGATGAAGATCATCCGCGAGGAGATGGACGCCATCGGCGGGCAGGAGTTTTTCCTGCCGGCGATCCACCCTTCCGAAGTGTGGAAAGAGTCGGGGCGCTGGACGGTGATGGGCGAGACGATGTTCCGCTTAAAAGACCGCAAGGGCGCGGACATGGCGCTCGGCATGACGCACGAGGAAGTGTTCACCTCCATCGCGCGCCACGAGATACGTTCGTACAAACAACTGCCGCAGGTCTGGTATCAGATACAAACCAAATTCCGCGACGAGGAGCGCCCGAAGTCGGGACTCATGCGCCTCCGGCAGTTCATTATGAAGGACGCCTACACGTTCGACGTGGATCAGGCGGGGCTGGATAAATCTTTCGAGGATCAGCGCGAGGCTTACAAAAAAATCTTCGACCGCTGCGGCCTCAAATACCACATCGTCGAGGCGTCATCCGGCGCGATGGGCGGCTCCTCGTCCAACGAATTCATGGCGCGCACCGACGCGGGCGAGGACTTCATCGCACACTGCGAAAGTTGTGGCTACGCGGCGAATCTTGAAAAAGCTACTTCGCGCCTCGCCGCCGTCGCGGATGAGGCCGGCCCCGACGCGCCCGAAGAGTTCCCCACGCCCGGCGTCCGCACCATCGAAGACCTGACGACCTTTCCGGGCGGCGCGGCGGCGGACAGGCAGATTAAATCTCTCGTCTACGTCGCCACGGACGCCAAGACGAACGAACCTTTCACGGCGCTCGCGCTCCTGCGCGGCGACCACCCGCTGCACGAGACGAAGCTCGCCGACGCGCTCGGCGCATCCGCCGTCCGCCCCGCGCAACCCGAAGAGATACGCGAACTGCTCGGCGCGAGCGCGGGCAGTCTCGGCGGCGTTGGGGCACGCGACAAGGCCAAGGCGGCGGGCAAGACCGTTCGCATCATCGCCGACGAATCTTTGCGAGGTCGCCGCAACATGACGACGGGCGCGAACAAGGACGACCATCACCTGCGCGGCGTCGGAGTAGAGCGCGACATCAAGCCCGACGGTTGGGCCGACCTCCGCACGGCGGCGGCGGGCGAGGCGTGCCCGCGCTGCGAGACGGGCACGCTCGACGTGTTCAAGGCGATGGAGATCGGCCACATCTTCAAACTCGGCACGAAGTATTCCGAAAGCATGGGTGCAACCGTGCTGACGCAGGACGGCAAGGAAGCCCCCATCGTGATGGGCAGCTACGGCATCGGCGTCGAGCGCATCATGTCGGCGGCGGTCGAGCAGAGCCACGACGCCGACGGCATCATCTGGCCGCGCGCCATCGCCCCCTTCGATGTCGTCGTCACTGTCACCAACGTCAAACAGGACGAGATGCGAGAGGCCGGAGAGAAGCTCTACAAAGACCTTCAACGCGCCGGCCTCGACGTGCTGCTCGATGACCGCGAAGAACGCGCCGGCGTCAAGTTCAAGGACGCCGACCTCGTCGGCATTCCCTACCGCATCACGGTCGGCAAGAAGATCGCCGACGGCAACGTCGAACTGTTCGACCGCGCCGCGAAGCAGTCAACTGACGTAGGGCTTGATGAAGTGGCCGAGCGTGTGCAGGAGCTTTCGCTCTCAGGGTTGTAAGCGGTCTAATTCATGTTGGGCTGCTACCTTGAGTCAGGAGGATGTAAAATGCGAGTGAATATGAGCAGAGTTGCTGTTTCCATAGCCTTCCTCATTTTCTCTGCAACTTCGCTAATGGCACAGGGGCAAAATGAGGTCAGGGTCGAATATGACCCGCGACAAACTGATGAGCCACGAATTATAGCCATATACAATTTGGCGGCAGGCTCAGAGAGCGATTGTCCTTCGCCTTTTGAATACAAAGGCACGATTGTTCAAATTAAGTACGATGATGACACAGGGACAAGGATCATAGGTTTCACCATATCTGACAGAAATGAGCGGCACACATACTTCAACATTGATGAGGATTTTTACGAGGAAAGTAAGCTTCCAGCAGTTGATATGGGCTGGATAGATACTTTGCTAAGAAAAGGGAGGCGGGTTGATGTTCTAGCGTATGCGTGCGGTGCTGGTGGGCGCGTACTTATGGCTAATAATATTATTGATGTTGATGCGCCTCAAAATCGCGCCGCCACGCCCTCCGCTACGGCTAAAGCTAGAAAGCCCGCGCCTACTCGAAATACAGGCTCGCCGTTTGAGGCGCGTTATGTCGGTGGCAATCGCGCCCCTGAAATCCAAGTTACCAATAATGCTGATAGGACTTTGAATCTCGCTATTGGGCAATCACGTTACACAATCAAGCCATCCGCCAATCAAATAATCACCCTTGAACCGGGAGTTTACGAATTTCAGGCTACTGCACCGAATGTTATGCCGCTTGAAGGCGAGAAGGATTTTCAGCGTGGGTACGTTTACACATGGACGTTTTACATTAGGCGTAGCACAGGAACGTATTCCAGAAGTCCTAGAATAATTCCACGCCGAAGGAGAGGAAGGCGACCTTAAGCAAAAGGAGCGGGGCTTCGATAACCGCGCAGCCCAACAACGGCATGCACCCGACCGCGAATAGCGTTGATGTCATCCGCAAGACTTGGCCGTAATCACGTTGAATGCGCGGCGGGTGATACCGGGAGTTAGATTGCTTCCCCTTTGGAGGTAAATATGGAGAAGTCAATAAAGTTAACGATATTCTATTGTTATAGTGTTTGCTTGGTAGCTCTCATTGGTTTGCTAATCTCAGCGCCTACTTTTCTTAAATCGTGGTATGACCTTAAAGACCCGGTCAATACAGTTCGCAACTCTGAAGATTTAGAGCTATCCTCTTTTGAAAATTTCCAAGCCGGCCTTCGGCGGAAGCATAAGGCCCGTGAGTATTACCAGCTAACGAAAGAAGATGGCGGTTGGAAGATGTATCAAGCTGCTTATAATTCTCGCATTGCCTCTATCAGACATCAGGCACGGCGAAATGAGATTGCTAGCGGATTAGTGGCTGGTTTATGCATTTTATTATTTCTCTCGCATATCTTATGGGTTCGTCGGATCAGATATTGAAATGTTCTTTGTGCTGTGTAATTTCAATAAAAGCGCGTTAATCTTTATTGGGGAAAACGCATTCTTGGAGGTAGAAATGAGTAAAGTTTTTTTGACACATCATTCTACAAGAGACCCTAGAGACGGGCAGCCTGCCCGTACGGAATTTGATTCGGTGGTCGCAGCTCTAGCTCTCACCTATGAACTCAGCCAGAGTCGAGGCTTTCAGGTAGGAACCGAGATTCGCAAGGATGAACAAGTTATCTACGATGAAAACACCCTGTCCAGAGCCGTGAGCCGAATCCGCACACTTGTTAAGATTGATGGTGTGGTTTTAGATAAAGCCGCAGAACAAGTGGCGAATGAAGATGGTCATGCTGATTAACGGCGCAATCTAACAGGACGTGATACAAGCCAGAGAATCGGTGTAGCATACCCGCGCCACTAATGGGAGGCCGCAGGTTCGGAGACGGGGCGAGGGCCGGATGCCGTTGTGGGACAACTCTGCGGGAGCCAAGCCCGCCTAACAGACGGCGTGCTTCAGGATAAGATTCACACGGTGCGCTTCGGTAATGAGTCGTGAACTTCCGCCGGGCGTGTAAAGGCGCTTTCGCTCTCAGGGTTGTAAGCGGTCTAATTCATGTTAGATGCCTATGTGCTCGGCTTCACCTTTGATTAGTGCGGGCAGAGTTGAGAGTATCTTGGGGGCGAGCGGCTTCAAATCAGCTAAACGATTTGACGTAGCATGAAGAACTAAAACCGAGATGTTGAATTTGGGTAAATTCTGCTGAAATGACAAGTTGCGATCAACCGTAATGAAGAC
>JBGTBQ010000179.1:0-6663 GCA_041749275.1 Pyrinomonadaceae bacterium | reverse complement strand
TTGCGCATATTCCAGGGAATCGTAGTTGTGTTATTTAAAGACAAGGTCAAACAACTTGCCGAAATAGTTCGGGCCGAGAGTGGCCGGGCGATGCTGGTCGGCGGGTGCGTGCGCGATAAGTTGATGGGCGTTGAGCCGAAGGATTGGGATATCGAGGTTTACGGGATAGAGCCGGCGAAACTCAGGAGAATTCTCGATAGTTATGGGCGGGTGGATGCGGTTGGGGAGGCGTTCACGGTTTATAAGATCGGGAGCGATCTGGATGTTTCGATCCCGCGTCGGGAGAGAAAGGTATCGCGCGGGCACAAAGGCTTTGTCGTGGAAGGCGACCCGGACATGACGTTCGAAGAAGCCGCTAAACGTCGTGATTTTACGATAAATGCGATAATGCTGGACCCGCTGACGGATGCGATAGTCGATCCGTTTAACGGGCGGGCGGATATCGAAAGAAAGATCGTCCGGCATGTTTCATCCGAAACATTTGCCGAAGATTCATTACGCGTACTGCGGGCGGCGCCGTTTGCGGCGAGACTTGAAGTCGATATTGCGCCGGAGCCGGTCGAGAGCTGTAAGACAATTGATGTGACCGATCTGCCGAGGGAACGTATTTGGGGAGAGCTTGAGAAGCTGCTGTTGAAAGCGCGACGGCCGTCCATCGGTTTGAAATGGCTTTACGATCTTGGCGTCGTCGATCAGATATTTCCCGAATTAAAGAGCCTCGTCGGCGTGCCGCAGGAACCGGAGTGGCATCCGGAAGGCGATGTCGATGTTCATACTCTGATGGTGGCGGACGAGGCCCGGAAACTTATCGACGATTTACCGTACGAGCGGCAAGTTGCAGTCATGCTCGGCGCCATTGCTCACGATTTCGGAAAGCCACCGACTACTGAATTTCTGGACGGCCGAACACGTTCGCGTGGTCATGATGAAGCAGGAGTAGCGCCGACGCTGACGTTTCTGGATACGCTTGGCGTTTTTACTCTGAATGGTTTTGATGTCCGGAACCAGGTTGAGCAGCTTGTTCGTTATCACCTGAAACCGGGCGAATATTACAAAGCAAAATCGCCGGTCGGGGACGGGGCGTTCCGAAGGCTCGCCCGCAAAGTCGAGCCCGATCTGCTGTATCGCGTTGCAAAGGCCGACAGCTTGGGCCGAAACCCCGAGTGGCTCCCGAAAGAAAAATGGTTTGGTTCCGAAGCCCAGGAATGGTTTATAGAAAAGGTGCGGGAACTGCAGATCGAACGGAAAGCTCCGGAGCCGATCCTGATGGGCCGCCATCTGATCGAAATGGGATTGTCGCCATCGCCGAAATTCAAACAGGTCCTCGATGCCGTTTACGAGCTGCAGTTGGATGGAAAAGTCTCGACGCTGGAAGAGGCTAGCGAAAAGGCCAGAGAACTTATTTTCTAGTCGGATGCGCCAACCTCCTTTTTAACTTTCTTGGCCAGTGCGTCTTCATGCTTTATCTCGACGCGCATGCGGCGGTAAAGGCTCATCCACTGGTTCGCTATCCACGGCAGGAGAAAGAAGGCGAGAATATATCCGCGCCAGTCATCTATCAATAAACGAAAGCCTGTAAGCAAGAGAACCAGTATGGTAACCCAATGCGAAAAGCAGTACTCGCACGTCCACACGTAAAAAAACTTTCGCTGGAGAATGTGTCGACAGCTTTCGCTCTTATCTTCACAGAAATCACGCCACTCTTTGAAGATCTCCTCTTGCGTCACCGTCCATGAAATGGAAGCGACCACCATCGACAGGATTATTAGCCAGAGAATCTGTGTTGCGACAGGCATTCGATTTAAAAGAGTTTGCGGCCTCCGACCGCAAAAAGCAATCGAAAACCGCAAAGGTACGGGGTTCCAACTTTGGTTGGCTCTTTCGCCGGCGCCGCCAACTAAAGTTGGAACTCCTAACTATTGTTTTCCCTCAAGAAAAGCCTTTAACCGTCGTGAGCGTGACGGATGCCGCAGCTTTCGCAGGGCCTTTGCTTCGATCTGTCGGATGCGTTCGCGGGTGACCGCGAAGTGCTGGCCGACCTCTTCGAGCGTGTGTTCGGAGCCGGAGGTGCCGAGGCCGAAGCGCATCTTGATGACCTTCTCTTCGCGCGGCGTCAAGGTCGCCAGCACTTCATCGGTGATCTCACGAAGATTGGAAGCGACGACCGCATCAGCCGGGTTGAGGATAGACTTGTCCTCGATGAAATCGCCGAGATGCGAGTCTTCCTCTTCACCAATCGGCGTCTCAAGTGAAATCGGCTCCTGTGCGATCTTCAAAACTTTACGCACCTTCGAGACGGGGATGTCCATCTTGCGCGCGATCTCTTCGCTCGTCGGCTCTCTTCCAAGCTCTTGCACGAGCGCGCGGCTGGTGCGGATGAGCTTGTTGATGGTCTCGATCATGTGAACCGGGATGCGAATCGTGCGCGCCTGATCGGCGATGGCGCGGGTGATGGCTTGGCGTATCCACCACGTCGCATATGTGGAGAACTTGTAGCCGCGCCGCCACTCGAACTTGTCCACGGCCTTCATCAACCCGATGTTGCCCTCCTGAATCAAGTCGAGGAACTGCAAGCCGCGGTTGGTGTACTTCTTAGCGATGGAGACGACGAGACGCAGGTTCGCCTCGATCAGTTCGCGCTTGGCCGTGGCGGTCTCCATCTCGCCGGTGACGACCGTCTGGAGCGAGCGCTTGATCTCGACGGGCGAAATGTTGTGTTCGGCCTCGATCTGCTGAAGACGCTTGCGGGCGCTTGCGACGTGGCGCTTGAATTCCTTCTCCTCATCGGGGCGGATGCGCTTGCGCGTGAGGCGCTCGGTGTAGTTCTCGATCTCGCGTTCGGCAACGCGAATCTCTTTCGCCGCCTTGCGAATCGAATCAATCAGACGCTGCCGCGCCTTCTCCGTCAGGTTGAGGAGCTTGATCTCGTGCGAGATTTCCAGACGCATCCGCGCCACTTTACGCTTCAGCCGCAGCAGCTTCTTCGACTTTTTCCCGCGCAGCAGCTTCTGCTCGGCGCGCAGCTTCTCCCATTCCTTCAGGCCGTTCCGGAAGCTCTTGCGGATGTTCTCGATGCCCTCATTCGTCCAGCGCAGGTACTCGTCGGCCTTGTCCTCCTGCCCGGTCAGTTCGGCCTGCTCAGAGAAGTTGACGATCTCGCGGATGTTGAGACGACCGGCAGCCAGCAACTCGCCGACCTTCAGGAGTTCCTCGACGGCGATAGGCGAGCGCGAGATAGCCTTCTGCGTCTTGATCTGCCCGCGTTCGATGCGTTTGGCAATCGAGACTTCGCCCTCGCGGGTCAGGAGCGGCACGATGCCCATCTCGCGCAGGTAGAGGCGAACGGGGTCGTTCGTTTTTTCGAGCGCGCCCGCCGAAAGGTCGAGTTCCAAATCCTCGTCCAGCTCACCGTCGTTGTCCTCGGACGAAGAGGCGGCGGCCTGTTCAATCAGACGCTCGTCGGAGTCGGCGACGGTGATGTTCGAGCCTTCGAGCTTTTGCAGCACGTCCTCGATGTCGTCGGGCGAGACGACGTTGTCGGGCAGCTCGCGGTTGAGATCGTCGAACGAGAGAAACTTCTTGTCGCCGCCCAACTCCAGCAGGCGCTGCATCACGTCGTCCTGATCTTTCTCTTCCATGCTCACGTCTTTGTTCAATCTCGGCTCAGTGTGTCTTAACGGAAGCGCCGTGCGGGGAGGCGGCGGGGTAGAAAGTTTAATCGAACCGGGCGCCGCCCGTCACGCCCGCGCCGCTCGGCACGGTAGCCGTCCGCCGCCGCTTCAATTCAAGGTCTTCCATAATGAGATGTGCGAGGCGCTCCGAATCATTCGCGCGCTCGGCGGCGGCCTTCTCCGCAACCAACTCCCGCACGCGCCGGTCAATCCGCATCAGCCTGAGCGCGACGAGACAGCTTTCGGCCTCAACGAGAAACACGTCGGCGGCCTCGCCCTCGGCGCGTTCCGTCTCGATCATCAACACGAGCGGCACCACGTCCGCGGCCACCGGGTCGCCCTCGGTCAACTCTCCGAGCGTCGAGAAGTCAACGGGGGCGCCTCGTTCGTGCAACGTCTTCAACGCGCGGAAGACGACCGCCGTCGGCAGGCTCTCATAATCTTCTTCCTCCAACCGTGGCAGGATCGCGCGGCGCAACTCTTCGTCGTGGACGAGTAGTTCCAGCAGCCTCTGTTCGGCGACTGTCGGATGCCCGGCGGAGGCGCGCTCGACCTGCCGCTTCACGTCCGCTGAGGGGGGCGCGTTGGCGCCGGCGGCGCTCACAGCCTTCCAGAGTTCCTGCCGCAAAGACTTCTCCTCGACGCGGAGCGCGTCCATCACCATATCGAAATACTCACGCTTCTGGATGCGGTTCTTGACGGCGCGGACGAAGGGGAGCACCTCGTCCACGGCCTCGGCCTTGTGGGCCGGGACGCGCAGATCGCGCTCGCGCAAAGCACGCTCGATGACAAACTGGATGTAAGGAAACGCCTCTCCGCGCCGCCGGTTGTATTCTTCGACGCCCTGCGCCCGCAGGAACTCGTCCGGGTCAGTGCCGTCGGGCAGCACCAGCACTTTAATCTCGAAATCTTCCGCCAGCAGCGTCTCGATGGCGCGCTTGGCGGCCTTCACGCCCGCCTTATCGCCATCATAGTTGACCACCACTTTGCGCGCAAACCGGCCCATCAGACGCGCTTGCTCCGAGGTCAAGGCCGTCCCCAAACTCGCCACTACGTTCCGCACGCCGAACTGGAAGGGCACGATCAAATCGAGATAGCCCTCGACGAGGATGACGAATTTTTTCTTTCTGATCTCATCGCGCGAGACGTTCAGCCCGAACAGGTGACGCCCCTTCGTGTAGGCGGCGGTCTCCGGCGAGTTCAAATACTTCGGCTCGTCTCCGGCGCGGATGGCACGCGCGCCGAACGCGACCGGTTTCCCCTGCGCGTCCATCACGGGGAAGATCACGCGCCCGCGAAAACGGTCGTAATATCCGCCCGCGTCCTTCTTGACGACGAGTCCGCTTCTTTCAATCTGCGCGATGGTCGCGCCCTTGCTTTTAAGATAATTGCCGAGCGCGTCCCAACTGTCGGGCGCATAGCCGAGGCGGAAGACCTGTCGCGTCTCGTCCGAGATGCCTCGCCCCTCGACGTACTCGCGCGCCGCCTTCGCCTCCGCACCCTCCTGCAATTCCCGCTCCCAGAATTCGAGCGCCCACCCGTTCAACTGGATAACCTCGTCCGCCTCCTTGCGCTTCACCTCGAAACGCTTATCGTCCTCCATCGCGGGCAGCGGCACGCCCGCCTTTTCCGCCACGATGCGTATGGCTTCGGGAAAAGAGACGCGCTCAAGCTCCATCACGAAGTTGAAGACGCTTCCTCCTTTCCCACAGCCGAAACAATAGAAGATGTCCTTCGACGGGCTGACCGAAAACGACGGCGACTTCTCCTGATGGAACGGGCAGCACGCCATCCAGTTCGTGCCCTTCTTCTTCAGCGTCACGTAGTCCGAGATGACGCGCACGATGTCCGCCTGCCGCCGGAGGTCGTCAATGAATGTCTGCGGAAAACGCACGGCTTTACGATTGCTGCGATTTCAGTTGGTTGAGAAATCTACCGAGGCAAAGAAAGGCGGCGTAGCGTTAGATCGGATTTCACTTGGATGTACGGGTCAGAACCGCCTGCGGTAGCGGGCGGGTCTAACGCACGTCAGGCCCGCCCGCTACCGCAGGCGGTTCTGACCACACCGCCGTCCGTACACTGATGTGTAAACCGATCTAGGAATATTTCTTTTGCAAATAATTGGTGTAAGCATCTTTCACCTCTTCACCCGAAGGGGGAGGGCCGTCGAACTTTAACGCGCCCCGCAGACGTTGGACGGCTGCGAGCTTGCGCGCACGCACATCCTGCGCGGCGGGCGAAGAAATATCCGAAGCGATGGCGGACGCGCCGTCGTGCGCCTCCAAATCTTCGCGCACGCTGCGCGAAATCACCTCGATCAGAGCGATGCGGTCGGCGACGGAAAGCTGCTTAATTTCTTCGACGAATTGCTGTCGTGTCATGGCTGCCTCCTGTCGAGAGATTTTAACTTAATCACGAATCACGCGCACGATGTCCGCCTGCCGCCGGAGCACATCAATGAATGTCCGCGGAAAACGCATGGGCAACTTTTACTGCTTCAACTCAACGACGGTCGCGCCCGCGCCGCCCTGATTGTCGGGCGCGGGCGCGAAGTGCGCGACGTGGGGATGCGACTTTAAAAGCGTGGCGACGGCGCGGCGGAGCGCGCCCGTGCCGTGGCCGTGGATGATGCGGACGTGCGCGAGGCCGTGCATGTAGGCTTCATCGAGGAACTTGTCGGTCTCGTCCGTGGCTTCGTCGGTGGTCTTGCCGATGAGATTGAGTTCGGCGTTGGGCGCTTCGCGCGCTTCTTTGCTCAGGCGAACCTCCATGCCGCGCTTCTGCATATCGCGCAGGCGCGCGGCGAGCGAGCCGTCTTTCTCTTCGGGCGCGGGCGCGACGAGTTCGAGGTTTTTGACCTTCTCGCGGAAGCGCAGGTTTTTGACGCGCACTTCGGCGTCCGCGCCGCTGAGACGCTCGACGACGCCCTCGGAGCCGAGCGTGCGGAGGCGCACGCGGTCGCCGACGACGATCTCGCGCGCCGCCGGGGCGT
>JBGTBQ010000178.1:0-4755 GCA_041749275.1 Pyrinomonadaceae bacterium | reverse complement strand
CGATCTCGCGCCGCCCGTCGCGGAGGCAGCGCCGCCCGCCGCGTCGCGGCGCTACAGCACGATGGATATGGACTTCCCAGTCGAGGTCAGCGAGGACGACAAGCGCTCCCACAACGAGGCGCGCCGCTTCGCACGTCTGCTCGTCTCCGAGATCAAACTCTATAACGAGCAGAAGGTGCGCGACGGGCGCGACGCCGGTGACATCTACAACCGCCTGCGCGAAGACATTGACCGCTCGCGCCAGATGTACGACAAACGCGTCAAGCCGGAGGTAGCGGGCCGCTACGACTACTTCCATCACGAGTTGGTCAGCGGGCTGGCCGAGGGCGATTCGTCGAAACTCGGCGAGGGCTACCCCGGCGCGAGCGTCAACGCCTGAACCGTCGGGCCTGTAATCACACGTTCGTCGAGTGTGGTGGACGGGATGATTTAACACGAGAGGGCACAGAGGATTCGCGGAGAGCACGGAGAGTTGAAATTTCAAGGTTGAGATTTTTACTTCTTCTCTGTGTTCTCCGTGTCGTCTCCGTGCCCTCTGTGTTTAAAAAGCCATACCCTGAACGCTCAACCCGAAAGGCTCCATGAGGCATCCAAACGTGGCGCCCCAACCGAGTTTTGATACAGGAATGGTAAGGAGCATTTTGGTCATATTCAAACAACCTAGCCGCCGCGTCACCTTCGCCGCGTTTCTCTGCGCCGCCATGCTCGCGGCCACGTTGCTGCCGCTCATCAACGCCAGTTGCGGCACGCAGCAGCCGCGCCCCGACGAGCCACAAGCGTTCGAACGCCTGCGCGCCTTGACGCGCGGCGGACAGATGCCAGCCGAATCGGTCGTCGCCGGCATCGCGTCTGAGCACGCCGGCACGCGCGCCGGGGCGCTCGCGGGTCTCCTGCAAGCGCGAATCAGGCTTGAGGCGAAGGACTTCGTCGGCGCGGCGGCGCTTCTCGACACGAAAGACTTCACGCGCCAGACGGCCATCGGCGACCATGCCCTCTGGATGCGCGCCGAGGCGCTGGAGAAGGCCGGACGGAGGGTCGAGGCGCGCGCCGTCTTCGAGCAGCTCGCGCGCGACTTCCCCGATTCGTACCGCGCGCGCGAAGCGACTCTGCGCGCCGCGCAGCTCACGCTGAACGACGCACAACCCGCCGCCGTCCCCGCGTTCCTAAAAAAACTCGCCGACGCGGATGATGCCGACGCGCTCCTGCTCACGGCGAAGGCATCTGAGCGGAACGGCGACTCGCTCCGCGCGCTCGCCGCCTACCGTCGGCTCTATTTTTACGCGCCCGTCTCCGCCACGAACGACGCCGAAGCGGTGGCCGCTTTCGGGCGTCTCAGCAGTTCGACCGCGCCGGCCTCCGCCGATGAAGCGACGACGCGCGCCGAAAAACTCGCGCGCGCGAAGCGTCACTCCGAAGCCTACAACGCATACACGGACGCCTTCGCGCGCTTCCCCGAAACCTCGACCCCGCAGACGCAACTCCGCCGCGGCGTCGCCGCCTACAACGCGCGACTCAACGCCGAAACTATTTCAACGCTGAATGCGATCCCGACGGGCGCGGGCGACCTGCGCGCCGAGGCGCTTCACACGCTTGTACTGCACTACGCGCGCGTGAAGCAGTGGGGCACGGCCCGCTCGACGCTCGACGAACTGCGCCGGGCCTTCCCCCAGAATGAGTGGACGATGCGCGCCCTCGTCGCCGCGGGCACAACGGCGCGCGAGGCGAAGAACCAGACGGAGGCGCTCTACTTTTTCCGCCTCGCGGCGCAATCTTTCCCCGGCGCGGCGGAAGTCGCGGGCGCTCAGTTCGAAGTGGCGTGGGCCGCGCACGAGTCGAACAACTTCGCCGAGTCCTCGCGGCTCCTCATCGAACACTTAGCGAACTACGCCGACAAGAATACCGACAACCGTGGCCGCGCCGGCTACTGGGCCGCGCGCAACTCTGAACGCGCGGGCCTCAACTTTGAAGCCGATGCGCTCTACCGTGCGATGCTCGTCCGTTACGATGCCAACTGGTACGGGCATCTCGCGCGCGAGCGCCTCGACGCGATGAAGAAGAGCGGCGCGCGCATCCCGCCCAAAGACTTCAACAGCGACGCGCCGATTTCGCGCGCCGTCGCAAATCTCAAGCCGGTCTGGGTCGCCGACGAAACGGCGGGGCCGGCGGAGGACGCGCGCGCGACGAAGGCTGACCAACTCCACGCCGTCGGCCTCGACGATCTGGCGCACGCCGAACTTGACCGCGCGCTCGAAGCCGCGCCGCGGAGTCCGCGCCTCAACCTTGCCAAGGCGAAGATTTACCGCGCACGCACCGACAACGTGCAGGCTTTCAACGTGCTCCGCCGCAGTTTTCCCGACTACTCGCAGATGGAGCCGGAAGAGATGACCCCCGCCGAGTGGGACATCTTCTACCCACTCGCGCACTGGGACATCATCATGCAGGAGGCGCGCGCGCGCGGCCTCGACCCGTACATCGTCGCCGGACTCATTCGTCAGGAATCGGTCTTCAACGCGCGCGCCGTCTCGTCCGCGAACGCCTACGGCTTGATGCAACTGCTCATCCCGACGGCGCGCTTGACGGCCAAGCGCTACGGCGTCGCGCAATCCGTCTCGGTCGAGTCACTCTTCGACCCGCGCCTCAACATCCAGCTTGGCACCGGCTACTTACGCGACCAGATGGACAAGTTCGGGCGCATCGAGTACGTCGCCGCCGCCTACAACGCGGGGCCGGGACGCGCCGTCACGTGGCGCGCGACCTTGCCGCTCCAGATTGACGAGTGGGCCGAGGCGATTCCCTTCCGCGAGACTCGCGGTTACGTGCAGGGCGTCGTCCGCAACACGCTCCAATACCGTCGCCTCTACGACGAGCAGGGTCGGTTCCGTCCCGAAGTCGGCGCTCGCGCCAATCGCCCCGCTCCATCCGCCGAGGCCACGCCCGCGCCGTCCGCGACCGTCCGCCCTCGCCGCGCGTCGAGTAACGAGGAAGAATAAAGGGAGAGCATGATGAGGATTGAGAGAGGAAGGACAAATTCATTCGCTGACGACTTACGAAGTCTCTTGCACGCAAGCGCCGCTCAAACGGTTCTCGCCTGCCTCATTACTTTCACTTTAGCTCTCATCAGCACACCCGCCGCGCTCGCGCAAAGGAAGGGCGCCGCGGCGAAACCTCCCGCGCGGGGGATCATCGTCAAAACGCACCCCAACGCCATTGTCTGGCTCGACAACGTGCGGCGCGGCACGGCGAACGCCGACGGCACGCTCGAATTGAAACAGGTCACACGGGGCGCTCACACCTTGCGCGTTCGCGCCAGCGGCTTCGCCGAGCAATCGTTCGCCCTGCTGCCCACGCAGCGCGGCGTCATCTCCATCACGCTGAGGCCCACGACCAACGAGGCCGAACTCACTTTTCAACAGGCAGAGGAACAACGCGAGAAGGGCGGAGGCGACGAAGGGCGCCAGCGCGCCGTCGAGCTTTACCGCCAAGCCCTCAAACTTCGCCCACGCTTCCCCGAAGCCCATGTCGGCCTCGCGCGCGTCTATTTGTCGCAGGAAGATTTCGATGCCGCGCTCGCACAGATTGAAGAGGCGCGGCGTGACCGCCGGCTCTTCCCCGAAGCCTCGGCGGTCGAAGGGCGTATCCTTCGTGCCGTCCCGGACGAGGCGGGAGCCATCAATGCTTTCCGCCGCGCCATCCGCGAGGCGCGCGGCTTCCAGCCCGAAGCGCACACGGGGTTGGGGCTGGTGCTCGAAGAGCGCGGCGACCACGCGGGAGCGGTCGCCTCTTTCCGCACGGCCATCGCGCAACTCTCCGACACCGAGCCGGTGCTCTACGAATTCCTCGGTAGAAATTTAGAGAAGCTTGAGCGTTGGAAGGAAGCGGTCGCGGCCTACGAGAAATATCTCGAACTCGCGCCCGAAGGCAGCCACGCCAGCGCCATCAACTCCATCATTGACCAACTGCGCCGTCAGTCCACCGAGCCGGACGGCTCGCCGCTTGAGTGAGCCGGCGGACGAGAAAGAGCAAAATTGACACGAAGAAAAAAGAAGGAAGTTGAGGCTTTGAGTTTAAGCTGGCGCCGCAAGACAAGCTCAAGCTTAGAGCGTGGCTAAAAAGCCATGAGTCATAGCTCCGTGAGGAGCGGAATGTTTATAGCCCGTCGCGTGCCACGAGGTCGCTGAAGCTCCGTGAGGAGCGACATGGTAGGCGCTGCCGCCCCTCCGGGGCTTGAAAGAAAAAGGGGAAAGCGGGCGACAAACATTTCGCCCCTCGCGGGGCTTTTTAGACACGCTCTTAAACTCAAAACCTCACATTCAGCACGACTGTCTTCTATTTTCTCAGTGGACACTTCCGAGCTTGACCCCAGCGGGAGCATTGATTCCATACGCTTTCGAGGCGGAAAGTAGCGTCAATCATTCAGGCAGGATTTCTCACAATCTGGTAAAATCCAGCCGTTTCAACCTCTTCCCGAAATAGCGCCACCGATCTCTCCCGCGGAATGGTGTTTGCTGAAACTTCTTCGAGACATCATCTCTCCCGCAAACTTTGGAACGGGATGCACTACAAATTGAGGAGAATGTATATGCGAAAAGTATTTGCCTCTTTGGTATTGATGGCGCTGCTGCTGACGACGCTCGTGCCCGATGTGTTCGGGCAGACGCGCAAGAAGCGTTCGCGCTTTGGTCGGAAGGCGCGCACGGCGGCGATCATTGCCGGCGGCGCGGGCGTCGGCGCGCTCGCCGGCGGCAAGAAGGGCGC
>JBGTBQ010000177.1:0-10751 GCA_041749275.1 Pyrinomonadaceae bacterium | reverse complement strand
GGCGATGTGTGGCGGCGCACGTTTATGCGCGACGCGCCCGGCGATTGAGAGTGAAGCAACAAGCCGAGCGTCAATGTCAGGGTCGGGAGAATGAGCTTCGGGGGTCGCATCTGATTTCCTTTCGCTGCATGAAGGCTCAGGATTGAGCCTGTCACCCGTTTAGGGCGGGCCACGCCCTCCGTCTCAGAGCGTGTCCAAAAAGCCATGTGCCGAAGCTCCGTGAGGAGCGGAATGTTTATAGCCCGTCGCGTGCCACGAGGTCGCTGAAGCTCCGTGAGGAGCGACATGGTAGGCGCTGCCGCCCCTCCGGGGCTTGAAAGAACAAGGGGAGAGCGGCGCGGGCTACAAACATTTCGCCCCTCACGGGGCTTTTTAGACACGCTCTCAAGTTTCGTCGAGGCTCGAACCGCCGGGCATTACCCATCTCCGAACGGACGGAAGGTCTGCTTTGAAAACGGTCTCATTGACTCACACCTCAACAGCCTGCCCCGTGCGGAGGCTGTCGCGGATGCGGAACGTGGCGAGGGTCGTGTTGATGAGTTCATCGAGCGGGATGGGGGCCGGCTCGCCATCGAGCACGACCGCGCACGCGGCGCGCGCTTCGGAAGCCTGACCTTTATCCTGCGCGCGAAACTTTATTTTTTCCTCGCGCCCGTCGCGGTAGAGCGCGGCGGAACGAAAGTCTTCGAGGACGAAGACGCGACCGCCGCCGTAAATTTCGGCGCGCTCTTTCATCAGCGCGCGGTCGCCTTCGGCGAGGTAGGCGATTGAACCGTTCGAACCATCGGCGAAGCGCAGCGTGACGATCACCGAATCTTCATTGACGATTTGCTCACCGCGCGCCGAAACAGCTTCAGCGTAGACGCGCGTCACGGGAGCGCCCGTCCAGAACCGCATCAGGTCAACGAAGTGGCAGACCTCGCCGACGATGCGCCCGCCGCCCTCGCGCTTGTCATAGACCCAGTGACCGCGCGGCAGCCGACCGGCGTTCACGCGATAGACGATGGAGAGCGGCCACTCGCGCCCTTTAAAAAACTCTTTCGCTTTCCGCGCGAGCGGCGAGAAGCGACGGTTGAAACCCACCAGCAGTTTCCCCGGCGACTCTCTCGCGGACTCGACGACTTCGCGCAATTCGTTCTCATTGAGAGCCAGCGGTTTTTCCACGAAGACGTGCCGCCCGCTTTCCAGAGCCTTGCGCGCGAGCGGCGCATGTAGATCGTGGCGCGTCGCCACGACAATGAGGTTCACGCGCGGGTCTTCCAGCACCTCGCCCGCGCCCGCGACGCAGGACGCAAAACCGAACTGCTTCCCGACGTTCAGCGCCGACACGCCCGACGCGCTGGCAATCGTCTCGAACTTTGCGCCCGCGGCTTTGAAGTGCGGCAACAACACACCCGCCGCATACCCGCCCGCTCCGATGAGACCGACGCGCACGCTCGACGGAGCAACCCCAGCGACCCTCTCATGCGCGACAGGCCCGCGCGGGCCGGCGGGTTTCAGCTCGATTCGTTTTTCCGTCTCGCGTGTGGCGTCGTACTCAATGATAACGCCGAGGTATGGCTCGCCGGTCTCGCCGGTGATGAGTTGGTAAGCGCGCGCGCCGTCTTCCACCGGAAAGCTGTGCGTGGTCAGACGTGCGACGTTGACGGAGCCGCGCGCGATCATGTCGAGGAAGGCTTCAAGGTTCCGTCCCTCGGTCCAGCGCACGTAGGCGAGCGGGTAGTCGCGCCCGCGCTCTTCGTACTCCGGGTCGTAGCGCCCCGGCCCGTAAGACATCGAGACTTGCAAAGAGAGTTCGCGCCGGTAGTAGAGATCGCGCGGCACTTCCATCCCGACCTGACCGACGACCACCACCCGGCCCTTCAAGCGCGAGGACTCGCCCGCGAGCACCACGGGCTGGCTCGATTCAGCACCCGCCGTAATCAGCGCCGCGTCGGCGCCACGCCCGCTCGACCAGTCGAGTATCTGCGCCGTCGCTTCGCCGTCGGGCGCGCATCCGCCGTCGGCACCGAGAGAGCGTGCGAGTTCAACCTTTCGCTCGTCCGGGTCAACCCCATACACGCGACAGCCGTTCGCCCGCAGCAGTTGCACCGCGAGTTGGCCGAGCAACCCGAGACCGATGACGACGACCGACTCGCCGAGCGTCGGTTGCGCGAGCCGCACCCCCTGCAAGGCGATGGCGCCCAGCGTCGCGTAAGCCCCCTCGGCGAAGCTCACGCCTTCCGGCAATCGCGCGCAGAGGTTGCGCGGGACGGAGAGGACTTCCGCGTGCGAGGCATAGCCCAGCCCCGCGCACGCCACGCGGTCGCCCACACGGAATTCGCTCACGCCTTCGCCGACTTCCACGACGATGCCCGCCGCGCTGTAACCCAGCGCCATGGCGGAGTCGAGTTTCGCGCGCACCGCGCCGACGGCGCTCGCCACGCCTTCATCAATCGCTTTGCGAATTGTCTTCCCGACCAGTTCCGGCTGTTCGAGGGCGCGGCCCAGCAGTCCACGCTGGTTCTGTCCGACGGCGGCGCGTTCCGTACCGGCGCTGATGAGTGATGCCGCGGCGCGCACGAGCACACGCCCCGGCTGGAGGGCTGGAGCGGGCACATCCGCGACTTCAATCTCGCCCGTTCGACGGTTTTGCAGAATCTGTTTCATCAGGAAGCGAACCGCCTCCGCGTCGAACAGCAAAGTCAAATCGCGAGCATAAACAGGATTTCGAGCATCCCCAAGATGAGCGCCAGACAGAGCGCGATGAGGATAGTGATGTGAGGCCAGCTCAGCACGATACGGCGGCAGGCTCGGCACTTGATGCCCGCCATCCTTAGCAGCCTCGCGCAGTAAGGACATTTTTTCATGGGTTGATTCACGCGCTGGGGAAGACCAACAATGACACGAACCCGCGAATTCAAGCAAGTTTTTTTCGCGCGCGGTGGCTCACACCGCCGCGAAGCAAGACCCCGCGCCGGTGTGCTATAGTCTTTGTCATCGCTATGATTTTGAATTTTCCGCCGGCGAGTATGGATTATCGTCGCTGCTTTTGAATCGAACGTCACATGAGTGTCTTGCAAGGTTTATTGAACAAGCTGGGATTTCAGGAGTTGGGACAGCCGCGGATGCCCGTCCGCGTCCTGCTGCTCGACGATGATGTACTCCGCCATGAATGGTTCGCCAAACAGTTCAAAGGCGAATCGCTCGACGTGGCCGTGGACCCGCCCCGCGCCATCGAACTGCTCACGACGCACCGTTACGACGTGATTTTTCTCGACCACGACCTGCTGCCCGAACACTATTACGCTGAAGAGACGGACGACGAGCGGACAGGCTATGCCGTCGCCCACTGGCTCGCCGAGCGCCCCGACCGACAGGCGGCGGCGACCATCGTCGTCCACACACGCAACGCCGACGGCGCGCTCCGCATGGTCGAACTGTTGCGTCGTGAGGGACGACAGGCTGAACACGTGCCCTTTCACCTGCTCTCGCCTCGGATAAAAAATTACCGTGGGCGGTAATCCATCAACTTCCATGAAATCGAGAACACTGATCCACCTCCTCTTATCGCTTGCCATCATCGCGCCGCTGTGCGCGCCCGCGACACTCGCGCAGGCCGGCGAGCAGTATGACGCCGAGGTGAAGGCCGTCATGTCGCGCGCGGAGATTCAGGCCGCCTTCGCGCATGTCGAAAACAGCCGCGACCGCATCCTCCGCGAGTGGATTGAGATTACCGAAATCAACGCGCCTTCGGGGAAAGAGAAGGAGCGCGCGGCCTTCGTCGAGAAGATTCTGCGCGAGCAGAAGTCGGTTGACGTTCGTTACGATGCCGCCGGCAACCTCATCGCCGTCCGCAAGGGCATGGGCGACGGCCCGGCGGTCATTCTCGACGCGCATCTCGATACGGTTTTTCCAGACGGCTTGAAGATCAAGGCCGAGGTGCGCGACGGCAGGATTTTCGCGCCCGGCGTCGGCGATGACACGCGCAACGTCGTGGCGATGCTGGCGGCGCTGCGCGCGCTCGACGCCGCCAACGTGAAGACGCAAAGCGATCTTGTCTTCCTCTTCACGGTCGAAGAGGAGACGACCTTCAAAGGCGTCGAGGAGTACATCAAAGAAAACAAGGCGAAGATCGGTCAATACATCGCGCTCGACGGCGGCTATGAAGGCTTCACTTACGGAGGCATCGGCATCAACTGGTACAAGCACCACTTCATCGGGCCGGGCGGGCACACGCGCTCGCAGACTCCGCCCTATTCGGCCACGCTGCCCGCCGCGCGCGCCATCGCTCGCATCTACGCGCTGCCGCTGCCCGGCAATCCGCCGACGAACCTCAACATCGGCATGACGGGCGGCGCGGACGCGGTCAACGCGAAGGCCGAAGACGCATGGTTCACGGTTGACCTGCGCTCGACCGACAACGCCGTCATCGCCGATCTCGAAAAGAAGATCGCGGCAATCGTCAAAGAGGAGGCGGCGCGCGAGAAGATGACGGTGAAGACCGAGCTTGTGTCTTCGACGCCCGCCGTGCAGGTGCCGGGTCACCGCGAGTCGCGGCTCGTCAAGACCGCCGAAGCCGTCCACTATGCGATGGGTTTCAAGCCTTCGATTACCGTTACGGGGTCGAACAATTCAAACGTGGCGCTCCTCGCGGGAGTCTCGGCTATCTCGACCGGCGCCGCGCCCTGCGGCGACTCGCACTCCCTCACTGAATATTGCGAGGTCGAGCCGATTTATAGAGGCGTCAAGAAAGTACTGCTTCTCGCCGTGGCGATGGCGCGGCTGTAAGACGGGGAGACGGGGAGACGGGGAGACGGGGAGAAAGAAGCCGTCTCATCAAACGTCTCCACGCGCCTCTGTCTGTATTCTTCCCTATCTCTCATCTTCCCTCTCTCTACTCTTCCACGTCTCCACCTCTCCCCATCTCTTCGTCTTCCTGTCTCTTTATCTCGTGCTCGATCTCGGCATTGATCTCGCCGCCGATGAGAATCGCCGCACCCGTGAAGTAGAACCAGAGCATGAGAATGATGACCGCGCCGAGCGAGCCGTAGGTCGTGCTGTAGGTATTGAAAAAAGCGAGATAGGACTTGAAGCCGAACGAGACGAGGAGCCACAGCACGACGCCGATGATGGAGCCGGGCGTGATCCATTGCCATTTTTGGTCCGGGAGATTAGGCGCGAAATAGTAGATTAGCGCGTAGGCCAGCAGCACGAAGATGAGGACAATCGGCCATTGTAATATCTTCCACGACCACTCGAACGCTGCACCCAGTCCGAACCGGCCCGCGACCAGTTCCGCCAGCCCGTGTCCATAGAGCACGAGTAAGAGCGCCGAGATGATGAGAGTGGCGAGCGAGAGCGTGAGAAAGATAGACGAGAGGCGCGAGCGCCACCACGGGCGGCTCTCCTTTACATCGTAGGCCACGTTCAACGATTCGCTGATCGCGCCCATGCCGTTCGACGCCGCCCAGAGCGCGGCGAGAACGCCGAAAGAGAGCTTGCCGCCGCCGCTCCCTTCCGTCACATCAATGACGGTCTTACTGACGAGCTGCGAGGCTTCGCCGGGCAGCACCGCGCTCAAGTATCTGAACAGACTGTCACGCAGCGCCCCGTTCTCGTCCGCCAGATAACCGAGCAACGTCGTAAGGAAAAGGAGTGCGGGAAAGAGAGAGAGCAGGAAATAGTATGAAAGCTGCGCGGCGCGACCGAAGATGTCATCCTCCACCATCTCGGCCCAGATGCGCTTTGCCAGCTCCTTCCAACTCAAACCGCCCAAGCTCAACGACGCGATCATATTCCCACCCTTCTTGACTCGTAAAAAAACAGGAGGCGGACGACAGGGGCCGGAGGCGGAAGCATGTGAGGTTTGAGATTCGAGATGTCGAAAGTCAAATCTCGGCTCAAGTTTGAGCTTCGAGCTTACAATGCATCAACTCTTGACCTGCCGTCTGCCTTTCGTCATCTATCTGATGAGCGTGCCGGTGCGGCTCCAGCGCGTGTTCGTGATGAAGTCCGAAACGTAATTGAAGGGAAAGGCGATATTGCCGCGGGGCTTGCTCTCGTCGAAAGACCAATAGACGAACATCGCGCGACCGATGACCAACTCGCGCGGCACGAAGCCCCAGTAGCGCCCGTCCAAACTGTTATCACGGTTGTCGCCCATGGTGAAATAATGACCAGCGGGAACGATGAACTTTTCGCCTTGCGTTACGGATTGCACGCTCGGCGCCGGCTGTCGCTCCGGGTCCCAATAAACGTTATAAGACGACCCCGCCGACGGCGACGGGTTCTCAAGAATGTCGAGCGGGGCGCTGTCCTCTCTCTCCAGCGTCTCCGGGTCGTCGTCCGGCGGGTTTCTGACGGAGATTACATGCTCGGCGCGCGGCTGATCGTTTATGAACACACGCGTGCCGCGCACCTCGACCACATCGCCGGGCAGTCCGATGACGCGCTTCACGTAATTAGTCTTGAAAGGCAGGTTGTTCTCCAGCGTGTCATCTACGTTGGGGTTGTCGCGAAACCTCTCCTCGCCCTGAAACTTGCCGGGGTACTTGAACACGATGATGTCTCCGCGGCGGATGTCGCGTTGCGGAAGGAAGGGCATGATGGGGCCGGGCGCGAAGATGAACTTGTTGACGAGCAGATGGTCGCCGATGAGAATCGTGTTCTGCATCGAGCCGGTCGGCACCTTGACGGCCTGCACGATAAACGTCATGCCGAAGAATGCCATAATCGCCGTCACGATGAGCGACTCGAAGTATTCGCGCAACACCGTGCGCGGCGGCCCATGCGTCTCAACGGCCTCGGATGTCTCCTTCGCTCCGTTCGCCTCCGGCGCCCGCGCGCGCACCGTCTCCACCGTAATGCGCTCTTCCCTATGCTCAATGTTCATATCAATTCATCGTAGTGACGTGGCTTGAAACGGTCAAGCGGGGCAGAGTAGGAGACGGGAGCAAGAGTCTCGTCGAGGGATGTCGCTTAAAAATCTTGAATCGCGCATCGGATTATTCCTGCCCCGCCTCCGGCTCCTGCCTTCCGCCCTCGCCGTCTGCCTCCTGCTCATCGCTCGCTTCCGAAAGTTGTTCGAGGGCGCGGCACGCGGCGTCCATCTCGGCGGCCTTGATGGTGTGGCCTTCGCCGCGCACGCGCCCGGCGTCCCAGTAGACTTCGACATGGAAGAAACGCGCGTGCGGGGGGCCGTGATGTTCGACGAGACTGTACTGCGGAGCGACGTGGCGCGCGGCCTGAAGCCGTTCCTGAAGCAGGGTCTTGAAGTCGGCTGCCGCCGCCGCTTCGGGCGAGGCTTCGGCGAACTCCAGCGCGAGTGCGTGGCGGACGAACTCGGCGGCGGGGTCGAAGCCGCCATCAACGTAGATGGCCGCGAGCACCGCCTCGAAGGCGTCGGCGAGGAGCGCGCGCTTGCGCCGCCCCCCGGTCTTCTCCTCGCCGCGTCCCATCCGCAGATACTCACCGAGCCGCAGTCGCTTCGCCGCGCGCGCCAGCGTCTGCGCGCTCACCAGCCGGTGCTTCATGCGCGACAACTCGCCCTCAGTTCCCTCCGGATGTGAACGGAAGAGCGTGTCCGCGACGACTAAGCCGAGCACCGAGTCGCCGACGAATTCGAGCGCCTCATTGTGTATGTGCCGCGCCTTCTCACTCTCTCCCGCGGTGACGTTCTCGTGCGCCCACGAGCGGTGGGTGACGGCACGCTCCAACAGTTCGCGGTCGTGAAAGGTGTAGAGGAGCGCCTCTTCGAGTTCCGCAAGATCGTGATTGAGCGACGTGTCTTGATGCATGTCAGACCGAGATTGTAGCAAAAAGCCGGGCGTGCCTTTGAAGTATCTCAAACGGCACGCCCGGCGCTCACGGAGGAGAACTAAATTTTCGATTGACTATCTTCCCCAGCATCAGGGCCAAAGCACATGCTGCCCGCGCCGGGGAGTTTGCTTTCGCTTACGGCCTCGGAGTCGTGCTGGCCGGAGTCGCACTCGGCTTGGCGCCCGGCCCCGGCTTGGCCGCGCCGGTGCTGGGCGTTGCCATGCCTGCCTGACTCGTCTGCGGGCTGCCGCCCGTGGTGGTCGCGGTGCTCGTCGTAGTCGTGGTCGGCGCCGGCGCCGGCGCCGGTGTCGGTTCCTGTCCGGGCAGCATCAGCGGCTTCGCCATCACGCCCGCGATCAGTTCCTTCAGACCGGCGTCCGAGTCGTTGTTCCGGCTTTTGTAGATCGCAGTCAACTGCGTCATCGCCTTTGCCTTCGCGGTCTGATGCTCAGGCTTCATGCTCGAAGCGACGGAGCGCGCATAAGCATCAATGATGCGATCTTTGATCTTATCGAGCTGCCACTGAAGCCGATCATATTCAGGCTTCAGCTCCGGCGTGATCTCCGTGCCGTCGGGGAATTTCTTCTGGTATTCGGTGGCGGCCTTCTGGTACTCCTTGGTGTAGAGGTAGGCCAACGTGTCGTAAGTGGTCGGCTCTTTGCTGGCCGCGCCGTTCGACTGGGCAGCCTTGATGAGTGACTTGACCGCCGCGTCAGGCTGGGCATCAAGCAGCAGGAAGCCCTCCATATAGTTGAGCCAGCCGAGCGTGTCGTCCTTGTTTAAGAAGGGCGCCCAGTTGTCCGTCGTTTTCCCCGCTTCGACGAGTTGCATGGTGCGCCGGATGAAGCCGAGAGCGTCGTTGCTCGCGTTCTTGTCGCCTTTGCTGACGGCAACATAACCGGTGCGACCGAGGACGAGATTAATGCGGACGTTATCGGGTTCCTCGCCAAGCATCTGACGACCGAGCGGAGCGGCGGCGGCAAAATCACCCTTCTCAATGGCCGCCCAGAACCTGAAATCGCGGTCCGCCTTCTCGTACTTGGAGACCCACTTTCTGACAAAGTCCACGATCTGAACATCGCTTGGGTCGGTGAGTCCGCTGTATTTGCCGACGTACTCTTTGCCGGTCTGGTAGGCAACCTTCTGCTGCTCCGGCTGACCTTTGTAGTTGTCGAGAAATTTTTGATAGAGGGCCGCCCGCGCCTCGTTTTCCTGCGTAGTCGCATCCTGCGCGAACGCCGGCAACGCGAAGACGGCGGCTAATGCAATGGTCATCAGAAAGCTTAAAGCGTTTTTCATCGGTCCCAAATCCTCCGTGCGTTGTTGCTGAAATTCGATTCTTAGGGAGCGCGAAGCCTGACTTACCGGCGTCGCGTAACTTTTCAGATGCACGCCGTTTCCGGCCAGTTGCCGTATTTGGCGGGGCGCGTTCGCAGGCCACTTCCGAAAGGGAACAATGTTAAGGGTTTTCGAACGGGTGTCGGGAACGCTTTTCGCGCCGTGATACTGCAACAATCTTTCAAATGGTGTCAAGGAAAAGGATGTAAATTTATGACCCAAAAACTCAAGGCTCAAAGTTTGAGTTTCGACCAAACTTTGAGCCTTGAAGTGACCGGGTTGAACTTTAAACCTTACGCTAATTTTCAGGAGAGACGCGGCGCGGGCGCACCGTCCCGTCGTTGGGCTGCGGTTCCGACGCGGGCGACTTCGTTGCGGGAGCCGCGCTCGCGGGCCGCTGATAGGTCTTGGACGTTTTCTGGACGTTGGACTGTGTGCCGGTCGTCGGACTCTGGGTGGCGGCGTCGGTCGCTTCGGTCACGACGAATGCTTCAGCTTCGGTCGCCTCTTCGTCCTTGCCTTCGTCGCTGACCAGTTCGGCCCGGCGCGCATCAATCTTCGGTCGCGGCGCGAGTTGGTCGTTGGCAAGCGCGGGGGCGCTGCCCGGACGGATGCCGAAGCGTTGGTGGAGATTGCGGTAGATGTCACCGGCGACCGCCGAGGCGTACTTGCCACGCGCGCCGGAGCCGCGGAGGATAACCGCGACGGCGATTTTCGGATCATGCACGGGCGCGAACGAGGTGAACAGACCGACCCACGGACGCTGTGCGCTCTGTTCGATGCAGGAGCCGGTCTTGCCCGCCACCGTCTGCAAAGGATCGTAGGCGCGTTTGGCCGTGCCGTAGTTGACCGCGCCGATCATGCCGGGCAAGACGCGCTGCATGTGCTCCCGCGGCACGTCAATCTCGCGTTTGACCTCGCGTTTGAAGTTAACGTTTTCCTGCGGCGTGCGCGGCAGGTGCGGGACGAGAAGTTTGCCGCCGTTGGCGATGGCCGAGGCCATGTTGGCGAGTTGGATGGCCGTCACTTCGATGTCGTCGCCGTGCGAGGACATGCGGTTGGTTGCCCAGCCTTGCTTGAAGACAGGCAGACGGCCCGGCGACTCGAACGAATGGTTGATGCCGGTCGGCTGACCGAGGCCCATCTTGCGGGCGTACTCCATCATCTTATCGAAGCCGACCTCGCCGCCGACCTTCTGGAAGTAGCCATTGTTCGAGAAGGCGAGCGAATCCGTGAGGTCGAGGTGAAACGATCCCTCGCCGATGTTGACGGTTTGCACCGGGTCAATCACCTTCTCCGACAGACCGGCCAAGCCAGTCACAATCTTGATGGTCGAGCACGGCTTGAAGCCCCTGCGAAGCGCCCAATCCTGATTGACGACCGTCAGCACGCGCCCCGTCTTCGGCTCCATCACGACCACTGTCCCGGCTTGACCTTCGAGCGCCTGAACGGCGACGCGGCGCACTTCCAAATCTTCGCCCGTGGTGTCGTCTTTCAGGATGTTGGCGGTTGTCTCGTCGCGGTAGGACTGATCCTGTGCGCGGATGCGCGCGAGGTAGAGGGCGCGGGCGATGGCGGCCTGACGCGCGCGTTCGGCGGCCTCGCGGCGGCGG
>JBGTBQ010000176.1:0-10754 GCA_041749275.1 Pyrinomonadaceae bacterium | reverse complement strand
CGCCGCTCGCGCCGTCGTGCGCCGCCTCGACCGCGAACCCCTCGCGCGCGAGATACTCCGCGACCAACTCGCACAGCTCCTCGTCGTCGTCTATGACCAGCACGCGCTCCATCCATTCGATTCTACGCCAAACGCCCCGCGCCGCCCCGTAAAGTTTCGTTAAGCGCACCGGGCCGCGCTCTTAACAAATCTTTACACGTCCTTCACCGACTCTTAACCGCACGCGCGTCCGCCAAGTCGTATAACTGTGGCGAGAGACGAAACGCGCCCCGACGAACGACGCCGGGCGCCAGCGTAAAGATTTCGAGAGGAGAAAGAATGATGAGAAAGATATTCGCCGCCGCCGCCATCGCCGCCGTGCTCGTCGCGGTGGGCGCGCTCTACACCGTCCATGCTTCCAACGCCGAGGCCGCGCGCTGGGAGAATACCGTCTTCGCGCAGGAGGGCGAGGGACACGCGCACGGCGCGTTCAAGCACCGCGTCGTGGGCCACGTCATGGCGCACATCGCGCGCGAGTTGAAACTAACCGAGGCGCAGAAGACCGAGATTCATGGCATCTTCGCCGCCGAGCGGGGCAGCGTCATGCCGCTCTTCAAACGACTCCATGAAAACAAGCGGCAGTACGATTCGGCGAGCGCGCCCGGCAGCTTCGACGAGGCGCAGGCCCGCGCTTTCGCCGCGCGTCAGGCCGAGACCATCACGGAGTTGATCGTCGCCAAAGAGCGCGTCAAGTCGAAAGTCTTCGCCGTCCTCACGCCGGAGCAGCGCGAGAAGGCTCGCACGATGCACGACCGCTTCGCCGCGCGCGTCGGCGACCACTTCAAAGACGCGGGATTCTAACGTCGCCGCGCCGCTTTTTAGACGGGCCGGATGCGCTGTGGGTCGCCGCGCATCCGGCTCTTTCGCGTCGCGCGTATATGCGACGTGAAGCAACCACACCCCTCCCGGCTGAAACTTTCCACCCGCCTCATCCCGCCAAGTTTTTTAACCTTCTCGATGTTGACACGCCTCCGACGCGAGCATAGATTGAGACGCTCCGACACAAGCCGCTCAATTCTCCTCCGGCCAACACGATGGCCGCATGACACAAGAGGGATGCCCGCGATGAACAACGAACCGAGAGGCCGCTGTCAGCAAGCTTTATCCTTCCGCCCGACGGCGTGGCGACGCTTGCGGCTGAGGAGTGAAGATTTTTTAAAGCGCGGATTTGATGGTCGAAGCGAGCGCCTCGGTCTCGCGCCGGGCGCAGGCGCGCGCGTCCTCGCCGGGCAGCATTTCGAGTCTGTGAACGGGATGGTAGATGATTTCGATGCGGCGGCCCGTGCGCGGCCAGCGCTGCCCGCGCGGCCAGATGCGGTTGCCGCCGCGCAAAGTCACCGGGAGAACCGGCACGCCCGCTTCGAGCGCGAGACGCACCGCGCCCGTCTTGAATTTCCCCATCGCGCCGTCCGCGTAGGCGCGGCTGCCTTCCGGGAAGATCATCACCGCACCGCCGCCGCGCAGCCATTGCAGAGAGCGCCGGTAAGCGGTCGGGTTCCCACGCTCGATGACGAGCGGCCATGCGCCGAGCCATTCCATCGGTCTGCCCAACAGAGGGTTCTTGAAAGCCTCGCTCCACGCAAGATAACGGACGGGCCGGACGACCGGGATGGTGATCCAGAACGGGTCAATGTATGTCTGGTGGTTAGCGGCGATGATGAAGCCGCCCGCCGTCGGAATGTGCTCAGTCCCCTTCAACTCGATGCGCCAGAGTGCGCGCGAAACGGCCCGGACGCAGGGGCGCAACAGATATTCGACGACCCACTGCGGCACGGCGCGGTCGCGCGCCTGCCCCCGCTCGCGCCCGCGCGCGTTCAGTGAATCCGTCGCTTCTCTCAAGACGATTCTTCGCCCCCACTCTCTTTTTCAACGGCCCCGCGCCCACCCATTTCACCGACGCGCCGCCACGCCTCGCTCATGCGCGTCACGACTTCGCCCGGCTCGACCTCCGCCGCCCCACGCGCGGGCCGCACGCCATCGAGCGCCGTCACCTTCAACTCCTCCCACCACTCCGGGATGTCTCGCTCGCCGAGCATGTCTTCCGTCCAACGCTCGCAACGCTCGCACGCGAAGCCCGTGTAGACCCGCGCCTCCTCCTTCGTCAACCCGACGCGCAGGCGCGCGCCGCACGCCGGCTCGCCGCAACGCCGCTCGACCTCGACCAACAACACCTCACGCGGAATCTTTATTTTCATCGCTTCATCAGCCAAGTCGAAAGTGTGAAGTCTGAAATTCAGAATTCACACTCCACATTTTCGACTGTTCATTCTATCCCTTCCAGCGGCCACTGGCTGTCTACGAATTCGAGGTGGAGGCGCGGGATGCCGTCCGGGCCGGCGCGGCGCGCGCGCACGGCGGCGACTACCGACAGGCCGTGCTCGGCGCTCGTCACGCGCACGAAGCGGCCCCGCCCGGCATCGAGCGTAGTCATCACGGAGGCTCCGCGGCGACTGATGTTCTCCGTCACGGTCTGCTCGCTCGCGCCGACGACGCCCTGTTGGTCGAACAGTTCGACGAGGACGGCGACCGCCATGTGAATCCGTGTCTCCTGCGAGCGGGGCGCGTTCGCGGCTCCGTCCTTCTGCTCGAACTTCTCATGCACCGCCCACAAGTCGCCTTCCGTCGAAAGCGCGTTCACCTCGTAGAGCGTCGCCGGGTCCTTCTGGTAACTGGCGGGTGGATTCTTACCCGTGAAGGCTACGCCGACATCGAGGCGCAGGGACTGGCCCGCCCCCGTCCCTTTCGGCGCTACGTGATGCTTGATATGACGGACGAGCGCCCACACGCGGTATTGGTCTTCGATGTGGTCGAAGCAACGGAGCGCGCGCGGCATCGGCATCGTCAGGTGCAGCAAGCGCCCGCGCTCGGTCGCGTGTGTGAGCGTGAAGCGCGCGCCGAACGGCGTCACGTCAACGAGGCGCGACATCTCCACCCACTCGTAGTCCGCCGACTCGCGGCAGCGTACACGAACGGGCAGCGCCAGCTTCATGCGCTCGCGCAGACGCTTCGATTTGCCCTCGTTTTTCATCCTCAAAACGTGCGCCGCCGGGCCGCAATATATTGCGCCCCGGCGACCCCGCGATAAACGCGCCATTTTAACGCCGAAAAGCCTGATTTTACAGGGCTTTTGGCGCTTCGGGCCGGTTGCTAAAAGGGGCTTTCCGGGCTACAATATGTCGTGCTTTCGGCCAGCCGTTTCCCGCATGGGAAATCACACTTTACGCCAGTTGAATTCGACCGCGAACGGGCCGTCGTGTCGGCTCCGCGGAAACCCGTCCGCGCTAGTCCTCTTTTGCGTGTCGGTTGACTTTGAGGCGCTCCCGCCGCCGCCGCGAAAGCGGGCATGTCGAATTGTACCGGAAAGGCTTATGTGATGGAAACTTTAGATCGCAACTACGTCAACATCGAAGACGAGATGCGCCGCTCGTATCTCGACTATGCGATGTCGGTCATCATCGGGCGCGCCCTGCCGGACGTGCGCGACGGCTTCAAGCCCGTCCACCGGCGCGTGCTCTGGGCCATGCACGAACTCGGCAACCAATATAACAAGGCATACAAAAAGTCGGCGCGCATCGTCGGCGACTGCTTCGTCAAAGGCGCGTTGGTTCACACGGACAGAGGGTTGTCTCGGATCGAAGAAGTGGCGGTCGGCGATTACGTGCAGTTGCCCGACGGTCGGACCAGCCGCGTCGTCGAAGCGTATCACAATCCGCCCGCGCCGGTCGTGACGGTCAATCTCTCCAACGGCCACGCGATGACGGTCACGCCGGGGCAATTGTTCCGCGTCCTGAACGACGACTTAAGCCTCGGATGGGAAAGGGCGGACGGCTTGACGGGTCGGCGAGTGCTGGCTTCCAGCGTCCGCGCGCTCGGCTTGCCGGAGCGACACCCCAACGAAGAGCGCACAGCATCAGCCTACGGCGTCGGATTGCTGGTCGCCGAAGGTTATCTGACCGACCGGAACCGTTCGCGCCGGGTCGGCATCTCGATGACGGATAAAGAACCACTGGAGTTTTTGAGCGCACTCTGTGAGGCGCAAACCGTCACGCCGCATTGGAGTTGGCGCGCGCCGCAGCAGCCACACCACAAACCACAGCACACCGTTCGTTTCAGCGGCTGGCCCGCAGCTCATGTCGCGTGTGAGGAAACGAGCGCGCACAAGCGCGTGCCTGACTGGGTCTTAATTGACCGCCGCCTGTTCGCGCCGTTCCTAGCTGGCTTTATGGATGGCGACGGCTCACTGCGTCTCGCAGGCTCGAAACGCGAAGCCGTGTTGGCTTCAACTTCCTCCCTGCTACTGACGCAGATTCAGGCGCTGCTGGCGGACTGCGGCATCCATGCGCGCTACACCCGTGAAGACTTCTCGACGCGCGATTACGGTCACAACTATCTGCCACGTTATACGCTCTGCCTGACCGGCGAAAACGCCTCGCGCTTTTGCGACCTGATCGGAGAACATCTTCAAACGCCGCGCAAGCGTGACGCGGCGGCAGGGATGTCCGATTGGAGCGGGAGGTCGCTCAATACCGAGACGGAATGTGTTCCAGGTGAGGCGGTCTTCGCGGAGTTATCTAAATGCCATCTGGGCGCGGGCTGGTATCAGGACACGACCGGGAACAAATTTCGGGCGGGCATAAAATATCCCGGCGGCGCGAAGATTCGTTACGCCTCCGACCTGCGCGACAAGACGCTTTCCTACCGGCAGCTTGAAACGCTTGGGCTTCTCAGCAAACTTGAGCGCGTCGGTTCGCCTCTGGCCGGACGTTTGAAAACTCTGCTGGATAATTACTGCGTCCTCGAAGTCCTGTCAGTCGAGGACAAAGGTGAGATGGCTGAGACTTACGACGTGCAGATCGCTGACGCCGGGCATGAGTTTCTGGTTCATGGATGCGCTGTCCATAACTGCATCGGTAAATATCACCCGCACGGCGACAGCGCCGTCTATGAAACTATCGTCCGCATGGCGCAGGATTTTTCGATGCGCTACCCGCTCGTTGATGGGCAGGGCAACTTCGGCTGCTTCACCGCGGATACCAAAATTAAACTCCTCGACGGCACAGAGAAGTCTTTCGCCGAACTGGCCGAACTCGGACCGAATGAGGTTTTCCACGTCTACTCGGTAGACAAGACCGGGCACATTGTTGTCGGCGAAGGTCGTCATTCGCGCATCACCCGCCGCGACGCGCGACTAATCGAGCTAATACTCGACAGCGGCGCACGAATCCGCTGCACGCCCGACCACCGCTTCATGCTGCGCGACGGGACTTACAAGGCGGCCCGGGACTTGGCGGAAGAAGACAGTCTGATGCCCGGATATTTCGATACGGCCCCCGTCAAAGAAGGGTTGAATGATTACCTGCGCGTCTGCCAGCCCATCACCGGCGAGTACCAGTTCGTTCATCACCTTGCCGACGAGTTCAACGCACGGCAGGGGCAGGCGAGAAAAGTTGAGGGGGCTTTTGTCCGCCACCATAAGAACTTCAACCGCTGGGATAACCGCCCGACCAATATTGAGCGGATGGAGTTTCTTGAGCACTTACATCTGCACGCGGAACACCTTGAAGAATTATGGAAGGATGAAGGGTTTCGGGCGGCGCAGCGGGAAGGCGTGCGGCGTTATTACGACGAGCATCCCGAAGTGTTAGAGGAGAAACGGCAGCGTTTTATTGAACAGAATAGGGACGCGGCGTTCCGTAACGAGAACGGCAAGCGTGTCTCGGCGTCTCTTAAGAATCTTTATCGAGATAACGCTGGGGCGCGGGCGGAAATCTCCAAACGCATGAAGGCGCTGTGGGATGATCCCGACTACCGTCTCAAAATGAGCGCGGCGCTTTCAGGCGTCGAGAAGCGCGAATTGACGCCGGATGAGAAAGCGCGGGTCGCGCGGATCATTTCGGAGAAGAGCCGCGCCATGTGGCAGGACGAAGGTAAACGCACCGAAATCGTCGAAGCCATTTCGCGCTCTCTAGCCTCCACGGAAGTGCGCGCTAAAATTAGCGCCAGCTCGCGGCGACTCTGGCAAGACCCTGCATATCGTGCGAAATTCACTGACGACCACTTCTCAAACATGGCGCTCGCTCTGTGGGATGATCCGGCAGCCCGCGACAAGCACCGCGCGAAGATCGCCCGGCAGCGGGAGAACGACGCTTTCCGCGAAGCGCAAATCGTGGGCGTCCGCCGGAGCAACGCGCGGCGACTGTCGGACAACCCTCGGATGATGTCCGACCTCTCCGCGCGCGCCGGAAAATCACTGACCGTGAAATGGTTGGACCCGGAATATAAGTCCCGCGTCATGCGACAACGGATTGCGCGGTTCGGCTCTCTGCTGCTGTCAAAGGTGGGTCATCTCGACTTCACTGCTGAGGCGTATGAAAGCCACCGCAACGCCAATTGGATTCCCCGCGTCGGGACGGCACTGAAGTATTTTAAGGACTTCGACGAGCTTCTCGAAGCGTCTCGGAATTACAATCACCGAGTCGTTTCCAAGCGGCTTCTAGATGAGCGCGCCGACGTGTACGACATCACGGTTGACGTACATCACAACTTCCTGTTGGCGGACGGTGTCTTCGTTCACAACTCGATTGATGGAGACGCCGCAGCCGCCATGCGTTACACGGAGGCGCGCATGGCGCGTCTGACTTCCGAAATACTCGCCGACATCGAGAAGGAGACGGTCAACTTCCAGCCGAACTATGATGAATCTTTGAGCGAG
Organism: Pyrinomonadaceae bacterium; assembly: GCA_041749275.1. Taxonomy (GTDB): domain Bacteria; phylum Acidobacteriota; class Blastocatellia; order Pyrinomonadales; family Pyrinomonadaceae; genus JBGTBQ01. The sequence continues at coordinate 4,003 of JBGTBQ010000176.1, read as the reverse complement.
CCGGCGGTGATGCCGACGCGCGTGCCGACCCTGCTCCTGAACGGTTCGGAAGGCATCGCGGTTGGGATGGCGACGAAAATCCCGCCGCACAACCTGACCGAGGTCGTGGAGGCCACCATCGCTCTCATCAAGAAGCCGAACATGAAGGACGAAGAGTTGCTGAAGCTCGTCCCCGGCCCCGACTTCCCGACGGGCGGCTTCATCTATGGGCGCGAAGGCATTCGGCAGGCGTACACGACGGGCCGCGGCATCATCCAGATGCGCGCCCGCGCCGGCATTGACCGCATCGGGCGCGGGCAGACCGAGCGCGACGCGATCATCGTCACGGAGATTCCCTTTCAGGTGAACAAGGCGCGCCTCATCGAGCGCATCGCCGAACTCGTCAACGAGAAGAAACTCGAAGGCATCTCGGACTTACGCGATGAGTCTTCACGCGACGGGATGCGCATCGTGGTCGAGCTGAAGCGCGACGCCGTGCCGCAGATCGTCCTCAACAAGCTCTACAAGCTGACGCCGATGCAGTCCTCGTTCGGCGTCATCAACCTCTCCATCGTCAGCGGCCAGCCGCGCGTTTTGACCTTGAAGCAGATGCTCGAATACTTCGTCGAGTTCCGCCGCGAGGTCGTGCGCCGCCGCACCGAGTATGAACTCCGGAAGGCGAAGGCGCGGGCGCATATTTTGGAGGGGTTGAGCAAAGCGATTGACGCGCTCGACTACATCATCCCGCTCATCCGCAACGCGCGCTCGGTGGACGAGGCCAGAGCATGGCTGACGGGCCGCTTCGACGGGATGAACGACGTGAAGTCTTGGAAGGGCGCGCCCAACGACCAGACGCTCGCCGGCTTCATCTCGAAGTTGCAGAAGGTCATGCGGCGGCTCGAACTCTCGGAGCCACAGTCGCAGGCGATTCTTGATTTGCAACTGAGGCGACTCTCCGCGCTCGAACGACAGAAGATCATTGACGAGTATGAGGGAATCATCCGTCTCATCTCAGAGTTGGAAGATATCCTCTCGAACGAAGCCAGTCTCCGGCGCGTCATCGTAGGCGAGTTGGAAGACGTGAAGAAGAATTTCGGCGACGCGCGCCGCACGCAGATCATTGACGAGGGCGTGGAACTCAGCATCGAGGACATGATCGCCGATGAGGACGTGGCGATTACGGTCACGAAGAACGGCTACGTCAAGCGCACGCCCGTCACGACCTACACGCGGCAGGGGCGCGGCGGCAAGGGCCGTTCGGGGGCCGGGACGGGGAAGAACGATGACTATGTCGAGCACCTCTTCATCGCCACGACCCACTCGTACCTGATGATCTTCACGGACGATGGGCAGGTCTACAAGATGAAGGTGCACGAGATACCGGATGCGCTCCCTAGCGCGCGCGGCAAGGCTTTCGTCAATCTCATCAACATCCCCTCGGCGCGCAAGCTCGCCGGCGTGATACCCGTCCGTGAGTTCTCCGAGGGGCGCTACGTCGTGATGGTCACGCGCAACGGCGTCATCAAGAAGACGGAGCTATCGGAGTTTCGCAACATCCGCTCGAACGGCATCAACGCCGTCAACGTGGACGACGGCGACGAGTTACTTGATGTGGTCTTGACCGACGGCACGAAGCGCATCTTCATCGCCACGCACGACGGATTAGCCATCCGCTTCGCCGAAGATGGCGTCAGGCCGATGGGGCGCACGGCGCGCGGCGTGCGGGGCGTTGACCTGCGGAAAGGAGACTACGTCGTCTCGGTGGCGGCGGTCTCGCCGGAAGACTCGGAGAAGATGCTTTCGATCTCGGAGTGCGGCTTCGGCAAGCAGACGCCGATCTCGACCTACCGCCTGCAATCGCGTGGCGGCAAGGGCGTCATCAACATGAAGACGACCGACAAGACCGGCAAGGTTGTCGCCGTCTTCCCCGTCGAGGAAGACTCCGACATCATGATTATCACGCAACAGGGCAAGCTCATCCGCCTCGAAGCCGGCGAGATTCGCAAGACGGGCCGCTCCGCGCAGGGCGTTCGCCTGATCCGGACCGACGGCGGCGACAAGGTAACGAGCGCCTCGCTGCTTGACCCCGCGACCGAGGTCGAGGAGCTAGGGACGCCGGTATAAAACACATCGGCGTATAACACGTGAAGACGAAAGCCGCGCACGATCTGACATCATGCGCGGCTTTCGTCTCTAAGAGCGTGTCTCAAAAGCCCCGCGAGGGGCGGAATGTTTGTAGCCCGCAGGCGTTCTCTGTTTCCCTCTCAGCCCCGGAGGGGCGGCACCGCCCACCTGCCGCTCCTGACGGAGCTGCATCTCTCAGCGCGGGCGGCGTGCTACACACATTCCGCTCCTGACGGAGCTGACTCCAAGCTCACTTTTTAGACACGCTCTAAGGCTCGTCTTCGCCGAAAATTTGCCGGAGATGATGTTGGAGATGACCGACGTAGTCGCGCATCAGGTATTCGAGCGTGGCCGGCTGCTCGCGCTCGATCAGTTCCCACGCGATGAGGTGCAGCGTGTGGAGACGATGCTCACGTTTCAACATTTCTTCCGGTGTGTGCGACATGACGTGCGCGAGATGCAGGTTGTAATACCGCCACAGTTCGACGAGATGCGGCCACGGCTCTTCGGCATAGCGCTGCACGCTCACCCAACCCTCCTGCGCGTAGCCGTCGAAGTCAAGGTCGTCTTTGAGTTGCGCCAAAACGAAGCGGCGGTGGTTGTTCGCCGCTGAGTCTATGAGGTGTCCGAGCGTCTCTTTCAGCGACCACTTGTCCGGGGCTGACCGGGCCTCGCTGTCGGCCTCCGTGATGGCGAGAAGTCGCGCGGCGGCGTCTTCGATGGTGTGTCGGAAATCTTTTATGGTGTCGTCCATTGCTCTGTGCTCTTGAAATGTTCTACGAACATGTCTCCCGGCACGTGTCTCTTGGGACATGAACCGCACGGAAGAGCGCTGTGAGGGCCGGACGCGCGGTAGAAAAAACGAGGGCACGGGTTGGTGCAACCTCGTGCCCTCGTTCGTTTCGGGTCAGGCGTGTCGAAAGCGTATTGGTCAGACGCGCGCGCGGTGCTCTTTCGCGTAGTTGTAAGCCAGATAGGCCGCGACGATGTGGCACACCCAGCCGAGCAGTCCGCCCGTGCCGATCCAGAAGCCGGGCGTGAAGATCAGCCACAGGATGCCCGCGAGAATCTGTCCGTTGTAGAGTTGCCCCACGCCGGGGATTAAGAGACTGAGAATACCTGCCAGAACCGGGTCACGCATTTCCAAATCACCTCCGTGTGCCTATACGCCCATCACGCCGCGTTTGTTCGCCGAAAGGAGACGGACAAAAGCCGCGCTTTCGTAATCGGCCTATTGACGCTCCTCGTCGGTGCGGCGCACCTCGACGATCTCGGCGCGGAAGGTCTTGAGCATCTGTTGGACGCGCGGGTTCTGGTCGGCCAACTCGCGCAGGCGTTTCTGTTCGAGCAGCGCTTCGTCGCGTTCCGAGAGATTTTCGCCCACCGCGCCCGGCGTCTTGACGACGACGCGCACTTCCGTCTCGCTCCCCGTCAACTCGCGGCAGACCTCGCGCAAGATGCGCCTGTTCTCCGCGCGGTCGAGCGTGTCGCGCAGGTGTTTAGTTTCCGGCGTGAACTCGGCGCACAACGTTCCGCCGCCGACCGTCACCTGCTGCGCGCCGTCGAGCGCCACGGCAAGCAGATGTTTGTTCCGCGCTTCGAGCGCATGCTTGAGACGACTGACCATGTCGCCCGTCTGAGCGACCTCGCTACCGGAAGTGAAATGAGAGTTGAGCGCGACGGGTTGTCCGATGCGGTCCGCACCAGCAGGAATCTCCGCGAAGTAAGGAGGCTCCGGCGGGGCGTCACGAAGAAAGCGCGGCTCGTCGTCGAGTGGGAAAGGGGGCAGGTCGTCCGCCGGGCGGCGGTTCGGCGCGTCCGCGTGCTGTGGCACGAGTTTCAAACTCGACGCGACGGGCGGCGCGGGGCGCGTCTGCTCATCGGGCGCTGGCCGCGCAGG
>JBGTBQ010000175.1:0-2413 GCA_041749275.1 Pyrinomonadaceae bacterium | reverse complement strand
CGCGGGCCGCGTACTCGCCGAAAGTTCGGGCGCGTGAAGCAGTTGACTGATGTCGAAAACGCCTGACGTTCAGCGGCAAGCGGTGTTAGAATTCCCCCGCTCAACGGCAAAGGAGTTGTCATGTACACGATTTATCAGGTCAATGCGGACGAACTCGACGAGCGTTTCCTTGAAGCGCTGAAGACAATGTTCAAGAACAAGGAGATCGAAATCGCGGTTTACGAGCGCGACGAAACCGCCTACCTGCTCCGCTCTCCCGCGAACCGCGACCACCTGCTGCGCGCCATCCGTGATGTAGAACAGGGGCAAAGCCTCGTCACGCCCTCGCAGGAGCAATTTCAGTGAGGCTGATCGCTTTTCACCAGACGGCCTTCGACGATTACAGCGACTGGGCGTAACTCGACCGAAAACTCTTTGAACGTATCCGACGCATCATCAACGAGACCGCCAAAACCCCCTTCGACGGCATCGGCAAGCCCGAACCGCTCAAGCACGAGTTGAAAGGCTATTGGTCGCGCCGTATCACGGACGAGCACCGTCTTGTTTATAAAGTCACTGACGAACAGCTCGTCGTGATCTCTTGCAAGTATCACTACGAATAAAAGCAAAGCACACTCTGTTTTCAACATCAGCTTCGGGAATTTCAATTTGCTCAACTTCGCCATCCAGACCGCCCGTGACGCGGGCCGCATCCTCGCCGAAAAGTTCGGGCGCGTCACCATCACGCACAAAGGCGACATAGACATCGTCACCGAGGCCGATCTCGCCGCCGAGCGACTCGTCATCGAGCGCGTCCGCGGCTACCACCCGCGCCACGCGATTCTTGCCGAAGAGGCGGGCGAAGTGGTCGCCATCGGCGGCGGCGGCGACGCCGAGTACAAGTGGATCGTGGACCCGCTCGACGGCACGACCAACTACGCGCACGGCTATCCGGTCTTCTGCGTCTCGCTCGCGCTCGAACATAAAGGGGAGATTGTGGTCGGCGTCGTCTACGACCCTTTGCGCGATGAGATGTTCGCCGCCGAGCGGGGCGAAGGCGCGACGCTCAACGGGCGGCGCATCCGCGTCTCCGAGACGGGCGACCTCAACCGCGCGCTGCTCTGCACCGGCTTTCCTTACGACGTGCGCCAGCACACCGATTTCGCCCGCCACTTCGCTGCCTTCATTATGAAGGCACAGGCCGTGCGGCGCGACGGCGCGGCGGCGCTCGATCTCGCCTACGTCGCCGCCGGTCGCTTCGATGGATTTTGGGAGCTGGGGCTGCGCCCGTGGGACGTGGCCGCCGGCGTCCTTCTCATCACGGAAGCCGGCGGGCGCGTCACACGCTACGACGGCACGCCTTTTCGCGTTTACACCCCGCCCATCCTCGCCACCAACGGCCTCGTCCACGACGCGATGATGGAAGTACTGCAAAGTTAGTCTGAAGTCTGGAGACTGAAGGCCGAACCAACAGCACGTGTCATTGATTCCGGCCTTCAGACTCCAGACTGTTTTTAAGCGCGGAAACTACATGGAAGGGCGTCCCGACATTCGAGGCGCCCTTCGCTTTTACCGCGTTGCCGAAGCGGCAAAGCGGCTTGTATATTGTCGGTGGTCAACAGAGGAGAGACGCATGATTACGCCCGGCACGCTTTTGCAGAACCGCTACCTCGTCGAAGAGCAGATCGGACAGGGCGGCATGGGCGCGGTCTTCGTCGCCACCGATCAGCGGTTCGGCAGCCGCGTCGCGCTGAAAGAGACCTTCTTTACGGACCCGAATCTGCGGAAAGCGTTCGAGCGCGAGGCGAAACTTTTGAACCGCTTGCGCCATCACGCGCTCCCGCGCGTCAGCGACCACTTCACCGAAGAGGAAGGCCAGTTCCTCGTCATGGAATACATTCCGGGCGACGACCTGTCCGGTATGTTGAAGAGCCGCGGCAGCGCCTTCCCTCCGCGCGACGTGCTCGACTGGGCCAACCAACTGCTCGACGCGCTCGACTATCTGCACACGCAGGAATCGCCCGTCATCCACCGCGACATCAAACCGCAGAACCTGAAGCTGACGACGCGCAATCAGATCGTGCTGCTCGATTTCGGACTAGCGAAAGGGACGCCCTTGCAGACGCGCGTCACCGCGACGGGCAGCGTCCTCGGCTATTCGTTGAACTACGCCCCGCTCGAACAGATGCAGGGCGCCGGCACCGACCCGCGCAGCGACATCTATTCTTTGGGCGCGACCCTTTATCATCTCCTGACTGGTACGACGCCGCCCGACGCACTGACGCGCGCCACCGCCGTCCTGAACGGTGAGGATGACCCTTTGCGCCCCGCGAACGAGATTCACGCGCAGGTGCCCGCCGGCGTCGCCGACGTGCTCACGCGGGCGATGTCGCAGAGCGCGGCGCGGCGCTTCGCCTCCGCGACGGAGATGCGC
>JBGTBQ010000174.1:0-4136 GCA_041749275.1 Pyrinomonadaceae bacterium | reverse complement strand
CAGCGCCTCCACCTCAATCGGGTCGCCCAACTCCGTCGCCGTCCCGTGCGCCTCCACGTACCCCACCGTCCACGCCTCCACCCCGCCCAGCGCCTGCGCCTCCGCGATCACCTCCGCCTGCCCGCGCACGCTCGGCGCCGTGTAGCCCACCTTCTCCGACCCGTCGTTGTTGATCGCCGTCCCGCGGATGACCGCCACCACCCGGTCCCCCTCCGCTATCGCATCCCCCAGCCGCTTCAAAACCACCACGCCGACTCCGCTGCCGAAGAGAGTGCCTTTGGCCTGTGCGTCGAAGGTGCGGCAGTGCCCGTCGGGCGACAGGATGCCGCCTTCCTGATAATAGTAGCCACCCTGCTGAGGCACTTCGATGGAGACGCCGCCGGCCACCGCCATGTCGGCCTCATAATCGAGCAGGCTCTGGCAGGCGAGGTGCACCGCCACCAGCGAGGTCGAGCAGGCGGTCTGCACGGCGACGCTCGGCCCCTTGAGGTTCAGCTTCATCGAGATGCGGGTGGTCAGATAATCCTTGTCGTTGCCGAGCAGGATGTGCTGATGGTCGCCGCGCCCTCGCAGCTCGGGGCGCGTGAGCAGGTTGTTGAGGAGATAGGTGCTGATGTTAGAGCCTGCGTAGAGACTGATGCGTCCCGGAAACTGCTCCGAGTCGTAGCCGGCGTTTTCGAGCGCCTCCCAGACGCATTCGAGGAGAAACCGATGCTGCGGGTCCATGATCTCGGCCTCGCGCGGAGTAAAGCCGAAGAAGTTCGCGTCGAAGAGATCAATGTTGTTGAGTTGCGGGCGTGACTTGACGTAGTTCGGGTCTTCGAGCGCGGAACTCTCGACGCCGGCGGCGAGCAGTTCTTCGTCGGTAAAGTGTTTGACCGATTCGACCCCGTCGCACAGATTACGCCAGAAAGTCTTCGCGTCCGGCGCGCCGGGGAAGCGGCAGGCGAGGCCGACTACTGCCACGCCTTCGAGTCGAATGTCTTTACCCTCTCCACTCATGGTTCACCCTCTACGTATGGCCCTTCTACGTTGTGCCTTCGCCTCGATGCGCATGTCGGCGCGCTCCCGGACGCCGTCGAGCAGGGATTCGTCCCCCGCGCCGGACGTGCTCAGGTAAGAGGCCAGAGAACTGATCGTGACGTACTTGAACAAGTCCATGATCGACACGTCGCGGTTGAAGACTTCCCTCAACTTGGACTGGACTTCGAGCAGCAGCAGCGAGTGCCCGCCCAAATCGAAGAAGCTGTCGCCCACGCCGACCTTCTCGACCTTCAGCGTGTCCTGCCAGATTTTCGCGAGCGCCTGTTCGATATCGCTCGCTGGCGGCGCGAAACCCGTGTCGGCCTGCCTGCCGAAATCGAAGACCTGCGGCAAGGCCGCGCGGTTGACTTTGCCGTTGGGCATGAGCGGCAGCGACTCGACCCACACGAAGGCGGAAGGAACCATGTAGGCCGGCAACCGCTCGCTCAGGTAAGCGCGCAGGTCTTCGGACGAGGCCACCTGCTCGGCGTCGCCGACGAAGTAGGCAACGAGCCTTTTTTCACCGCCGGACGAAGACTCCCTCACGGCGACGGCGCACTCGCTCACCCCCCGATGTCGGCGCAACAACGCCTCGACTTCGCCGAGTTCGACGCGGAAGCCGCGTATCTTGACCTGCAAATCCTTGCGCCCGAGGAACTCGATGCTGCCGTCGTGCAACCTGCGTCCGAGGTCGCCCGTGCGGTAGACGCGTTGCGCGCCACCTGATGGGTCGCTCATGAAGGCGGCGGCGGTTAGTTCCGGTCGGCGCCAGTAGCCTAACGCGACGTGGGCGCTCTTCAAAGCGATCTCGCCGTAAATTTCCACGTCCCGCCCCTCTTCGTCGAGCAAAAGGACTTCCGTCTCCTCGACCGGGTACCCGACGGGCAGTGAGGCCCGCCGGAGTTCGCTCTCGGGGGTGACGAAGTATTGCAGGCTCACGGTGGATTCTGTCGGCCCCAGCCCGTTGACGAGGATACAGTGCGGCGCAAACTTCTCGCGGCAGAGGTCTGCGTCGGTCTTGCGCGCCTCTTCGCCGCCGAGCACGACGAGGCGCACGCAGCCCGGCGCGTGCTCGCCCAGACGCTTCGACAGGCTGCGGAAGACCGTGGGCGTCGAATGGTAGACGGTGATGGAGTTTTCGCGGATAGACCTGACGACCTCGTCGAAGCCTTCTTCCTTCAGTTCCATCGGGTAGAGCGCCGCGCCGTTGAGCAATGCGCCGTAGATGTCCATCACGGCGGCGTCAAAACCGAAGGATGGCAGCAGAGTGAGGCGGTCGTCGCGCGTGAGCTTCAGGTTATTCGTGTAGGCACGGATGAAGTGAAGCACGTTGCGGTGACTCTGCATTACGCCCTTCGGCATGCCCGTCGAGCCGGAGGTGTAGAGTATGTACGCGACGGCGTCGGGCGAGACCTGTGGCGACCGCGCGTCGAAGGTCTCGACGCGCGCCAACTCGTCAATGTTGATAACGTCGTAGCCGTCGCCGGCCAACTCTCGCGCGGACGCGGCGTGTCGGCTGTCCGTCACAACGACGCTGGCCTGAGAGTCCTCGAACGTCTGTTTCAGTCTCGCGAGCGGGTGCGACGGATCGAGCGGGACGTAAGTCTTATTGGCCTTGAGTGCGCCGAGGAGCGCGGCGACCACCTGCGCGCCGTTGCCCATCAAGATCCCGACCCGCTCCTCGGCCACGCCCCTGAGTTGCAGGAGCGCGAGCATAATGCGGTGCGACTCTCGATCCAACTGAGCGTAAGTCCACTCGTGTCGGCGCGTCTTCACGGCGAGCGCGTGCGGCGTGGCCGCCACCTGCTTAACGAAGCGGTCGGCTATTGATTGCTCGATCTCCTCGGCTGCGAACTCGACGAACCGCTCCCCTCTGATAAAGTCCTTCAACTCGGGGAACCGCCCCCCCCCCTCGCACGCGGACAGAAGCGGCACTTCGGAGATGCATCGCTCCGCGTGCGCCGCGATGCCTTCCAGTATCAGCTCGTAAAGTCGCAGGATGTGTCTAGCGGTTGCCTCATTGAAGAGGTCTGCGTTGTAGGCGAGCGTGAATTCGATTCCGTGGGGGCGCGGCGCGGCGTACAGCGACAACTCACTTTTGGCGCCGATGTCAACCGTGGGCAGGGATTCAATCGTCAGTCCCTCAAGCTCGATCTGGCTCTCGTCGAAATTGAGAAGATTGAACATGACCTGAAAGAGCGGGCTGCGGCTCATCTCCCGCTCGGGCGCCAACTCCTCGACCAACCGCTCGAACGGCACCTCCTGATGCTGGTACGCACCCAGACACGCCGCCCGCACCCGCCTCAGCACCTCCCGAAAGTTCGGGTCGCCCGAAAGCTCCGTCCGCAGCACCAGCGTGTTGACGAACATCCCGATCAGTCCCTCGACCTCGGAGCGTCCGCGGTTCGCCACCGGCGTCCCCACCGCAATGTCCGTCTGCCCCGTGTACCGGTGCAACACTACCAGCCAGCCGGCCAGCAGGGTCATAAAGAGAGTTGCGCTGCCCTGCCGGCTCACTTCCCGCAGCTTATCCGCTAACGCACCGCCCACCAACACGCGTACCGTGCCGCCCCTGTAACTCTGCAAGGCCGGTCGCGTGTGGTCCGTCGCAAGCTCTAGAGCCGGCACCCCGGCGAGCCGGTCGCGCCAGTAGGCGAGGCCGGCGTCGAGCGCCCGCGTGTCGGCGCGCGCTCTCTGCCAGACCGCGTAGTCGGCGTACTGGATCGGCAACTCCCCGAGCGGCGACTCCGCCCCACTCAGATAACCGCTGTAGAGCGCCGACAACTCCCGCACCAGCACCCCCAGCGACCACCCATCAGCCGCCACGTGATGCACCACCACCGAGAGCACGTGCTCCTCCTCACCTACCCGCAGCAGCCGACACCTCACCACCGGCCCGGCGCCGAGGTCGAACGGGCGCCGCGCCTCCTCCCTCAGCACCCGCTCCACCTCCGCCGCCCGCTCCCTCGCTCCCACCCCCCGCAACTCTTCCACCTCCGCTAAGACCTCCACCGCCTCGCCGACCACCTGCACCACTCGCCCGCCCGCGACCGCGTAGCTCGTCCGCAGCGCCTCGTGCCGCCGCACCACCTCCCCCACCGCCCGCCGCAACG
>JBGTBQ010000173.1:0-3522 GCA_041749275.1 Pyrinomonadaceae bacterium | reverse complement strand
CCGAAGCAACCGCATTCGAGCGGCTCGCCGTGGAGGATGTAGACGTAGTAGAGCGCGTAGCCGGCGAAGCCTAAGAGCAGCGCCGCCGAGAGCGCCGCCCCCATGCGCGCCGTGCGCGGCCAGAGCAAAAGCACAGCGGCGGCAATCTCCGCGCCGATCACGGCGACCGCAACCGGCCACACCCAACGGTCTTCGACGAGGTTCGACAGGTTGGCGACGAAATCACTGATCGTGTAGAGCTTCGCGCCCGCCGCGAAGAGGAACATCGCCGCGAGGCCGAGGCGGCTGAGGAGAACGAGCAGTTTGAGAAGTGCGCGTCGGTTCATCGCTGTCTTCAACGGAAAGCCTCACCCGACGCCGAGGGCCGATCAGGTCTTGCTCGCGTCTTGCTGCTTCTGAGCAGCGCCGCTCAGGTGTCTCGTCGTCCCTTCGGTCACGCTGAAATCCGTGGGGATGAACTCGGACGTGTCGGCGGATCGGAGGGCGTGCCTCTCGACCACTTCGCCCAGCGCATCCAGCGCCGCACGCTGCTCCCGGTTGGCAACTTCGACCTGCTTTTTGCTCACGTACATGCCGTTAATGAGCAGCCCCAATCCAACGAAGAGAGGAATCACACCGGCGATCCACACGCGGCTGAGAATCTCCGCGGTGTCATGCGAAACCTTGCCGCCGAGGACGATGCCCTGCATAAAAACGTAGAGAAAGATCATCAACGCGATGCCGATGCTCCCGGTGATGACGCCTGCCTTGATTTCGTTGTAGCGTTTGTACTCCGGCGTGATGCCTTGCAGGCGCTCCATCTCCGCTTTGCGCCGGAGAGCCTCCTGCCCGGACATGAACATCTCGGCGACCCACGTCTTGCTCCAGTCGAATCCTTCGCCCGGCTCGCGCGTCACCACCGCCTGCCGCACGGCTTGCAGGTTCGCGCCGCACGTCTTACAGAATTTCAACTCTTCGCTCTGGTTAGCGCCACATTGCGGACAAAACATAAGCAACTCTTGTCTTGCGTCTTCCCCACAGGTACGACGATTACAGGCTGGTTGTTCGGCTGACGTGGCCCGCGGAACGAACCATGCGGCGAACGGCTACCCGGCGAGCGCGACGACTTTTTCGGCGGCGTCCTTCATGCCCTGCGCGACGGTGAAGTTCATGCCGGATTCCGCGATGAGGCGTCGGCCCTCTTCGACGTTCGTGCCTTCGAGCCGGACGACGATAGGAACTTTGACGCCGATGGACTTCGCCGCCTCGATCACGCCGCGCGCCACCATGTCGGTTCGCACGATGCCGCCGAAGATGTTGATGAGCACGGCGCGCACGTTCTCGTCGGCGAGCAGGATGCGGAAGGCGGCCTCGACGCGCTCCTGCGAGGCGCCGCCGCCGACATCGAGGAAGTTGGCCGGCTCGCCCCCGGCGAGCTTGATGATGTCCATCGTCGCCATCGCCAGCCCCGCGCCGTTGACCATGCAGGCGATGTTGCCGTCGAGCTTGATGTAGTTGAGATCGAACTTCGACGCCTCGATCTCCAACGGCTCCTCTTCATTCAGGTCGCGCAGCGCGTGGAACTCCTGATGGCGGAACAGCGCGTTGTCGTCGAAAGTCACCTTCGCGTCGAGCGCGATGAGGCGGTTGTCTTTGGTCAGCAGGAACGGGTTGATCTCAAGCAGCGAGGCGTCCATCCCTTCATAAGCTTCGTAGAGGGCGAGCATGAACTTGACGGCCTGATTGATGAGCGCCGCCGGCAGGCCCAACCCGAAGGCGAGCTTGCGCGCCTGAAATGGACGGAAGCCGACCGCCGGGTCAATCGTCTCTTTCAGAATCTTTTCCGGCGTGTGCGCGGCAACCTCCTCAATGTCCATACCGCCCGCCGAGGAAGCCATAAAGACGGGCCTTCCGGTGACGCGGTCGAGCACGATGCCGAGGTAGAATTCTTTATCAATCGGCAGCCCCTCTTCGATAAAGATGGTTCGCACCTCGCGCCCTTCCGGCCCCGTCTGATGCGTGACGAGCTTCATGCCGAGTATCTCGCGCGCCAACTCCCGCGCCTCGTCCGCGCTCTTCGCCAGCTTCACGCCGCCGCCCTTGCCGCGACCGCCCGCGTGTATCTGCGCCTTGACGACGACCACGTCCGTGCCCAGTTCCTTCGCCGCGTGATAAGCCTCTTCGGGCGAGCGCGCGACCAGCCCGCGCGGCACCGCGACGCCATACTTTTTGAGCAACTCTTTGCCCTGATACTCGTGAATCTTCATCCTCGGACCCTCGATGACGGTCGCGCAGGCCGACCGCGACTTGATAAATTTTATTGCGGAACGGGCCGAGTGTATCCGCACGCGCCGAGTCACCGCAAGCCGGGGAGCGGGTAGGGGCTGGAGCAGGAGGCAGACGGCAGGCGGGAAATCTCGGAACTGTGATTCGAGGCTCAAGCTATCACAACGACATCGCTTCACCCGCCGCCTGCTCCAGCCTCCTATCCGCCGTCTGCTATCCGTCTTCTGGAATGCGGCGTTGATTAGTGCTCTCTGTAGGTGCAAATAAACGAAGGTGAGGTAAGGCCGCATGACGATTGCGCTGACTCTGATTTTCGCGCTCAACCTCTATCAGAGGTCGAAGCGGTGGGAAGCTTAAACTCTTAGCCCGGTTACGGTCGAAAGGCACGACCGCGAAAGATGGCGTCTCTCAAGGTGCTCCAGAGACGCCATCTTTCGCGGTCGCGCCTGTCGCTTCTACTGCTTGACGATTACCGCTCGCGTCCCTTCCGCCGCGCCGTTTGCCCGCCCCGCTGCTTTCAATTATGATGCCCCGCCATGAGCGAAGTGACAGTCACCTCTCTTGGCAACCTGCGTAACGAAGTGCGCTACGGCGACGAGCGCGTGTTCATCACGGACGAACCTTCGAGCGCGGGCGGCGAAGACGCCGGCCCCGACCCTTATACGCTGCTGCTTGCGGCGCTCGGCAGTTGCATCTCGATGACGGTCACGCTCTACGCCCGTCGCAAGAGTTGGCCGCTCGAACGTGTGACGGTGCGGCTCAGGCAGCAGAGGGTGCACGCGAAGGACTGCGCTGAGTGCGTCGAGGGCACGGAAGGGTTCGTCCACCGCATCGAGCGCGCCGTCTCGTTCGAGGGCGACCTGACGGAAGAGCAACGCGCACGCCTTCAGGAAATCGCGCACAAGTGCCCCGTCCACAAGACGCTCACTTCCCCAATCGTCGTCGCGGAGTTAAGCCCGGATGCGAGTTGACAAGGCAGGCTGTCAAGCGTCTCGCGCCGCACATCTTTCTATCGCGCGCGGTTTATTTTCGTTCGGCTCCCGCGTGTCGCCTTGCCGAACGCGCCCGTGTTCTGTTTAAAATCGTCGCCGTGTTATCAACCATCATTACCGCCCCGAAAGTGAATGCTCCACACGCCTAAAGGCGGAGGCATCCCTGTAACGGACTGAAAGTCCTGAGTGTGGCGCAGCTTGACGCTTTAACCGGCAGCATCTTCGCCTTCTACCCGAAAGTCTGAGTCCTGGTCATGACTTTGTT
>JBGTBQ010000172.1:0-12076 GCA_041749275.1 Pyrinomonadaceae bacterium | reverse complement strand
GCGCCGATCTCGACGAGCAGCCGCGACCACACGCGCCTGAGCGCCGACAACTCGGCGCGGAAGCTCTTTTCCGCATCCACCGCCGCGCGCATGAGAGCGCGATGGTCGCGCGTCAGAACGTCCTCGGCGGGCGTCACGAGCGCCGGGATGAGCGCGGGGTTAGCGGCGACCATCTCGCCGAAATACTCTGACGCGCCGCACAGACGCGCGAGCGCGAAGAGATTTTCGTCTGGCAGCTCCACGGCGTCCGCGCCCAACTTATCGAGCGCGGCGACGATGCGCGATGTCAGCGCCAGCGAACGCTTCGGGTTCAGCGAGCCGTCCGCGCCCTCGCGCAGAAGACGCGAAATCCTCCCGGCATCCGTCTCCCGGTCAACCCTCGCGGCCTCTCCCGCCGGAGAGTCATGCCGGTCAGCACTCCCTTTATCGAGCAACACGGAGTCAAACGCATCCGCGCCGGAGCCAAACACGCGACGGAAGGCCGCGTGGACGTTCGACGTGTGCGCGCCGAGCGTGTGGTCGAACTCCGCGAGCGCCGCCGCGCCATCGAAGTGCATCCGCCGCGCGACCAACGTGCGCCGCGTGGGGTCGTCTGGCGCCGTGTGCGTTTGCAGGCCGTGCTCCATCTGGACGCGATGTTCGAGCGTGCGGAGAAAGGCGTAGGCCGCTGACAGCCCCGTGCGCTCGCGTTCGTTGAGCAGGCCACGGTCGGCGAGGCGACCCAAAGAGATAAGCGTGTGCGGGGCGTGGAGCCATGCGTCGCGCCCGCCGTAGGCGAGCTGCAAAGCCTGTGCGATGAACTCGATTTCGCGGATGCCGCCGCGCCCCAGTTTGACGTTGAATCCGCCCGCCGCTTCGCCGTGCTGCCGGTCAATCTTCTGTTTGGCGAGACGCACATCGGCGAGCGCGCGCGCGACCGCCGCGTCCGAGCGGTAGACGCGACCTCGCAGAGTTTCGGCGAAGCGCGTGAACAACCCCGGCGCACCAGCGGAAGCGTGCGCGCGGATCAGCGTCTGCAACTCCCAAGCCTGCGCCGTCTCGCGGTAATAGCGCAGCGCTTCGGCGAGCGAAACAGCGAGCGCGCCGTCGCGCCCGTGCGGTCTGAGACGCAGGTCAACACGGTAGGCCGCGCCCTCACCGCGCTGCGCCCCGACGATGCGCGCGACCCGCTCCGCGAGTTTGCAAAAGAACTCGCGGTTGGTAACGGCCCCGCGCTCGCCCGCGCCGCTCGTCTCGCCATCGTCCGAGTAGAGGAACAACAGGTCTACGTCGGACGAGTAGTTCAACTCGCGCGAGCCGAGCTTTCCGAGCGCGACCACCGAGAACTCGGCAGCCGTCTGGCGCCCGCGCTCGTCCGCACGCTGCGGCAGGCCGTAGTGGTTTTCGAGTTCCTGTTGCGCGATGCCCAGCGCGTAGCGCAGCACCGCGTCGGCGAGATTCGATAGCTCCTCGGTCGTCTCGACGATGGTGGTCGCACGCCGTATGTCGTGAAGGTATATGCGGAGCAGTTCGCGGCGGCGGAAGCGCGCGAGCATGACGGGCGGCGCGACCTGCGAGTGCGTGAGCGCGAACCGCGCGAGCGACTCCTCAAGCTCCTCGGTCGTCCTCACGCGCGCCTGCGTCCGCTCGCGCGCGAGCCACTGAAGATAGTCCGGATGCTGCGCGAGCGTGGTCGCCAGCAGCGGACTCCAAGCGGCGAGCGCGAGCGCGTCCGAGCACAGCCCCGCGTCGCGCGCGAACAGTTTCCCGACGCGTGGATGCTCGGCGCTGACGCGCTCGTAAAAGAGTCGCGCGCCTTCCGGGTCGGGCAGGTCGCGGATGAGCGATTCGATTTTTTTTTCGAGCGGCGGCAAGGTGAAAATATATTACGCGGCGGCAGGTATAGTATCCAACCGAAAAAAGAGCGCCGCGAGCGGCAACGGGCGGGTGAGGCTTTCGAGAGCATACCCGCTCGCCGCCGCTCGCGGCACTATTTTGCACCGTCTTGACTCGCGTTCTAGATGTCGAAGTACATGCTGAACTCCAACGGGTGCGGACGCATCCGCAAGGGCTGTATCTCCTTCTCCCGCTTGTACGTGATCCATCGCTCGATCAGTTGCGGCGTGAACACGTCGCCCTTCAGCAGAAAGTCGTGATCCGCCTCCAATGCCGTGAGCGCCTCATCGAGCGAGCCGGGCAGCGACGGCACCTTCTTCAACTCCTCCGGCGCCAGATCGTAGATGTCCTTGTCCAACGGCTCGCCCGGATCAAGCCGGTTCTGGATGCCATCGAGTCCCGCCATCAGCATCGCCGCGAACGCCAAATACGGGTTGCACGACGGGTCGGGCGGACGAAACTCCAAGCGCTTGAGTTTCGGGTTGGTCGAGAACATCGGGATGCGGATGGCGGCGGAGCGGTTGCGCGCCGAGTAGGCGAGATTGACCGGCGCTTCGAAGCCGGGCACCAAGCGCTTGTAGCTGTTGGTGGTGGGGGCGGCGAAAGCGACGATAGCGGCGGCGTGTTTGAGCAAGCCGCCGATGTACCAGCGGGCGAGGTCGGAGAGTCCGGCATAGCCATCGCCGGCGAACAAGGGTTTCTCATCCTTCCACAAGGATTGGTGACAGTGCATCCCGCTGCCGTTGTCGCCGTACAAAGGCTTCGGCATAAAGGTCGCCGCCTTGCCGTGCTGGTATGCGGTGTTGCGGACGACATACTTGAAGATTTGGAGATTGTCGGCGGTGCCGAGGAGGGTGGAGTAGCGGAAGTCAATCTCGCACTGGCCGGCGGTGGCGACCTCGTGGTGATGGCACTCGACCGTGATGCCCACCTGTTCGAGGATCAGTGAAATCTCGGAGCGCAGGTCGCTCAGTGTGTCGGTGGGTGGGACGGGCACGTAGCCCTCTTTGTTGCGGATGCGGTAGCCGAGGTTCGGGCCGGCGAAGTCGTCCGCCTCGCGGTCGGAACTCCAGATGCCTTCGTCTGAATGAATCTGGTAACCGGCGGCGTGCTGCTCGTTCCTGATCTTCACGCCGTCAAAGATAAAGAACTCGGCTTCGGGGCCGAAATTGACCGTGTCGGCGATGCCCGTAAAGCGCAGGTAACTCTCGGCGCGCTGCGCGACTGAGCGCGGGTCCATGCCGTAGCCCTCTTTTGTAATCGGGTCTACCGTGTTGGCGATCACGCAGAGCGTCTCATCCTCGGAGAACGGGTCCATCCAGAGACGGCCCGCGTCCGGCACGAGCAGCATGTCGGACTCGTGGATCGAGGCCCAACCGCGCAAAGACGAGGCATCGAAGCCGAAGCCGTCCTCGAACGAGCCTTCATCGAGTTGGTGGATAGGAAAGGTCAGATGGTGCCAAGCGCCAACGAGGTCTGTAAAGCGGACGGAGACGAACTTCGCCTCCTGATCTTCGGCATACTTCAAGGCCGTTTTTGCGTCCATGTTTTCTCCTGAATATTGTTAGGTGGTGGCGGAGGGTGGCCGCCTTTTCCGAGCAGCCGTCGAGCGGTCTGATATGAACCGGGGCGGGCGTCCTTTTGCATAGTGCGACGCTTATCAAAAAGCAGGCATTATAGCCCCGCTCCGTGCCCTGTCAAGGTTTCAAAGTACGAGCGCCCATCAGGGCTGATGCCGGCGCGCCTCGCTTTTTCCGCTAACTCTTTTTCCGTACACCACTTAACCGACCGGGCTGGTCGAAAAAAATAGTTTTTGACCGCCTCCCCTTTTTCTGTTACATTGCGCCATTACGTTTTCCTATCCTTTAATCTTCAACCTGCAAGCACTTTTAAGGGGCTGGCCGCGCGAAAGTTTGTCGCAAATCTGAGAACCATGAGGGGAGGCGAGAGAGCTAGAAGTTGACCACGGCTATAGAACAGACGCTTGAGACCTACGGCATAGAGAACTGGGGGGCCGGGTACTTCGGCATCAATCGCAAAGGCAACCTCGTCGTCCATCCATCGGAAACCGATCAGGGGCGCGCGGCGGACGTGAAAGAGATCATCGAAGACCTCCGACGTCGAGGCATCTCGACGCCCGTCCTGCTGCGCTTCCCGCAACTCGTCACCGCGCAGGTGCGTAAACTCCAGCGCGCCTTCCGCAACTCCATCCGCGAATATGAGTATCAGGGGACGCACATGTGCGTCTACCCGATGAAGGTCAACCAGAACCGCGCGGTCGTCGAGGAGTATCTGCGCGAGGGCACGCGCTACGACTTCGGGCTGGAAGCCGGCTCGAAAGCGGAACTCTACGGGGCGCTGGCGATGGAGCAGTCGGCGGACAGCCTGCTCGTTTTGAACGGCTTCAAGGACGCGGAGTTTATCGAACTCGCTTTCTCAGGCGCGCGCGCCGGCAAGCGCGTCGTCATCGTCATCGAGAAGCTGAACGAACTCGACCACGTACTGCGTATCGCCGAGCGCTACGAAGTGGGCGACCTGCCGATGGTCGGCATCCGCGTCAAGCTCTATTCGAAAGGTTCCGGGCGCTGGGAAAAGTCGGGCGGCGAGGCCGCGAAGTTCGGCCTCACCACGACCGAGATTCTCGAAGTCATCCGCCGCCTTCAGGAAGCGGGACGCATAGACATGTTGCGCCTGCTCCACTTCCACATCGGCTCGCAACTCACCGACATCAAGCGCATCAAGAACGCGATGAAAGAGGCCGCGCGCGTCTACGCCAAAATCATCCAGATGAAGGTGCCCATCGAGTTGCTGGACGTGGGGGGCGGCATGGCCGTGGACTACGACGGATCGAAGACCGCGTTCGACTCTTCAGCCAACTACTCGGCGCAGGAGTTCGCCAACGACGTGGTCTACACGATTATGCAGGTCTGCGACGACGAGAACGTCCCGCACCCGACGATCATTCAGGAATCGGGCCGGTACCTTTCCGCCTACCACGCCATCCTCGTGACGAACGTGCTCGACGAGGTCGAAACCGAAGTCGAAGAGATCACGCCCATCGAGATTGACGAAGACGACCCGCAAGTCGTTACCGAACTGGGCGACCTGCGGGCGACGATCACCGTCAAGAACTATCGCGAGTATTATCACGATGCGCTCGAACACCGCGAGACGCTCTTCACGCTCTTCAACCTCGGACTCATCTCGCTGGAAGATCGGGCCAAGGGCGAGGTGCTCTTCTGGGACATCTGCGAGCGCGCCGACAAGCACGCACAGGCCGCCGAGTACGTCTCCGAGGAGTTCACCGATTTGCGCCGGCTGCTGCGCGCGAAATATCTGACGAACTTCTCCGTCTTCCGTTCGGTGCCCGACCACTGGGCGCTCGACCAGTTGTTCCCCATCATCCCGATTCACCGTCTCAACAAGACTCCGACCGAGTATGCCACGCTCTGTGACATCACCTGCGACTCGGACGGCGTGGTGGACAAGTTCGTTGACCTCCACGACGTGAAACAGGTGCTGGAGCTGCATAAGCTCATCGAAGGCGAGCCGTACTACATCGCCTTCATGCTGGTCGGCGCTTATCAGGAAGCGATGGGCAACAACCACAACCTCTTCGGCGCACCCAACGAGGCGCACATCCATATTGACGAGGACGGCTATCTGATTAAGAAGGTGGTGCGCGGCACGACCCTCGGCGAAGCGTTGGAGCGCGCGCGCTATGAACGCGGCCAGCTCCACGACGGCTTCCGCCGTCAGGTGGCCCATCGCGTCAAGCGCGGCGACCTGACGGAAGCCGAGGGCGCCAACCTGATTGACTATTACGAGTCGCGCATCGGCGCTTATACCTACCTCGCGGTCAACGGCGACGAAGACAGCGGCAGACGAAGATAAAGGAGAAAGGGATGAGGGATGAAGGATAAAGGATGAAGTGCAGACCGCTCAACGCAAGTTGAATGGTCTTCCTTCATCCCTCATCCCTCATCCTTCATCCCTCGCAAGCTATGGTTACTCAACGCAAACCGAAAGCCAGCAAGTACCTCACCGCGCCGATCCGGCCCGTGCAGGTTGACCGCGACCGCTCGGTGGCCGGCATTTTAGAGAAGATGGAAGGCGCGGGCTTCGGCGCGCGGCAGATGGCCGAGGCGCACCGCATCTGGCTCGACATGCTGGGCGACAACACGACCATCATGGTCGCCGCTTCGGGCGCGCTCATCCCGGCGGGGATGCGTAGGCTCCTCGCCTACATCATCAAGAATCGCTTTGTGGATGTCATCGTCTGCTCCGGCGCGATGCTCTTTCACGACCTGCACGAGACTTTGGGGCGCCAGCACTTTCAGTCGCACCCCTCGATGACCGACGCCGAGCTTGAGGCATCGCAGATCACGCGCATGTGGGACGTGCTCGCCAGCGAGGAGGAGTACCACGAGGCCAGCGAATGGGTCGGCGGCTTTACCAATCAGCTCGACCAGACGCGCACCTACTCGACGCGCGAATTCCTGCACCTGCTGGGGCGCGAACTGGCCGAGATTGCCACGGATGACGGCGTGCTCACGTCCGCCTACAAGGCGCGCGTGCCGGTCTTCTGCCCGACCATCGCCGACAGCGCCATCGCGGTCGGCATCGCCGGCTCGCGCTTCGAGAAGAAGAATCAATTCTGCTTCGATCTCGCGCAGGACGTGCTCGACATGATGCAGATCGCCACGCGCGCGCGTCTGACGGGCGTCATCAACATCGGCGGCGGCTCTTCGCGCACCTTCATTCAACAGATGGAGGCCGCCACCTCGATTCTCAAGCAGGCCCCGCGCGGTCACAAGTACGCCATCCAGATTTCCACCGAGGCGCCGCACCCCGGCGGGCGCTCAAGCCCCCACGTCAACGACGAGGCGCTCATCTTCGGCAAGCTCCAACGCGCCGCCGCCACCGCCTATGTCAACTGCGACGCGACCATCGCGCTGCCCATCCTCGTCACCTCGCTCTCGCAGACCGCCGCCAAATACATGAAGGGGCGCAAACGCCCGACCTTCACGTTTATGGGGAAGGATTTGACGGTCGAGGTTCCATAGATATAGCGGCAATTTACCGTTATTTTTGGCTGGCGATTCAGTACATGACCCTGAATCGCCAGCCAATTTGTTTATATTCCTGCCAATTAACGCAGCTCAAAATTTGTTTGACAGCCCGCCTCTTTTCTATATAATGCGATCTAACGCTTTGAATGACGTTGAATTTAGAAGCGTAAAGTCGCAAGAAAGGTGCGTTGAGGTATGACAGAGTTAGAGACCGCAATCATCAAGAAAGAAGCGCAAATCCTTTCTCTGCAAAGTCAGATTGAGTCATTAATGGATGAGGTTGAGGCTCTTAAAAGAGCTAAAGCAATCTTAAGCGATAAGCCTAATAAGTCCACTATGGGTGATGCAGTTCGAGATATTCTTCAAGAAGCCGGAACCCCCCTGCATACTGACATTATCTTAAAGTCTCTTAATACCCGTGGTTTGTCACCCAGCAAAAAAACAATGATTAGTGTCCTTAGAAAGGATAAACGAAATCGCTTTGTCGAAAATGCCAATCATGTATTTGCGCTCAATCCAAATCCGAAACCAGCCACTATTTTATATGCAACGCAGAAGATAAAAAAAGTTCGAGGACTAGCAGCCGCAATGCGAATTGCTATCAGAGCCATTGGAGATAAAGAGTTCAAAATCGGCGACGTTATTGAACAAATTGCATCGCAAAACCCCTCTCTTGGCGAGCAGCTAAAAGCAAACAGTGGCAGTGTCTCTGCTACTCTCAAGCGAATGGAAACTTTCGGCGAACTCGAAATTATCAAGGTAGGCAAAGGGCCACAGCCCAATGTCTATAAAGCGGTTTCGCTATCGGGTAGTTTTTCGGTGAAAGCGGGGTAGTAAATGGCTGGGCAATTACCAGCCTTAAAACCTAAGATGGTTATTAAGGCTCTTGAGCGGAACTGTTTTTACATACATCACACAACCGGGAGTCACTACATTCTCAAGAAGGGCACTCTGAGAGTGACGGTTGCATATCACAACAAAGATTTGAAGCCGGGCACACTTAAGGCAATTATCGGGCAGGCCGGACTGACGGTTGAAGAGTTTTTGGCTTTGCTTTAACGGGAAGGATAGAAACAAGGATAGAAACTAAGCGACCTCAACGGTTACTTCTTCAACGATGGGATTATCTGTCGGGATCGGCTCATCATCTTTTTGAAGACTTTCGATGTAGCAGCGGATAGCGTCGGTGGCCATCTCGCGCGCTTCTTCGAGCGTGTCGCCTTCGGTCACGAGGCCGGGGAGCGCGGGGCAGGTCACGACGTAACCGCCGGTCTCGTCGGGCGTCATGATGACCGTGTAGTTCAGGATTTTCATGGGCGGGATTATAGCATCTGTTGACAAACTTTCTTCACTTGTCACGTCTGACTCGTAACTCTAAACTGTCACCATGTCTGAATCAGCACAACTGCCGATGAACTTCGGCGGCATCGAAGACGAAGCGGTTTCCGCTTTCGACGCGGCGCGCGTCGTGGTGTGGCCGATCTCTTACGAGGGGACGGTCTCTTACGGCGGAGGCACGGGCCGCGGCGCGGAGGCGATCATTGACGCCTCGCGCAACATGGAGTTGTACGATGAGGAGACCGACTCGGAAGTCTACCGTCTCGGTCTCCACACGGTCGAGCAGTCGCCGCCGCTCGCGCCGCCCGAACGGATGATGAAATCTCTGCTGGCGCGGGCGCGCGAACTCGTCTCGACCGGAAAATTCGTGTGCATGATCGGCGGCGAGCATTCGGTGAGCGCGCCTGTCATCGAGGCGCACGTCGAACGTTACGAGAACCTCTCGGTGTTGCAGATTGACGCGCACGCCGATCTGCGCGACACCTACGACGGGACGAAGCACTCGCACGCTTCGATCATGGCGCGGGTGGTGCGGGATTTGAAAGTGCCGGCGGTGCAGGTCGGTATCCGTTCAATCTCTTCGGAAGAGGCGCGCGTGATTGATGAACTGCCGACGCGCATCTTCTGGGCGAAGGACATCGTGGGGCGCACCGATTGGTGGGAGGATGCGGTGTCGGGTTTGACCGAGAACGTCTACCTGACGATTGATATTGACGGCCTCGATCCGTCACTCGTCGCGCAGACGGGGACGCCGGAGCCGGGCGGCCTCGGTTGGTACGAGACGCTCGGCCTCGTCCGCACGCTCGCGCGCTCGCGCCGCGTCGTCGGCATGGACTTGAACGAGTACGCCTACGTCGAAGGCCAGAGCGCCTCGGCCTTCCTCTGCGCGAAGCTCATCTACAAATCTCTCTCCTACATCTTCGAGTCGGAGACGGAGCGCGTGCGCGGCTCGTCACGCTCGTCCGGCGCGGGCGCCTGACTTTAACAATCGAGACGCCGGCTCCGCGCGCATTCTCTCCTCCCGCGCTGAGGTAGAAGGTGGAACGTGTGCGTTGAGGCGAGCCGTAGACTACGCCTCACCGAGCTTTCCATCCGTCTTGTTTGTCTTCACCTTCCCGGTGAGACCGGCGAGCATCGCCACGAGCGTCGCCGGCTCGAACGGCTTCGCCAAGTGCGCGTCGAACCCGGCATCGAAGGCGAGCCGGCGGTCGTCGTCACTGGCATACGCCGTCAGCGCCACGGCGGGCGTGCGACGGTCCCGCTCCGACGCCGAATTGCGTATTTTCCGCATCAGTTCATAGCCATCTCCGCCGGGCATACCCACGTCGCTGATGAGCACGTCGGGCCGCGCCTGTGTGAGCCTTTCGAGGGCGCGGGCGGCGGAGTTGACCGCCGTGACCTGCGCGCCCTGTCCGCGAAGAAACATAGAGAGCAATTGCAGCGTGTCTTCATGGTCGTCAACCAGCAGAACGCGCAGCCCGTCGAGTGCCCGCGACGGCGATTCAACCTCGCGGCGCTCCGGCTCTTCAACGGTCACAGGCATTTCGGAACGAGCGACGGGCGCGGGCGGCAGGTCAACGGTGAAGGCGGCGCCGCTTCCGTTGCCCCCGCTCTGTGCGCCGACAGACCCGCCATGTAACTCGACTAAATGTTTGACGAGCGCGAGGCCGAGGCCGAGACCGCCGTGCGTGCGCGCGGAGGAGTTGTCCGCTTGCCGGAAGCGCTCAAAGATGTGGGGCAGAAAGTCGGGGCTGATTCCCGGCCCCGTGTCGCTCACCGTGAGCCGCAGTCGGTCTGGCAGCCGCTCGACTTCGACCGTCACTTCGCCGCCTGACGGTGTGAACTTCACCGCGTTCGAGAGCAGATTCCAGACCACCTGTTGAAGCCGGTACGGGTCGCCCATGACGACCGCGGAGAGCGAGCCGAAGTCGCAACTCAGCCGGACGCCCTTTGACGCGACCAACGGGCGCACGGCGTCAACCGCCGCACACGCCACCTGCGCCAGATCAACCGGGCACGTCTCGACGCGGAGCTTGCCGGTGATGATGCCGGAGGCGTCGAAAATGTCCTCTATGATGTGGCGCTGCTGCTCGGCGTTCCGCCTGATAATCTTGATGCCCTTTCTCACCGTTGCCTCTTCCAGCGCCATGTCGTCAATCATGCTCGCCCAGCCGTAGATGGCCGTGAGCGGCGTCCGCAGTTCATGCGAGAGCGTGGCGAGGAAAAGGTCTTTCATCCGGCTCGACTCTTCGGCCTCGGCGCGGGCCGCCTGCTCGCGCGCGCGCCGCAGGCGCTCTTCCTCCGCGCGCCGGCGCTCGGTCATGTCGTGCGAGATGCCGAAGAGTCCCACGACATGACCCGCGCTGTCGCGGACGACGCCCTTCGTCACGCGGAAAGACTGCATCGCGCCGTCACGGGCCGTGGCCTCGCCCTCGAAGACTTGCGTCCGCCCGGTCTCGAAGATCCGCCGGTCGGCCTCGACGAACCGGCATGCCGTCTCCGGCGGATATAGCTCTTCGTCGCGGCTGCCGATGATCTGCTCTTTGGGCTTCCCGATGAAACGCGCGCAGGAGGAGTTGACCATCAAGTAACGACCGTCAAGGTCTTTGACGAAGATGGCGTCCGGCGTGCCTTCAAGAACGGCCTCAAGGATGCCGACGCTCCCCGGCTGCGGCGCGCCCGTCCGGGCGTCCTCTGATTCGCGCATAGCTGCTTTTTCCGACTAGCCGACGTGAGTTAAGAGTCTGCCGCCGCCCGACGATATGTCCGCGGCGGAGCCTTGAATTGAGTGCCGCAACGGCAGCCCGCGAGGTGCCGCAATTTTATCCGCGAAGCCTCCGGTTGGGAAGCTTTGACTCGCGCCGCCCATGTGCACGGTCAGGCGCGGGCGGGAGAACAGGCCCGCGGTTAGGAGGCCGGAGAACTTCCAGAGTGGCCGTAGGCGCGCCCGCTTGCGTGCTCGCCCATGACAAGACGAAATCGTAACACGGACTGAGTGCGTCGGGCGGCGAGTTTTCTTTTGCGCCGTTGCGCCTTTGTGGTAAGTTTCTCGCGTCACCCATCATTTCCGCGTGACGGTTCAAACAAATGAAAATCCATTTCTCAAAATTCCCTCCTTGGTAACCTTCAACTGAGAAGGCGAGCCGCGACCGCTACGTTTCACGCGCCCGCGTAAAGCGTAGGTGGTGGTGCGCCCTCGCACGCTCGGTGATTCCTCCGCCCGGAAGACGTTTTCCCGCACCAGCTGAAAACGTTCACTTCACTTCCACGGATAAGGAGAATCACCGGTGTCATCCGAAAGCAATTCGACGTGTACACTTTCGCCCGCTTCAAGACGCGCGCGAAAGCTGCCCTTCTTTTTCGTCACTGTCCTGCTGCTGATCGAATTCTTAGACGAGCTGCTGGACGGAGTGGGAGGGGCGGCGTGGCCGCTCATCCGCGACGACCTGCGTCTGTCATACACGGAGGTCGGCATCCTCCTCAGCGTGCCGGGTATCGTCGCGGCCTTCATCGAGCCTGTGTTGGGCATCCTCGCCGACGTGTGGCGGCGGCGCGCGATCATCCTCGCCGGGGGCGTCGCGTTCACGTTCGCCGTGCTTGGGGTCGGCTTGAGTTATAGCTTCGCGGCGCTGCTCGCGGCTTATATCGTTTTCTATCCGGCGGGCGGTGCGTTCGTCGCTCTGTCGCAGGCGGCGCTGATGGACGCCGCGCCCGCGAGGCGCGAGCAGAACATGGCGCGTTGGACGCTGGCCGGGTCGCTGGGGAACGCCGTGGGGCCGCTGCTGGTCGGC
>JBGTBQ010000171.1:0-15393 GCA_041749275.1 Pyrinomonadaceae bacterium | reverse complement strand
GGCGCCGAGACGGTCGCCGATCTCGCCCCCGAAGCCTCGACCGAACTCACGCCCGGCGCGCCGAAGGCAGACGACCCGCCGGCGGTCGAAGCCAAACCGGAAAAGCGCAAGGCCGCCGGCGAGCGCAACCGAGGCCCACGTGAGTTGCCGCCGCACCTCCAGCCGCCCGCCGGCGAGACGCACGAAGAGAAGATCGCGCGCCTCACCGCCTTCGTCGAAGAGGCGAAGCGCAAGGCGGGTAAGCTCTAAGAGCGTGTCTACAAAGCCATGCGCCGTAGCTCCGTGAGGAGCGGAATGTTTATAGCCCGTGCCGTCCCCTTTCTCTTTCAAGCCCCGGAGGGGCGACAGACATTTACATGCCGCTCCTCACGGAGCTTGGAGACTTCGGCGCACCCGACGAGCGACAAACATTTCGCCCCTCACGGGGCTTTTTAGATATGCTCTAAGACCAAGATGCGCTGAAAAAAGAGTTGAGAGTTTGAACTTTAGTTTGTGCTGCTTTTGAGCAAGAGCAAGCTCAAGCCTGAACTCTCAACTTCCGCAGTTAACACGTCTCGGTAGAGCGGTAAGTTGGGTGTGGATCAGAGGTTGAGCGCGGGTTTCGTCTGCCCTCGATGACAGGTCGTGCAGTTGACCGTCGGATTCGCGCTCTTCAGGTTTTTGATCTGCTTCAGGTGAGACTCATTGATGGCGCGCATCATCACGGCCATCTCGCGCGCGATCTGTTTGGTCGGCTTATCTTCTTTCTCCCACTCGCCCGCAACGTGGCAGTGCGTGCAGTTGACACCGAGCGAACGCGCGTAGCCCATTTCCATCACACGCAGCAGACGCCCAGCGGGCATGCCCTTGAGAAGTTGGATATTTTTGAAGACCTCTTCCGCGGGCTTGTTCTCCTGCCCGGCGATTCGCTTCCGCAACTCGGCGAGCGCCTGCTCCTGATCGAACGGCTTCGCCTCCGGCGTCGTCTGAGTTTGACCGCCGCCGGTCTGCGCCGCGCCGCTCGAACTTCCTAACGGCCACGCCGCAAACGGAACGGCGAGCGCGAAGCAGAGACACATGACCGACTTGATTCCGCGCACGCATCTTCTGTCCATGCGTCCCATCCTTTCGTGTGAAAGCCCTCAGCTCTCTCGAATGACCAGCCCTTCGCGCGCGAAGCTCCAGCCGAGCACCTCCGCGCCCTCTTCCGCGACCAACGCCCGCTCCACCGACGCTCGCGTTTCCTCTTCACAGAGGAACGCGATGCAGCCGCCGCCGCCCGCGCCGCAGACCTTCGCCGCGACCGCTCCGTTTGCCAGCGCGCGCTCGACCAGCATTTCCATGTGGGGTGTCGTGATGTTTGGCGCGAGTCGCTTTCGGTTCGGGTAGGCCGCGCGCATGATCTCGCCGACGCCTTGCCAGTCGCGCGCGACCAGCGCCTCGCGCATCCGCCGCGCCGTGTCGCGGATTTGCTCGAACAACTCGAAGAGCACCGCGTCGCCGTCAATGTGGGTTTTGAACATCTCCCAGTTGTTGATGCCTGAGAGACGCGGCTCGCCCGTGTAGCAGATGATGATGCGGCGTTCGAGTTGTTCGGCGTCCACGTCGAGCGCTTCGCGCCGGATGCCCTCGGCGCTGAAGTGAATCGAGTTCGCGCCGCCGTAGAACGCGCCGTAATAATCCTGAAACCCGGCGGGTACGCGAATGACCGTCGTCTCGACGTTGGCGGCGATGACGATGAACTTCTTTTGCGGATAACGGTCGCCGACCAGACGGTTCAGCGCGCCGATGCACGCGATGGCGAGCGCGCTCGACCCGCCGAGGCCCGCGCCCGCCGGAGCCGACCCTTCCGCGATGAGATGAAATCCCGTCTCCGGCTTGAAGAAGTGGACGAGCTTCGAGATGAGTTCGAGCCGCTCCTCGTACACGAGCTTCTCGATCTCGCCGAGGCTCGTCTCGAAAGAGAGGTTGCGGTCGCGCGATTCGAGAATGACGCGGTCGTCGTCGCGCGTCTCGATGCGGCAGCGCGCCAGCAACGAGATGCCGAAGTTCACGGTCGTCGCGCCGGGGTGAAAAAGATAGAGCGGCCAGATGTCAATCGTTCCTCCGGCCAGATCAACGCGTGTCGGGGCGGTCGCCTCAATAATCATGACAGATGAGGGATGAAGGATGAAGGATGAGGGATGAAGTAAAGAGCGCGCAACACACACAGCGCCTTTTCTTGTTCATCCCTCATCCCTCATCCTTCATCCTTGCTTTCAGTCTCCTTCGGTGTTGCGCTTCTGCTTCGACGCCTCTTTGTGGCGCGCGAGCGGGTGGGGGAGGATGTCGTGTATCTCTTCCCTGATCTCGTGCAGTTTCTCTTCCGCCGCCTGCTCGAACTTCTGAATCCTTTCGGGGTCGGCCTCCTCGACCTTCTTCGAAAGCCAGTAGCGCTCGGCGAGATAGAAGCCGATGATGCCGGCGGCGACGAGGCAGAGCAGGATGACCGGAAACTTTTTGAAGTCGCCGATCAGATTGTAGATTGCGCTGTGAAAGAAGTATCCGGCGGCGGTCAGACTCAAAACCCACACGAAGCAACTTGCGAACGAGAGCGCGAGAAATCGTAAGTACGGCATCTGCGCCACGCCGTAGAAGGTGCACGCCGCCCACCGCAGGCCGTAGGTATACTTCGAGACGAACATCGAGAGCATCCCGAACTTGTCGGTCAGGCTCTCGATGCGCGAGCGCGCCGCGCAGTAGAAACGAAGCCCTCGCACACGGTAGCGCGCCCCGCGCCCCAGCGCGTAGGCCAACTGGTCGCTCGCCACGCCGCCGAGCGTACCCACCAACAGCACTTGCAGGAAACTGTAGTCGCCGAACGCCTGCCCGTGCGCCAGCACCCCCGCCAGCAGCAATGTGATGTCGCCCTCCGCCATCGTCAGAATGAAGATAGCCGGCAGCCCGAAACGAAACATCAGATCGCTGACGAGGTTTAAGTCCATGAGAGAAACGAAGGATAAAGGATGAAGGATGAGGGATGAAGAAAGATGCCTTCCGCTTCATCCCTCATCCTTCATCCTTCATCCTTTTCACTTGGTGGTTTGACCACCAACACGGGGCAGTGGGCGTGGCGGACGACCGATTCGGCGGTCGAGCCGAAGAGGATTCTGCCGAGGCCCGTGCGCCCGTGTGAAGAGATGACGATGAGATCAACACCGCGCTCTTCGGCGACGCGGACGATCTCGGCGGCGGCTTCGCCGTGCGCGATCACGTCCTCCACGTCCAACCCGGCACACTCTTCGCACTCGCCGATCTTCGGCAACTCGCGCGCCGCCGAACTTTCCAACTGCTCGCTGATGTCAGCCAATGGGAGCGGCTCCGCCACGGGCGTCCATCCGACCGCCGGCATAACCGGCTCGATGACATGCAGGCACACGAGCCGCGCCCCCATCGTGCGCGCCAGACTGGCGGCCACCGGCACGGCGTGCCGCGCGCACTCGCTGAAATCCGTCGGGAGCAGGATGGAGCGAACGTTCATAAGAATAAAGGGATGAGGGATGAGGGATGAGGGATGAACAGGCCGGGATATTTTATCCCTCATCCCTCATCCTCTCATCCCTTCCGGTTCGCATTCTACACGGAGAAGGTGTTGTTTGACAGCCCCCACCCCCTTTGTTACCATCAACGCCACTTCCCGCGCGGCTTCTCGCCGACAGACAACTAATTCAAGGGAAAGGCTTTGAGATGACCGTTCACGCGCAGCAGGGCAACCGGCACATCATCGGCGTGAGCGTTTCGGGCGCGGCGGTGCGCGTGGCGCTCGTCACCGCCGAAGGCCGCGTCGCCGAGCGGCGCGAGGCCGCCCCCGAACGCGATGACGTGGCCTCTCAGGTCGCGCGCCTCGTCACGGAACTGCGCGACTCGGCGCCCGACGGCGTGGCCGCGTTGGGGCTGGGCGTTCCCGGTCTGGTCAACCCCGCGACGGGCCGCGTCGTCGTTTCCAACGACCTGCCCTCGATTGTTCGCGGCGATTTGAAGTCTGAGTTGGGCCGCTTGACGGGTCTGCCCGTGTTCCTTGAGAACGACGCGAACGCGGGCGCCATCGGTGAGTATCTCGTAGGCGCGGGGCGCGGCAGCCGGCACATGTTCTACATCACTATCGGGATGGGAATCGGTGGCGCGCTCGTCCTCGACGGCAAGCTGTGGAAGGGCGCGACCGGTTTCGCCGGAGAGTTCGGCCACATCACGATTGACCCCGAAGGCATCGAGTGCACCTGCGGCAACGTCGGCTGTCTGGAGACGGTCGCCTCCGCGCCCAACATCGTCCGCCGCACGCACGAGCGCCTCTACCGCGACGGCACTTCCTCGCTCTCACGCCTCGCCATCAACAAGGAGTTCACCGCCGCCGACATCGCGCGCGAGGCGAAGAGCGGAGACGACTTCGCCGCCATGATGATCGAGCGCACGGGCCGCTCCATCGGCACGGCGGTGGCGGCGGTCATCAACCTTCTCAACATCGAGCGCATCGTCCTCGGCGGCGGCGTCATGGAGGCGGGCGCACTCATCCTCGACCCCATCATCCGCGAGGCCGGTCGCCGCGCCTTCCAGCCCAGCTTCGAAGCCACGCAGATCATCGCCTCCTCACTCGGCACCGACGCCGTCCCCATCGGCGCCGCCATGCTCGCGCGCGACGCCGCCTAATGAGAAGGCTTGTTTATTAATCTCGCTCGACAGAAAACCTGTCACCTCAAGCCCCGTTGAAGGACATCCCCATGAAGTTTGACGAAATTGGGTATTGGTCAGAAATCAAACTTGACATCGTCAAAGAATACGCTGCTGTTTATTCGACTATTCTTGCCGCACAGCAAAAGCTCCATCACGTTTATATAGATGCTTTCGCCGGCGCGGGTGTCCATAAGTCTAAGACTACCAACGAGGCCGTCTTAGGCAGTCCATTGAATGCTTTGGCGATTAAGCCTTCATTCCGTGAATACCATTTTATTGACCTTAATGGCGACAAAATTCAGACATTGATGCAACTGGTGGGAAATCGCAATGATGTTCACACATACACAGGAGATTGTAACAAGATACTCTTGGAGAAAGTTTTTCCGCTGGTGAAATATGAGGATTATCGCCGTGGGTTGTGCCTACTCGACCCATATGGTCTTCATTTGAATTGGGAAGTAGTCCGCAAGGCCGGCGAAACGAAGTCTATTGAAATCCTTCTGAATTTCCCGATCATGGATATGAACAGAAATGCTTTATGGCATAACCCGGAGAAAGTGGGAGCAACCGGACTTAAAAGGATGACCGCTTTTTGGGGAGATGACTCATGGAGGAGTTCTGCCTATTCTACGAATAGGAATCTATTCGGTGAGCCTGAGAAGGAAGATAACAAAATAATTGTCGAAGCATACAGAAAGAGGCTTAAGGATAAAGCGGGGTTTTCTTTCGTGCCCGAACCAATCCCCATGAGAAATACCAAGGGGGCTGAAGTTTACTTCTTGTTTTTTGCTTCCAACAAAGCTGTAGCCGCGAATATAATACGCGACATATTTGATAAGTATCGGAAGCGAGGCACGATATAGTGGGGTCGAAGTCAACAATTGAATGGACGGAATCAACTTGGAATCCCGTAACGGGTTGCACGAAGATCAGTCCCGGCTGTGACCATTGTTACGCCGAACGACTCGCGCTCCGCTTACAGGCAATGGGGCAGCCCAACTACGCGAACGGGTTCAAGCTATCGGTTCAAGAGCACATGTTGGAGTTGCCGCTGCGCTGGAAAATGCCGCAGGTGATTTTCGTCAACTCCATGAGCGACCTCTTTCATCGGGACGTTCCTACCGAATACATTCATCGAGTGTTCGATGTGATGAACCGCGCACACCGTCACCGATTTCAAGTCCTCACGAAACGCTCGCAACGGCTGCTGCGCTTAAGCCCGACGCTGGATTGGCGGTCTCACGTCTGGATGGGCGTCAGCGTCGAGAGCACAGATTACACTTTCAGAATTGACCACCTGCGCGAGACAGGGGCGCACGTTAAATTTTTATCGCTTGAGCCGTTGCTGGGGCCGCTTCCCGATCTGAATTTACAGGGTATTGATTGGGTGATAGTGGGGGGGGAATCCGGCCCCGGTGCGCGCGCGATGAATATCAAGTGGGTCTTAGAAATTCGAGACCAATGTATTGCCGTAGGTGTTCCATTCTTCTTCAAACAGTGGGGCGGGACGAACAAAAAGAAAGCTGGTCGGAAGCTTGAAGATCGCACGTGGGATGAAATGCCGCGGCAAGTAGCAGTGGCTTAACAACGCATCACCCTCTGGTATTGAGCGCCTGATTTGGAGTTGCCCGGTCAGGCGCTTTCGTTTGCCCGAACGTAATCCTACTGCCGCTTGAATGCAGCGTTTTGTACGTCATCCAATCCGGCGGACTGTTTTTTTCTCTTCATATCTGAAACGCTTGTCATCACGCTTTGTTGTTGAGATGATGAGTGCGTTATGTCGTACTTTTCTCTTGACAGTTCGGGCGGCGGGCGCGAATGGCGGCAGCGGTTGGTGAGAGGGGCGCTCATCTGGGGCGTGTGGACGCTGGTCGGCGTCTTCTTCGCCAGTCAGCTCTACGTCTACTTCGCGCGCACCGAGCGTGTCATCTCGTTTTCGCGGGCGCTCGTGTGGCAGCTCGCCGCCGTCTATCTGTTCGCGCTCTTCACGCCGCTTGTGCTCTGGCTCTCGCGGCGCTTCCGCTTCGAGCGCGCGGACTGGGTGCGCGCGGTGGTGGTTCATGCTCTGGCGGGCACGCTGATCTCCGGCGCGTGGGGGGCAGGGCACATCCTGCTCGACACGTTGTTCAACCGGGACATCACCAAGTTCACGCTCGACATGCTGCTGCGCTACACGTTTTTCCAACTCGACAAGGAACTGCTCGTCTATTGGATCATCGTCCTCATCAGTCAGGCCGCGAACTACTACCAGCGTTACCGCGAGGGCGAACTCCGAGCGTCGCAGGCGCAGCTTCAGGCGTTGAAGATGCAACTGCACCCGCACTTCCTTTTCAACGCCTTGCACTCGATCTCGGCGCTCGTCCACCTAGACCCGGAGGCCGCCGACCGCATGATCGCGCGTCTCGGCGACTTTCTCCGCCTCACGCTCGAAACTCAGGCGACGCAGGAGGTGCCGCTCCGGCAGGAGTTGGAATTTCTGAACTGCTACCTCGACATCGAGCGCATACGTTTCCATGACCGTCTGACCACGCGCGTCGTGGTCGAGCCGCAGGCGCTCAACTGCCGCGTCCCGAATCTCATTCTTCAGCCGCTCGTCGAGAATGCCATCCGCCACGGCATCGCGCCGCGCGCCGCGCCCGGTCGCGTCAGCGTCAGCGCCATGCGGCGCGGCGGCGTGCTGTGCCTTGAAGTCTC
Source organism: Pyrinomonadaceae bacterium (assembly GCA_041749275.1). Lineage (GTDB taxonomy): Bacteria > Acidobacteriota > Blastocatellia > Pyrinomonadales > Pyrinomonadaceae > JBGTBQ01. The sequence goes on along the minus strand of JBGTBQ010000171.1, from coordinate 8,010 downwards.
GGACAACGGCGCCGGTCTCAGTGAAACGCGCGCCGGCACTTCCGGCAACGGCGTGGGCCTCCAGAACACGCGCGCGCGCCTGCAACGCCTCTACGGCGGGGCGCACCGCTTCGAGATGTCGAACGACCCGCGCGGCGGCCTCGTCGTCTCAATCGAGATTCCCTTCCTCAGCGACGATGGAGACGCTCACGAGACCGCGACGCAGCCCGAAGTCTCCGGCGGCAGCTACATCCCGGCACTCAGCAAATAGAGGCGCGCGGAACCCTTCCGGACCAGTGAAAGGATTCCGCGCGCCTCCGCGCCCGAAGCGCGCCGCGTTTGCAATAACCGCGGCGCTCTCGTTTCCGTCGCACTCGCCAAAAAGCGCGAATTGATGCCACGAGATGCGCCTGTTTTGTCGCGTGCGGGCCGAAGTGCTCCGAAATCGCCGCGCCGGGAGTCGTCCGCTTTCCCACCGGACGGGCGCCGCGCCAGCCTGATAGCTTTTCGACAAACGAGCCGAAAAACTTTAGCCGCTCGTTCCAAAAAATGTTGCTTCCGCCGTCTCGACCCTCCGCCGGGGGCGTCCTGCGCGACGCCCCCGCGTGCGGTTTCCCTATTGTTTTGTTATTTTAAGCCTTCAGCTAAAGTTAAAAAAGCTGAAGGCTGAGTGCTGAAAGCTGACAGCTAAAAAATGACTCCCGAACGCATCAGAAATTTCTCCATCATCGCGCACATTGACCACGGCAAGTCCACACTGGCCGACCGGCTACTGGAACTGACGGGCGCGGTCGCCGGGCGCGATATGGAGGCGCAGGTGCTGGACAACATGGATTTGGAGCGCGAGCGCGGGATCACGATCAAGGCGCACGCCGTCCGCCTCGACTATCGCGCGAACGACGGGCAGCAGTACGTGCTCAATCTGATTGACACGCCGGGCCACGTGGACTTCAGCTACGAAGTGTCGCGTAGCCTCTCGGCGTGCGAGGGCGCGCTCCTCATCGTTGACGCCTCGCAGGGCGTCGAGGCGCAGACCTTAGCGAATACGTATCTCGCCATTGACAACAATCTCGAACTCATCCCCGTCATCAACAAGATTGACCTGCCGGGCGCGGAACCCGACAAGGCCATCGAGCAGATCGAGAACGTCATCGGCCTCGCAACGCACAACGCCGTGCTCGCGTCGGCGAAGACGGGCGTCGGCGTGCCCGAAATTCTGGAGGCCATCGTCCGCGACATCCCTTCGCCGAAGGGCGACCCGGCGGCGCCGCTCAAGGCGCTCATCTTCGACTCGTGGTACGACTCATATCGCGGCGTCATCGTGCTCTTTCGCATCATAGACGGCTCGATCAAACCGGGCATGAAGATTCGCTTCTTCAACACCGGACGCGATTATCAAGTGGAGACGCTGGGCGTCAATCGTCCCCGGCCCACGCCGATTGATCGTCTCTCGGTGGGTGAGGTTGGCTTCCTCACGGCCTCGATCAAGACGGTCGCCGACGTGCAGATCGGCGACACCATCACCGAAGCCGCGCGCCCGACATCCGTCCCCTTCCCCGGCTTTCAGGAGATCAAGCCGATGGTCTTCGCCGGCCTCTACCCGGTCGAAGCGAACCAGTACGAAGAACTGCGCGACGCGCTCGACAAGCTGCGTCTCAACGACGCTTCATTTTTCTATGAGCCGGAAAGTTCGGTCGCGCTCGGCTTCGGCTTCCGCTGCGGCTTTCTCGGCCTCCTGCACATGGAGATCGTGCAGGAGCGGCTTGAGCGCGAGTTCAACCTCGACCTGATTACAACCGCGCCCGGCGTGCGTTACCGCGTGACGGCGACCGACGGCGAGGTGATCGAGGTTGACTCGCCCGCGAAGATGCCCGACGCCGTCCGCATCGCCAAAATCGAAGAGCCGATTATCGAAGCGACCATCCTCAGCTCGGATGAATTTCTCGGCGGCATCCTCCCGCTCCTCGAAGAGAAGCGCGGCGTGCAGAAAAAATTCGAGTACATCGCCGACAAGCGTGTGATGCTCGTCTATGAAATTCCCCTGAACGAAATCGTGCTCGACTTCTACGACCGCCTGAAGTCGGTCTCGCGCGGCTACGCCTCTCTCGATTACCACCTCGCCGGCTATATCGAGAGCGACCTCGTCAAGCTCGACCTGATGGTCGCGGGCGAACCCGTGGACGCGCTCTCGATCATCGTCCACCGTGGCAACTCGGTGGCGCGCGGGCGACTGCTCGCCGAAAAGATGCGCCAGCTCATCCCGCGCCAACTCTTCGAGGTGCCCATACAGGCCGCCATCGGTAACAAGGTCATCGCCCGCGAGACCGTCAAAGCGATGGGCAAGAACGTCATCGCCAAGTGCTACGGCGGCGACATCTCGCGCAAGCGCAAGCTCCTCGAAAAACAGAAAGAGGGCAAGAAGCGCATGAAGCGCGTCGGGCGCGTCGAAATTCCGCAGGAGGCTTTCCTCGCCGTGCTGAAAGTGAATGAATAAGATTACGGGGAGTGCGCCATGTCAGTGACGATAGACTTGCCGAAAGAGATCGAGCAGCAACTTGAAACGGAGTGGGGAGACCTGCCGCGCCGCGCGTTGGAAGCAGTGGCGCTCGAAGGCTATCGCTCAGGCGCGCTCACGCTGGCGCAATTCCGGCAAATGCTGGGGTTTGAAACGCGCATGGAAGCCGATGCCTTCTTGAAGCGCCACGGCGTCTATCTGGAATACTCCGTGGAAGATTTGGCGCGAGATCGTGAGACGCTTGAGCGGGCGCTGGCGGAATGATCGTCATTTCAGACACGACGCCGCTCAACTATCTTATCTTGATTGGAGAGCAGGAATTACTGATCCGGCTCTTCGAGCGCGTCATCATTCGGCAAGAGGCTTTCCTCGCCGTGCTGAAGGTAAACGAGTAGCTCAGGAGGTGAATTGAATGCTGACACTTAATGATGAAGAAATCGCGCTTCCGCCGATCAGCGTTGACCCCGAAATCCTGAGCGGCGCACCCGTGTTTCGTGGGACGCGCGTACCCGTGGCGGCGCTCCTCGACAACCTCGCGGCGGGCGTTTCGTTGGATAATTTTCTTGACAACTTCCCGACCGTCACGCGCGAGCAGGCGATTCAGGTTTTAGAGTTAGTCAAGAAGCAGAATTCCTCCGAAGAAGAAATTGATGGAATTGTAACGGCCCAAGCTGATGACGATTCCAAGTGGGAGAAGCCCCTCCAAGTTCGCCCTCTGTAGAGGGTAAATTTGTGCAATAAACACACCTCGCAGTCTTCAAAATCAACGAGTAAATCGCATGACAGGAGTGCGGCGATGAAGTTACCCCTGATTGCCCTCGTATTGTTGCTGTCCGCCGGCCCGGCCCTCGCCCAACACGACCACCACAGCCCCGGCGCGTCCGCGAAGACGGAAGTCGTGCGTCTGATTCCCGAACTCGGCGCGTTCCACTTCCCCGTCGCCAACTCGAACTCAGAGGCGCAGAAGTTTTTCGATCAAGGCGTGATTCTCACCTACGGGTTCAACCACGACGAGGCCGCGCGCTCGTTTCGCCACGCCGCGGAGCTTGCCCCGTCAATGCCGATGGCCCACTGGGGTCTGGCGATGGCCCTCGGCCCCAACTACAACGATACATCCATCCCGCCCGAACGGATGAAAGGCGCGCACGAGGCCGTACAAAAAGGTCTCGCGCTCGCGCATTCATCAAAGGCGCCCGCGCATGAGCACGCGTATCTCGAAGCGTTATCGAAGCGTTTTTCGGCGGACGCGAACGCGGATCAACCGAAGCTGTGGGTCGCTTACCGCGACGCGATGGCCGCGTTGATGAAGGCTTACCCGGACGACCTCGAAGCGGCGACCCTGTGGGCCGACGCCGCGATGATTATCAATGCGTGGAAGTTGTGGAGTCCGCAAGGGCGTCCAGCCGAAGGCACGGAGGAGATCGTCGCCGTCCTCGAATCCGTCATTAAGCGCGACCCCGAACACATCGGCGCGCACCATCTCTACATCCACGCCGTCGAAGCCTCGACCTACCCGGAGCGGGCGTTACGCAGCGCCGACCTGCTCGCCAAACTCTCGCCCGCCGCGGGCCATCTCGTCCACATGCCCGCGCATACGTACATGCGCGTCGGCGACTACGAGGCCGCCGCGCGCGTGAACGAATGGGCGGCGCGCGCCGACGAGGAGTATCTCAATAGCGGCGGGCTGCGCGGCATCTACACGGCGGGATACTACAGCCACAACCTGCATTTCCTCGCCGCCGCCTACAGCATGGAGGGGCGCTATGCGGAGGCCGTCAAATCGGCGCGTCGTCTCGAAGCGAACGTCCGCCCTTACCTCACGAACATTCCTTCGCTCGAAAGCTTCATGCCGACGGGCGTGCTCATCATGGCGCGCTTCAACCGTTGGGACGATATGTTGAAAGAGCCGGAGCCGGCGGCGGCGCAGCCCATCACGAACGCGCTCTGGCACTGGGCGCGCGGCATGGCTCACGCCGCGAACAAGAGGCCCGCCGAGGCCGAAGCGTCGCTGAAAACATTGATCGCCAAGACTCAGGCCATCTCGCCCGACGCCGGGTACGGGCAGAACACGGCTCGCTCCGTCCTGAAAATCGCCGAACACTTTCTTAACTCGCGCATCGCCCGTGCGCGCGGCGACCACAAAGGCGCCATCGAGTTCTTGCGCCAAGCCGTCGAGGCCGAGGACGCGCTCCTCTACGACGAGCCGCCCGGCTGGTATCACCCGCTCTCGCGCGAAAGTTTGGGCGGCGCGCTCATGCTCGACGGTCGGCACGCCGAAGCCGAAGCCGTCTTCCGCGAAGACCTCCGCCGCAACCGCCGCAACGGGCGCTCGCTCTACGGCCTCGCGGAGAGTTTGAAGGCGCAAGGCAAGACGCGCGAGGCCGAACTCGTGCGCCGCGAGTTCGAGCGCGCATGGAAGAACGCCGACACGCAGTTGCGGATCGAGGATTTATAAACCTGACCCGTTGCAAACGTGGATTGAGTGTTGCGCTCTCCGACCTAACGCAGAGGGCGCGGAGATCACGCGGAGGACGCGGAGAAGTTGTCGGCTTCGAGATTTGAACTTCTCTGCCTTCTCCGCGCTCCTCCGCGCCCTCTGTGTTATTAGAGTGGCGTGCCGAACACGGAACACGGTGGACATCATATCCGGCCCGCAACCCACCTGAAGGTGCATCGAATATGAAACGCTGGCTCGCACTACTGCTCGTCGTCGTCGCGGCGGTCGCCTTCGTCGCCGTCCCCGTCTATCTCATCTTTCCCTTCCGTCCGCAGACGCCGCGCGCGCTCGAAATCGGTTACACGCTGCGGCGCTGGTCGCCCGTGACGACGCTCGCGGCGGTCGCGCTCGGCCTCACGCTGGTCGTCCTCATCTGGCGGCACTCGCGCCGCTGGTGGGCGCGCGCGTTCGCGGTCATTCTTCTACTGCCGGTCTTCCCCGCCGCGTGGTTCGCGCGGCAGAACCACTTCGAGTGGATGTTCGCGCCTGTCCGCGATGCCGCTTACGCGCGTGTGGGCGAGGCTGCTTTTGTCAACGACGGCGACATGGTGCTCGCGGTTGGGAAAGGCGAAGAGGCCGCCGGCTACCCCGTCAACATCATCGCCTATCACCACATCGTTCAGGATACGGTCGGCGCCGTTCCCATCGTCGCCACCTATTGAACGCTCTGTCACACCGGTCTGGTGTGGGAAGCAACCGTTGACGGACGCCGGCTCACTTTTCGTCTCGCGGGCATCAACAATCAGAACTTCATCATGCGCGACGAGGAGACCGGCTCGTGGTGGCAGCAGATCACGGGCGAGTGCATCCTCGGCCCGCTCAAAGGTCGGCGGCTGAAACAGTTCGACCATGATGAACTGACCTTCGCGCAGTGGAAGCGGGAGCACCCCGGCGGGCGCGTGCTGCGCCCCGACGCGAAGATCGAAGCCGCGGGCGGCTACGCGCCGTGGGAAGAAGAGGTGGCGCGACTGCCCGTCGCCACGACCCTCACGCCGGATGCGTTGGGCGCGCTCGCGCCGCGCACGCTCGTGGTCGGCATCGAGATAGGCGGCGGCGCGAAGGCTTATCCGATGGACGCGCTGCTGCGTCAGAGTCCGCTGATTGATACGGTCGCAGACACTCCCCTCATCATCGTCGTCAATGAAGACGGAAAGTCCGTGCGCGCCTTCGAGCGGACGATTGATGGACGCACGCTCGAATTCTTCCGCAAGCCCGATTCGACGCCGCTGCGCCTCGTGGACGGCGCGACCGGGAGCGAGTGGGATTTCGCGGGCGCGTGCGTCAGCGGCGAGCTAACCGGCAAGCAACTGAAGAAGGCGTCCGTGCTCAAAGACTACTGGTTCAACTGGAAGGCATATCACCCCGACACGGGCGTCTATCTGCTCGGCGAACGCTGACAGCAGCCACCGGCTCACTAGCCATCCGAACTGCTAATGTCTTAGACTCTCCCCTGCACAAAACGCGCTTTTGCGCCGGCCCCGCGCCGCCACGGAGCACTTTGGCGGCGCACGTGCACGCGGATTGTGACCGAGCGAGGGGGTTCACGCCGCACGGCCCGGCGACCGATTCCGCGGCGCCGCGGTCTGACTCTCAAAACCTTATGACGGAGGATGACACGGGATGGGGACTGTTCTCGGCAGGTTCGTGAAGGTGATGGTATTCACCGCCGTGCTCGCGGTGCTCGGCCCTCTGCTCATCGCCGGCGCGATCTACTTCATCGCCGGCGGGGCGCATCTGCGCGCAGACCTGACTTATGAAGAGCACATCGTTCCGCTCTTGGGCGCGCTCGGCAAGTGGTTCTTTGTGATGTTTATGATCGGCTTCGTGGCGTTCCTGATCGGGATGTCGAGCAAAACCACCGTTCCCTTTAACGACCGCGAGGCGTTCATCTCGCGGCTCGACGCGGCGGCGGCGAGCGTGCGCTACAAACCGAAGGCGCGCGACGGCGACACCTTCATCTATAGACCGCCGTTCTTCAGTCGTCTCGCCGAAAAGATTTACGTCGAGGTCGGCGACCGCGAGGCGACCATCAACGCGCCGTGGAACCTTCACAAAAAACTGAAGAAAAAACTGACGCAGGGGTGATAGCGGTCAGCGGTCAACTCTCCGAAGTTGTGTTCAAAGCCAACTCCGGAGGAGCTGAATGTTTGTCACCCAACGCGACCCACTATTCTTGTCTTAGCTGAAAGCTGAGTGCTGATAGCTGATAGCTTCTCAAACAACGATGCACGTCACGCGAGTCGAACTGGAGAACATCAAATCTTACGCGAGCCGCGCCTTCGACTTCGAGCGCGGCACGACCGCGATTGTCGGCCCGAACGGCGCGGGCAAGACGACCATCCTCGAAGCCGTCGCGTGGGCGCTCTTCGACGTGCTCGACTACAGCAAGGACGACTTTCTGCGTCGCGGCGCGAAGAAAGGGAACGTCCGCGTCACTTTTCAGGACGAGCTTGACGAGCGGCTCTATCTCGTCTACCGCGACACCGGCAGCGGTTATTACGTCTACGACCCGGAGTTGAAACAGAAGCTGGCGACCGGCAAGGCCGACGTGCGGAAGTGGCTCGAACAGCACCTCGGCATCGAGCCGGGCACGGACTTGAAGTCGCTCTTCCGCTCGGCCATCGGCGTCCCGCAAGGTCTGTTCACGTCCGATTTCCTCCGCACGCCCACCGAACGCAAAGACACCTTCGACCGCCTGCTCAAAGTCGAAGAGTACCGCGAGAGCGCCAAGCGTCTGGGCGACACCGTCTATCTCATCAACGAGCGCATGGCCGAGGCGCGCGGGCGCATCAGCGGCGCCGAATCACAACTCGCGCGTTACGACGAGTTGGTCGCGGAACAGAAGGCCAACACCGCGCGCGTCGAAGAGTTGAGCGGCGTGCTCAAGAATTTTCTGCAAGAGGCGCAGGGGCGCGAGCGCGCCGTCGCCGCACTGGACGAGGCCGAGCGCCGCGTCGCGGAGACACGCTCGCGTGCCGACCGGCTCGAAGTCGAGCACGATGCCGCCGTGCGCCGCCTG
>JBGTBQ010000170.1:0-11422 GCA_041749275.1 Pyrinomonadaceae bacterium | reverse complement strand
CATCGTCGCCAACCGCCGCGACCGTGGCGACATCCCCGAATACCAGTTCAAGGAGCGCGAGAAGCGACAGGACAACCACATCCCGACCCGCGACCCGATTCTCTTTCTCGAAGTCACGCCGGGCGACGCCTCGGAGTTTTCAGGAGCGCTCAAGGTGAGAGGCGTGGACGTGGGCGGGCATCGGGTGCTGCGGACGGACAGTCCGGCGGTGCCGAACGCGATTGCGGCATTTCTGCTGCACCTGCGCGACCAGACGGGGAAAATTCCGCACGTCTACTTTGGGTGGAGCGAAGGCAATCCGTTGATCTATTTATTGCGGTACATCGCGTTTGGGGAGGGGGACACGGCGCCGGTGACGCGGGAGATTCTGCGGCAGGTGGAGGAGGACCCGGAACGTCGTCCCTCCGTCCATGTCGGCGGGTGAGATGTGAAACGCTGAGGCCGGAGGTTGATGAAAGCCGCGCTGCTGTTCATCAACCTCCGGCCATTGCTTTCAGGCGCACGGAGACCGACGCAGCAACACGCTCTCTGGGGGATAAGTGCGCGACGGTGAAGTTGTCCGGTTAGTTCGTGAAAAAGGCTAACTCGTCTGAGCTTCGAGGCCACGCATGGCGAGGAAGCACGAGCGGCAGAAAACGGGTCGCCCCTGCGACGGATAAAACGGGACGGTGGTCTGCTGGCCGCACTGCGCGCAACTGACCGTGACCTCGATGCGCTGGCGCACGCCCGCGGCCTGCGCGGCGGCGATGGCCGCGAGTCGCTCATTCTTCGCCTGCTTGCAAGGCTTGCAGCGCTTCGGCTCATTCTTCAGACCCTTGTCGTGAAAGAAGACCTGCTCGCCGCCTGTCCAGATGAATTCCTCTCCGCAATCAACGCAGTGAATCGTGCGATCTTGGAATTCCATCTCGCCCTGACTCCACTCTCCATTTGTATTCGTCGGCGTTTCGGCTGGGTGTGCCTGTGGCATGTGTTGATTCCCCTTCTCGAAGAACTCCGGAGCGTGACCACATGTGGGGAGCCGCTCAAGAGCTGTTGGTAACTGACCGGGCTGCTACGAGGGATTAACGGTCGGCTTGTGCCGTCTGCCGGGGAGGCGGGTGCTTGCGTGTCAGTCCTGCTCGGCGCGCAATGCGTGAATGCCGCTTACCTCACGCCCGCCGCCCGCCTTTGAACGTGCACGGTATACGTATCACGAAATTGTGTCAAGAGCTACAAGAGAAGTTTTTGCACTATTCTTGACAGGGGTGTTGCCGCGTGCCAGCATCGGCACACGTTTCCCAACAAGTTTCAGAGACAATCAGGGGATTTTTCACAGGATGAAAGTTCTCGTCATCGGGTCGGGCGGGCGCGAGCACGCTCTCTGCTGGGCGCTTCACAGGGGCGCGCACGACGTGCCTTTGAGCGTCCTTTGCGCGCCGGGCAACGCGGGCATCGAACAGGTCGCGCGGTGCGTGCCCGTGGGCGCGACGGATGTGGCGGCGCTCGCCGAACTCGCCGAGTGTGAAGGCGTCGGCCTCACCATCGTCGGCGGCGAAGCGCCGCTCGCCGTGGGACTCGTGGATGAGTTCGAGCGTCGCGGCCTTCTTGTCGCCGGGCCGCCGCGCGAGGCCGCGCGACTCGAATCGAGCAAGGCTTTCGCCAAAGACTTCATGCAGCGGCATCGCATCCCGACCGCGCGCCATCGGGTCACGGCGTCGGTCGCTGAGGCGCGAGACATCTTGCGGTCAGGAGAGTTCGGCGGGGAGGACAGCGCGGTAGTGGTCAAAGCGGACGGCCTCGCCGCCGGGAAGGGCGTCGTCGTGGCGCGCGCGCGCGACGAGGCTGAACGGGCGGTCGTCGAGATGATGGAGGGCGGTCGCGTCGGCGGCGACGCGGCCAGCCGCGTCCTGCTTGAAGAGGCGTTGACGGGGCGCGAAGTTTCTCTGCTCCTCTGGACGGATGGACACGACTACGTTTTGATGCCCCCGGCGCGCGACCACAAGCGCGTGGGCGAGGGCGACACCGGCCCGAATACAGGCGGCATGGGCGCGATCACTTCGCCCGAAGTGCTGGACGATGAGACGCTCGCGCGCTGCATCAGGGAGATCGTCGAGCCGACGCTCGCGGGCGCCGAAGCCGACGGGTTGAACTTTCGCGGCATTATCTTCGTCGGTCTGATGCTGACGCCCGACGGCCCGCGCGTGCTCGAATATAACGTCCGCTTCGGCGACCCCGAAACGCAGGCCATCCTCGTCCGCCTCCGGAGTAGTCTGCTCGAAATCTTCGACGCCGTGGCACGCCGCCGCCTCGGCGAAGTGAAGGTCGAGTGGAGCGATGACGCCTCGGCCTGCGTCGTACTGGCCGCGCGCGGTTATCCCGAACGGCCAGAAAGCGGCGCTCTCATCGGCGGCCTCGAAGATGCGGCGCACGTCCCGTCCGTGCAGGTTTTCCATGCCGGCACGGCACGTGCGCCCGGCGGCGCTTACCAGACAGCCGGCGGGCGCGTTCTCGGCGTCACCGCCACGGGCGCGACGCTCGAACGCGCCCTCGAACAGTGCTACACGGCAGCCTCGCGTATCCACTGGGACGGCGTGCACTATCGGCGCGACGTGGGCAAGTAGACGGTGAGCGGCAGACAGTGAGCAGTTTGAAGAAAAATTCGTCCGGCCTCTTACTGCTCAATGCTTACCGTTTACTTTCCCAGCCGCAACCCTGTTATACTTTGGGGCAGTGAAGGTCTTTCGCCCTTAAGAATGAGGGGTGCAACCCGGCAGTGCGCGGCGACGTACTATGTCATGCCCGCGAGCGCCAGATGCACCGGGCTTGGAAATTTGAAGCCGCCCGCGACCATGTTAGTCGGTGCGAAACGGCGGTCGGAGGAAGAGAAGAGATGGGAGCGTGGTCGAGGCTGAAACGTTCTTTGCGCGCAGTGTTCGGTGGGCTGGTCGAGAAGACTGAAGACCCTGAACTGATCCTGCAACAGACTATCCGCGATATGCGCGACCGCGTGCCGGAGTTGAATAACTCCGTCGCGCAGGTGATGGCGACCGAGCGCCTGCTCGCCAAGAACAAAGACCGGCTGGCGGAGCAGGTCGTCGAGCTTGACTCGAAGATCAAGGCTTCGATCAAGATGAATCGCGACGACATCGCCACGGCTTACATCGGCCAGCTTCAACAGGCGCAACTCGACCTCTCGCGGACCGGCCAGCAACTCGAACATGCGAGCCGCGCATCCCAACAAGCGCTCAAGGCGCGCGATAATTACGTGCTCCAGATGCAGCGGCGCACTGCCGAGGCGATGCAGCTTATCAACCAGTCGAAGCAGGCCAAGCTGCAAGAGCAACTCGCGCAGACGATGGCCTCGTTCGAACTGGGCGACGACGCCTCGACCTTTAACGAGATGCGCGACAAGATTGACCGCCGCGCCGCCGCTGCCGAGGCCAAGATGCAACTCGGCACCTCCTCGGTGGACACGCAGATGCAGGAGATCGAGCGCGAGGCGATGGATATGCAGCTCGCCGATAAGCTCCTTGAGTACAAACAGCAGATGGGCTTGCTTGGCGAAGGCCAACGCGAGAAGCCCGCGCTCCCGGCGGCGGACACCGTTGATAAGAGCATGTGAGCCTTAGTAATTTGGATTCGTCTATACATCGAACGCAAGAGTGTTATGGCTGAGAAAAAGATCAGTCTCGAATATCTCAAAGAAGCGCTCATGGAACCCGTCAATTTTTGGGGGATGGCGGGTTTTGCAGTCGCGGCGGCTTATACTTGGTCGCCCATCCCGCTCGCGGCGGCGCTCGTCGCCGAGGGGGCTTATCTGGCGACTGTTCCCGCGAGTTCGCTCTACCGTCGCCTCGTTGACGGGCGCAACCGCAAGCGTCTGCTCGAACAGCGCAACCGCATGCGCGAGCGTCTGATCGAATCCTTCGACCCGCGCGAGCGTGAGGCGGTGCTCTATTTGAAGTGGCTCAAGAACCAGATTTTCGAGAACTACAAAAAGTTCACCGGCGCGAAGGAGCCGCCCTCAAACATTCATAGCTTGGAGCAGCGTTGGGAAGACTTCGTTGACCTGCTCGACGTGTACCGTCGGCGCAAGCACCACCTGCGCTCGATCAACCGACAGGCCGTGCAGAACCAGCTCGTGCAGGCCGAGCGCGCCGTGGAGAGTTCGGGCGACGACCGCGCGCGCCGCGTCCAGCAGGCGAACGTCGAAATTTTAAAGCGCCGCCTCGCCGCCTTCGGAGAACTGGAACGCTCGGTGAAACTCGTCGAGGGGCAACTGCAATCAATCGAAAACTTCTTCGGCCTCGTCAACGATCAGGTCGTGACGCTCCCGACGCCGGAGCGCGTCTCCTCGCTCGACTTCGAGCAACTCTCGGACTCCATCGCCATGACCAAGCAGATGCTCGAAGAGACCTCGGACGTAATGGGGATGCTCGACACGCACAACCGCGAACTCGGCCACTACGACCTGCTGCCGACGGGCGGCTCTTCGTCGAAATAAAATTTCGTCAACTGCAAAAACAAGAGAGGCCGGACGCGATGTCCGGCCTCTTGGCTTTTGGTTGGTGCGAGAGTTCCATCTCAGGTGCTTCTGCTCTGCACGATTTCCGCCAGCGCCGGCTCGTCAATCCGGTAGGTCTCATTGCAGAAGTGGCAGGTGAGCGCGGCGCCCTTGTCCTCATGCAACATCAACTCCAACTCGCCCGGCTCAATCGAAGTGACGAGCGACACCACGCGCTCAAATGAGCACGTACAGGCGAAACCAACCGGGCGCTCCTCAAGCACCTCGAACGGCACGTCGCCGAGCGCCGCGCGGAGCATGTCCGAGGGCCGCGCCCCTTCGCGGATAAGCGTCGTTACGCGCGGCGCGTTTGGGACGGACGCTTCAATCGCCGCGATGATTTTCTCGTCGGCGCCGGGCATCACCTGAATCATCAATCCGCCGGCTGCCTCGACGAGCGACGCGCCCGTTTCCTCGGCCCGCACCAGCACGCCGAGTTCGACCGCCGAAGGTATCTGCTCGGACTTCGCTAGATAGTAAGCGAAGTCCTCACCGATCTCGCCCGACACCAGCGGCACCGAACCGCGATACGGCTCGCGGTATAGTCCGATGTCGAAACCAGATTCATAGATCACGTACAGCGTCCCCGCGCCGACGACGGCGCTTACGTCGAGCTTGCCGTTGGCGTTGAGCGGCGCCTGCGCTTCCGGGTGGCGGACATAACCGCGCACCTCGCCGTTCATGTTCGTCTCAGCCGTCACGCCGCCGACCGGGCCGTCGCACGTGACCTGCACCGTCAACCGGTCGAACTCCTTCTGACCCGCGCCGAGCAGGAGCGTCCCCGTCATCGTCCGTCCCAGCACCGCGGCGACGGTGTGCGACGCTTCGTGTCTCCTGACCGCCTCGGCGACCGTCTTTGTCGTCACCGCGGCCATGCAGCGAATCTGCCCACCGGCGGCGGCGGCGCGCACCAGCGTGTCTCTTTTTTCGTCGTTCGTCGTGCTCAAAATCTCACCCCTCAATCTAAATTGCTCGTGCCGGCTCAAGGCCAGTGGTTTTAGATGAAAAACGATGGCTTCATACTGCCTTCGTGTCGCTTTCTACACAAGTGAAAACCAGACTGTGGGTGGTCGGATGGAGGTGGGCGGACGGATGCGTTATGATAGCGAAATCCGAGGTCTTTGGAGCGGCAAAGGGACTAAGCCCATGCTTAACGTAAAACCTCAAATAGCCCGCTCTATTGGACTGATAGAGAAGACGTACCCAATATATTGTGTTAGGCTATTGACAGTCCCCAACGAGGTATGTATACTGCGCCTCGCTTGGAACGAGGTGAGCCGTGACGGTTGGGTGCCCGCTTCTGCCCCGCGCGGCCCTGGGATTTTCTCGCTCCAGAGACAAGCCAGCCGCAGTATCTGAAACAACTCCCGAGCAGACGACGGCGCGACGTGTGCGCCGGCCTTTTTTGACATCACTAAACACGCCTTGCGCCCCCCACGAGCGCGAGAAAGGCAGCCAGAAGATGAGCACCGTGATCGAGCCGAACAGTTCCCGTGGTAGTGCCACCACCGTAGGTCTCGCGGGCGCCCGACCCGCGTCGTCCGAGATTCTTGGCCTCAACGCCCGCCGTGTCATCGCCAAACGTTACAGTTTGAAAGACCCGCAGGGGAACCCCATCGAAGAGTGGCCCGACATCGTCCGCCGCGTCGTCGGCCACGTGAGCACCGCCGAGACCGAGCAAGAGAAGCGCGACGAGTTCTACTCGATGATGATGGGCATCATGCTCCGGCGCGAGTTTGTGCCGAACACGCCCTGCCTCGTCAACGCGGGCAAGCCTTCGGGCCAACTCGCCGCCTGCTTCGTGCTGGACGTGCCGGACTCCATCGCCGGCATCATGAAGACGGCGACCGACGCCGCGATCATTCACCAGACGGGCGGCGGCACCGGCTTCACCTTTGAGAAGATCAGGCCGCAGGGCGCGATGGTGCGCTCGACGCATGGCGTCGCGTCGGGGCCGGTCTCGTTCATGAACATCTTCAATACGACGACCGACACCGTAAAACAGGGCGGCGTGCGCCGGGGCGCGAACATGGGCATCATGCGCGTTGACCACCCCGATCTGCTGCGCTTCATCCACGCGAAGAACGACCAGCACTCGCTCACCAATTTCAATATCTCCGTGACGGTGACGGATGAGTTCTTCGAGGCCGTTGATAATCACGAGTGGTATCACCTGACCTTCGACGGCGTGGCATGGGACGAGCCGGTCTTCGACCCCGTGCGGGACGGCGCTTATGCTGTTTACCGGCGCGCCGATGGTACGACCGTCACGTTCCGTGACCGCGCCGCCTTCCTTGAAGCCGAAGAGTCGGGATTACTCGACCGCTGCACACGCGAGGAGTCGCCGCGGCCCGGCATGGTCTACGCGCCGGACATCTGGAACCGCATCGTCGCTTCCGCTCACTGCTACGCCGAGCCGGGCGTCATCTTCATTGACGAGGTGAACCGCCACAATCACATGATCGGCAGCATGGGGCCGATCTACGCGACGAACCCCTGCGCCGAACAGGCGCTCCACTTCAACAACTCCTGCAACCTCGGCTCGATTGATCTGGCGAAGTTCTACGACGCCGATTCGCAAGTAGATTGGGAACGCCTCGCCGAGACGACGCGCTGGTGCGTGCGTTTCCTCGACAACGTGATTGACTCGTGCGCGTGGCCGCTGCCGGAAATTGACGACGTGGTGAAGCGGACGCGGCCCGTCGGCCTCGGCGTGATGGGCTTCGCCGACCTGTGCATCCAGTTGAAGGTGAAGTACGGCTCGCCCGCCTCGATTGACCTGATGGACGAGGTGATGTCTTTTGTCCGGCGCGAGGCGTGGACGGAGTCCTGCCTGCTCGGCTCGGAGAAGGGCGTCTTCCCGGAGTACCACCCGAATCAGGAGTCTTACGACCGCTTTCTGCGTGAGGAGATCGGCGTTGCGCCGGACGTGCCTTTGACGCCGCGCAACTATGAGACGACGACCATCGCGCCGACGGGCACGATCTCGCTCGTCGCCGAGACGAGTTCAGGCGTCGAGCCGAACTTCTCATGGGCCTATATCCGCCACGATACGCTCGGCAAACGCACATATGTCCACACGCTCGCGGCGCAGGCGCTCGGCATGGAGGTTGACCAAACCGATCAGGAGTCCATTGACGCCGCGGCCTCACACGTCGTCGAGCATGAAGCGGAGCTTCCGGACTACTTCGTCTCGGCGATGTCCATCACCGCCGAGCAGCACGTCTACGTACTGGCCGCGGCGCAGCGCCACGTGGACAACGGCGTGTCGAAGACCTGCAACGGCTCGCGCGACGACACCTTGGAGTCGGTGGATCATCTTTACCGCCTTGCGCGTGAATTGGGTTGCAAGGCCGTCAGCTACTACCGCGACGGGAGCCGCGAGTCGCAGGTGCTTACCAGCGTGAAGAGCGCGGAGCCGAAGGGTGAGGTTGCGTGCGACCCGGTCATCACAACTGAAGTGACGGCGGAAGCGACAAACGGCGGCGCATCGCTCGTGGCCGAGACGCAAAGCGCGCAGGACGAAGCGACGGTGCGCGCGGCGGCGGCGGAGGTTATCCGCGAGGCCGCACGCATTGAGCGACCGCGCGAGTTGAAGGGCGCGACATGGCAGATTCCGTTCGACGGACAGAACCTGTACGTCACGGTGAACCATGATGGGCGGGAGATTCTCGAAGTCTTTGCCACGGGGCCGATCTCCGGCGGCGTGGGCCTCTTGGCCTCGAAGATGCTGCGCGGCGGCTTCGCGGCGCGCGAGGTGGCGCGCAGTCTCAACAAGGTGACGGGCACGCACTCGGTCTGGTTCAACGAGCGCCTCCTGACCTCGCCCGAACAGGCCGTCGCCGAGTGCGTCATGCTCACGAGCCGGCGTCTGCAAAACCAGCCCGACTCGGAGCGTGCGCTCGCCTATCAGCAGCCCGTCATCAAAGTCGGAGCATCCGAAACCGAGGC
Organism: Pyrinomonadaceae bacterium; assembly: GCA_041749275.1. Lineage (GTDB taxonomy): Bacteria > Acidobacteriota > Blastocatellia > Pyrinomonadales > Pyrinomonadaceae > JBGTBQ01. The sequence continues at coordinate 2,928 of JBGTBQ010000170.1, read as the reverse complement.
GACGACGAGCCGCAACTATGCGCTCATCAGCGAGTGCCCGGAGTGTAACGGCCAACTCGAACACGCTTCGGGCTGCGACTTCTGCCGCGATTGTGGTTATTCAAAGTGCCGGTGACGGTTTTTAAAAACTGTATCCCCTCTTAGGGCGTTTGCAAAGTCGCTAAGTTGAGCCGAAAACAAAGGTTAGCGGAACGACTTTTCGAGCCAAGCCAAAGGTAGCATTGCTGAAATCCCAAGAAAATCGACAAGAGGCTGCTAAATTTCGGCTGATAATTTCTCTGGGCTGTCAAGCGGATCCTTGCAAAATCGACTTTGCAAACGCCCTACCGCTTAGAACTTCCAGGTAATCGGTCAGTTACGTGGGGAGAACAGACCAATCCGTTAGCAGCCTTATCAAGTTGAGCGATAGTAGATATGTTTTCAGTCTGGCCCATCTGCCGATCAACTCTAACCGCTATCGATGTCAAACAATGCCTCGCTTAGATTCAGGTCAGAGTTCAAGGCCACTTTGTCCAGCGCTTCTTTGAATTTCTGTCTCGGATTGGGGACTCTCTTTTTCAAAGTTTGCATCACGCTCATCAGCGCTTCACGAGTCTTGGCCCCTTCTTCGGCTTGTGAGCCATGACTGACTTTTCTCGCGATCACGGTGGGGCGCAGTTCTCTCTCCGCGCGGTTGTTCTCACACGGAACTGTTCTGTCTGTGACCCAGTGATACAACTTGTCGGCTTGCTCGACGTAGAAGTCCTGCCAGCGCTTGATCGCCAGGTGATGCGAGGCGGCGTGACACGTCTGCATGACCTCTGCCTTGATGGCCTGCGCTTCTCTGTAATACTCCTCATCCTTCGGCTTACTGCTTTGTAAGCGCATCGCTTGCGCCAGCAACTCAATCATCTTCTCGGCAAACGCTTCAACCTCTTTCTCATCGGCGAACTTCACGGCTAAGTCTTTCATCTCGCGCAGCAGATGAGCATAGCAATATTGCACCTGGCAGCCCACACGGTTGTATCCGGCATAGCGGTCAACGACCAAATACCCCGGCAACTGCTCCTGACCGAAAACCTCTTCCACCACTTTGGCGCTGCGCGTCTGGCGATACAGATGCAAACTTACCCGCTCGCTGGCAAACAGCCAGCAATAACCGTTGTGCCCATCCACCCGCCAAGTCGTCTCATCCGCGTGGCGCACCACAGCTTTCCGGTAATCCAACTTTAACTCATCCAGAGCAGGCGCAAACATCCCTGCCATGCGGTGCAAAGCTTGGATCACTGTCCCATAGTTCAACTGCCATCTGGCACAAACCCGCGCTAAGGGCATCCCTTGCACATAGTGCGAGTCCACGACCTCGGCCAGGAGTTGATTCGACAACAGCGACTTGGGCAACACCCCCTCGGCTTTGGCCTCCCGCGCCACGCCACACGAAGCGCACTGCTTGCGCTCCAACCGATACAACACGCGCTTGACGGTGAGCGGGTCAATGTCTAACACCGAGCGCTCCCGATAGCCTTTCGCGACCAATGCCGTCTGACACTCAGGACACACTGGCTCGACCTGACGGACGCGCACCTCATCAACCACATCCGCGGGATGTGTCCGGCGTCCAGGACCTTGATGCCCTGTCTTGGCTCCGCCTTGCTTCTTCTGATTCGCTGGCTCCGTATTGGCTTTGACTGGTAGTTGTGATGACGGCGTGGAGGAACCGAAGAACCCCTCTTTATCTGCTCTCTTGTGTTGAGACAGTTTCGTTCTGAGGCTGGCGACCTCTTCGCGCAAACGGTCAATCTCGCGCTGCTTCTCGAAACACCCGTCGCACAAGTTGACGCCCACATTGCGGCTCTTTGGTGGTTGATAAATAGAATGCATTGAACTTGCCCTTTTCTATCAATATGTCCAACACGTTATTCTTTCCTTTCTTCTCCCCGCGTAACTGACCGATTACATGGTCTGTGTAACGTCCATTGCATCTCCACCAGTTGATAGATTAGCATTGTCCAAGAGATGTACAGTTTCACTTTTTTGAGGGACACTTTCAAAACTAAGTTTTTGTCTGCGCAACTTTGATTTGATTCTAAAATCATCAACGTCAATGACGGTATCACGGCCATTTTTGATGAATAGTTGTTGCTTTTGTTCTAGAAGTTCCTTGATGCTAGATTGACCATTTCCCACCACCAACAGAGGTATTCTTTCATAGGCTGAAATAATCTCATCGTCGAGTACGACTACTCTGTAATCTCTGCCTCCGTAAAACCTTTGAACTATCAATACCGAAGTCTTTTTAAATATTTGTCTGGCTACTCGATAATAATCCCGCTTGTTATACACCTTCGTGACAAGCATTCCCTGACTGCGGTTATTAGGCTTGAGAATGACAGGGAAACCCAACCGTTGCGCGTAGGCAAACCCATCGTCAATATTTCTTTTCAGCACTAAGTTCTGGCACAATTTTTCGCTGAAAAACGTCTGACCTTCAGGCGTCTTATATCCAAATGTCTGAAGAAAGAAGCTTGCATAACCTTTATCTCGGGCAATCTCGACGGAGCCAAGGCGATTGACATTAAAATTGCCGCCGCGAAACAGCATTTTCTTTCCATTTTGGAACCTGACCTGCCCGACAAATCCGTACTCAGGCTCTATCAAGAGTTCCGCACCGATTAAAGGCGCAATCTTCTTTAGTATGTCCGTTACAAAAGGAGTTTTCACGAGTTCACCCAAAATAAAAACGACATCAGAATCATGTTCATTATAACAACTGAGCTATTCAAAAGTCTTTGAACTATCGCAGGCTCTTAGGGCAAGCGCATCTAAATTCGCCGTAAAAATGAGATTGTGGCATCTTCTCGGTAGTTCTACACCAGCACAAGGAACTAGGCGAGGAGAGTGATGATGAGCACTACGGCTCCCGGCAGCCTGTTAGAGCATTTTGCCGAC
>JBGTBQ010000169.1:0-14698 GCA_041749275.1 Pyrinomonadaceae bacterium | reverse complement strand
GGGCGGCCTGCGCCGCGAGCGAGAGCGGCGTCGCGCGCCGCTCGAAGCGGACGCCGTAGCGCGCGCGCAGGCGCTCGATGAGGGCGTAGGTTTCGGGGAAGAGCAAATCCGTGTCGAGATAAAAAATGCGCGCGTCGCGTTTGACCCGCGCGAGCGCGTCAATGAGCACGCAGCCCTCGACGCCAAAGCCGGTGGCGAGCGCCATGTCGTCGCCGAACTCCGCGACAGCCCAACGCAAAACAGTCTCAGGCGTCGCGCCCTCGAATTCATTGGAGAGACTTTTCAGTTCCTCTTCGGTCGCTTCGTAGCTGACTGAAAGCGCAGTCGTTGTCATTCACCTCTCCATTCGTAAAGCAAGTCAGAACCGCCTGCGGTAGCGGGCGGGTCGAACGGCCCCGACCTCAAAGTTGTGTGGGCAAGCACGGCATACCCGCCCGCTACCGCAGGCGGTTCTGACCTGCATCAGAACGCCGGCACTGCCTCAAGCTCGTAATCCATTCCACTCGTTGCGCGCCCCTCGAACCACTGAAGTCGTTCACGCAAGGCCACCACCTCGCCGACGACGATTACGGCGGGGGCGCGCAGAGCGGCGCGCTCCGCTTCGTCGCTGATGGTGCGGAGCGTACCCGTCACGGTCTGCTGCCCTTCGTAAGTGCCCCAACGAATGACAGCGGCGGGCGTCTCCGGCGAACGCCCCGCCGCGATTAGCTCGCCGGCGATCTGCCGGAGTCGTGCCACGCCCATGAGAATAACGACGGTGTCCGCCGTTGCTGTTGACGAGAGCGTCGGTGCATCGAATTTATCCTCGGCGCGCGCGCCCGTAACGACGGCGACCGAAGAAGCGTGTTGGCGATGCGTCAGAGGAATTCCGGCGTAGGCCGGGACGGCGAGCGCGGAGCTGATGCCCGGCACGACCTCGAACGGCACGCCCGCCTCGACCAGCGCCTCGGCCTCTTCCCCGCCGCGCCCGAACAGAAACGGGTCGCCGCCTTTCAGACGCACGACGCGGCTGCCGCCCCGCGCGTGAGCGATGAGCATTCCATTGATCTCTTCCTGCGGCGTCTGACGCCCGCCCCCGACCTTGCCGACGTAGACGCGCGCGGCGTGCGCCGGAACATGACCGAGCACGTCCGGGTTCACGAGATAGTCGTAAACCACCACGTCACACGAGGCGAGCAGGTCGCGCGCCTTGAGCGTGAGCAGCCCCGGATCGCCCGGCCCCGCGCCGACGAGATAGACCACGCCGCGCCGCGCTTCGTGCGTCACAGCGTGCGAAGCCGTCACGCCCTGCCCCCACTCTTCGACGCCGTTCGTTCCTTGCCCTTCCGTCTCGCGGATGCGCTCGATTGACGCTTCGATGACGAGCGGGTGCGCCGACAGCGGCTCGGTGATTTGATAGCTGACGCCCGGATGCCGTTCGGCGGCGGCGCGAACCTCGATGGGGATGTCGCCGCGCGTGTGACGGCCCGGCGAGAGGAAATATGGGTGCACGATGACATGACGCGCGCCGCGTTCGACGAGCCGCGCGAACCCCTCGGCGATGTTCGGGTGCGTGATTTCCAAAAAGGCCGCTTCGACCAGCGAGAAGCCGCCGCGCACGCCGACGAGCCGCGCCGCTTCGCGCACGTCCGCGTTCGCCTCCTCGCGGCGGCTGCCGTGGCCGACGACCAGCACGCCGCGTCTCGACTCTCTCGTCATGCCGTCACCGCCACTTCTTCGACCGCTCCGAGCGTTTCCAGCTCCTCCGTCGTGTGGCGCGCGATGAACGCCTGAAAGCTGTCGCCCGCGCCGTTGCGCCGCTCGATGTAAGTGCGCGCCAGCGCCTCGACGTAGTATTTGATCTCCTCCGCCGGAATCTTCTTCCGTAGCTCGCGCCCGAACGTGTAGCCGTCGCCGAGATGCCCGCCGAGATAGACGCGATAAGCCTCACGCTTCCCTTCGGGCGTCGTCAGAAAATCACCGACGAAGCCGATGTCGCAGACCTGATAGTGCGCGCAACTGTTCGGGCAGCCCGTGACGCTGATGCGGAGCGGCACGTTGAAGCCCGGAAGTTGTTGTTCGAGATATTCGATCAACTCCGAGGCGCGCGCCTTCGTCTCCGTCACCGCGAGCTTGCAGAACTGCTTGCCCGTGCAGGCGATTGTTCCGGTGCGAAAGGTCGAGGGCGTGACCCGCAGGTCGAGCGACCTCAAGCCGACGGCCAGCGCGACCCGTTCGGCTTCGGGCACGTCGAGCACGACGAGGTTCTGCGTGGTCGTCAGACGCACGCGCCCTCCGCCGTGCCGCCGCGCGAGTTCCGCGACGGCGATCATTTGCGCGCCCGGCAGGCGTCCGCGAGAGGTGGCGGCCCCCGCGTAGTAGAGGCCGCGCTGTTTCTGTGGGTGAATGCCGAGATGCGCGCGGTTGGCCGTGACGGGCGCCGTGGGTGCGTCGCCGTCCGTCAGCCGCCGCCCCAGACTCCGCTCTAACTCTTCGCGGAAACGCTCTGGCCCCCAGTCATCAAGCAGAAACTTCAGACGCGCGCGGGCGCGCGAGTCGCGTTGGCCGTGATCGCGGAAGAGCGCGCAGATGTGCCGGCAGACCTCGACGACTTCGTGTGCGCGGATATGCGCGCCGAGACGATCCGCGAATCGCTCTTTCGACCCCAGCCCGCCGCCGACCCACACATCAAAGACGACCTCGCCTTCGGGGCGACGCAGGGCCACCAGCCCGATGTCGGCGATCTCGTGGCCGGTGCAGTAGAGCGAGCAGCCGGAAATCGTAATCTTGAATTTGCGCGGCAGGTTCGAGAACTCGCGGTTGTCGAGAAAGTAGTTGTGGACGGCGAGCGCCAGCGGCTCGGCGTCAATAAACTCCGCCGCGTCAATCCCGGCGAGCGGGCAGCCCGTGACGTTGCGCGTGATGTCGCCGCACGCGCCGGAGGAGGTGAGGCCGACGCGATTGAGTTCGGCGAAAATGGCGGGCACGTCCTCGATGCGGACGTAGTGGAACTGGATGTCCTGTCGCGTCGTGATGTCGCCGGTATTTTGAGCGTAAGCGACCGAAAGCTGGCCGAGCGTTTCGAGTTGTTCACTCGTCAGCGTGCCGTTCGGCGCCTTGACGCGCAGCATGAAGTAGCCTTCCGCCTGCGGCCTTTGCGTGTAGAGGCCGTACCAGCGCAGACGCACGTCGAGGTCTTCCTCCGCGATGGACTGGAAGCCCTCGCGCGCGTAGCGTGCGAGTTCGGCGAGGCCGTCCAGCCCGTCGCGCTCGCGCTTGGCACGCTCCACCTTGTTCTCTTTCCTCACGACCGCCATCGCCGAAAACTCCTCTAAAAACAAAAACTCCCGCGCTAAGAAAAGCGCAGGAGCGATAACACCCAACCGGTTTCTTAGCTGTTTTTTACGTGGAGCAAGTCACTCGAAATCGCCACGGTACACGCTAAGGCCCCCGCGCTATGGAAATTCGCGCGGACAACAACAACCGAACATGGTCGAAGCCATTAGCATGAGGGGCGCACTGTAAAGCATGGCGGCGAGGCCCGTCAACTGAAAATTTTTTATCGGCGCATAAATACGATTGCGGGCGGCGGGTTGACGCGCGCTCGTCTGGCAATCAGGGGTGCAGCGTCGTATTATTCATCACGCGCAATCCTGAATCAGAAATCCATCAAGGGGTGACGATGATCTCTCCGTCCAGCCGAACCGCACAATTTCATTACGCCATCCGCAACATCGTCGGGGCCGCTGAAGCGCGCGAGCGCCGGGGGCGCTCCGTCATCTATCTCAACATCGGCGACCCGCAGGCTTACGGCTTCCGCCCGCCCGCGCACCTCACCGAGGCCGTCACGCAAGCGCTGCGCGAGAAGTTCACCGGCTACGCGCACTCTTCGGGACTGCGCGAGGCGCGCGAGGCGGTCGCCGCCTATTCGACCGCGCTCGGCGCGACGACGACGCCCGGCGACGTATTGATGACTGCCGGCGCATCCGAAGCCGCGGACTTAATCCTCTCCGCGCTGGTGAACGAAGGCGACGAGGTGTTATTGCCGGCGCCCGGTTATCCACTCTACATGGCTATCCTCAACAAGCTCGGCGCGGTCGCGCGCGACTACCGGCTCGACCCGGAGCGCGGCTGGCAGCCGTCGCCCGACGAGGTGGGCGCTCTCATCAACGCGCGCACGCGCGCCCTCGTCTTAATCAACCCGAACAACCCGACCGGCTCGATCACCCCGGACGCAACGACGCGGCAGCTTTTAGAACTGGCCGCGCGGCACAATCTGCTGGTCATCGCCGACGAGGTTTACCGCGAGTTGTGTTTCGGAGAACCGCCGTCGCCGTCATCCGTATTGGCGGAAGAGTTGGACGTGCCCGTCATCACGCTGGAGAGTTTGTCGAAGACGCATCTGGTGCCGGGCTGGCGCGTCGGCTGGATGCGCTACACGCACGCGAGGTTGATGCCCGACCTCATCAGCGCCATCAACCGGCTGGCGAGCGGGCGGCTCTGCTCGCCGACGCCCGCGCAGTACGCCGTCCGCCCCGCGCTCGAAGGCGACCGGAGTTTTCTCGATGAGTTTATGCTTGAGATTAGACGACGGCGTGATGTGGTGGTCGAAGCCGTGAGGAGCATCGAGGGTTTATCGTGCGAAGCGCCGGAAGCGGCTTTCTACGCGATGATCCGCGCGGACGACCCGGCGGGCAGGACGGACGAGCGATTCGTGCTCGACCTGCTTGAAGAGACGGGCGTGCTTGTCGTCCACGGCTCAGGCTTCGGCGCCGACCCCGCACCCTGCCACTTCCGCCTGGTCTACCTCGCCGGCGAAGACGTACTTGAGACCGTCTTCGACCGCCTCGGCAACTTCCTTCAAACTCTCGCCATGCCGCGCCGCTGAAGCGAGTTAGCCACGGGGACGCGGCCTGCGCCGCGTAGCGGCGTTTGAATTTAGCCGGGCGTTTCAACGCCCGGTCCGCTCCGGGAGGCGCACACCGCGTCGCGTCAGCGACGCATGAACGGACAGGCCGCGCCCGGTTCAGGCGTCGCTGACGCGACGCGGGGATTCCATGCCGTCGGTTCCCGGCGTTGAACCGCTGGGCTATACCCAACCGCCGCTACGCGGCGGATTGATGCACCGTCTTCGTTTACCCCCGACACTGCGGGCACTGGCACTCGTCATTCATCTGGCGTCCCTCTTCGATTCTGGTTTCAAGACGGGCACACTTTACAAGGCGAGGATAGCGATGGCTAATTGATTATTTTTAGCAGGCCATAAAATGATTTAACCGGGCGGGCGAAGGAATTTCTTGACAGTTTTTTTCAAGCCTGCGTATAGTTGAAATCGCTCCGCCACGGAGCAGCCAGTCAGCCGGACGATAAACATGACGCGCAACGTGCGATTTTATTTTTACGCTTTTACCTACCGCTTCTCTTACGAGGGGAGGCGGCCCAGGCAAAGCGTGCGCGCGTGTGAGATGCTGACAAGCTAGAGCCAGACGCCGCAAAAAGTTTTCACCTGAGCCAGCCGCAACCTCCTGCAAGGGATGTCGTGGCTGGCTGTTTTAGTGTGATGAGAGGAGTCGAAGAGAATGACCATCGAAGATTGGCGCGCGGAGATAGACGCGATTGACGACGAGTTGCTGCGCCTCTTGAACACGCGCGCCGCGCTCGCCATCCGCGTAGGCGAGACGAAGAGGAGCGTCGGGCTGTCGGTCTGGGACGGCGCGCGCGAGCGCGAGGTAATCGCGCGCGTCCGCGCCGCCAACAACGGCCCGCTCGACGCGCAAGCCGTCGAGCGGCTCTTCCGACGCATCATCCACGAATCGCGCCGGGCCGAGTCGCACGCACTCGAACAGGCGGGCGCGCAGGCCGAAGGGATGCGGCGATGAGTCCCGCGACCGACACGCCGCGCGTGGCCTTTCAGGGTGAGCGCGGAGCCTTCAGCGAAGAGGCCGCCGTCCGTCTCCTCGGCGAGGAGGCCACGCTCGTGCCGCGCCCGACCTTCGAGTCGCTCTTCTCATCAATCGCCGAAGGGGTTGCCGACTGCGCGCTCGCGCCCGTCGAGAACAGCTTGGCCGGCTCCGTCCATCGCTCTTACGACCTCCTGCTCGAAAGCACGCTCCACATCGCGTCCGAAGTCATCATCCCCATCCGGCATTTTCTCATCGGCTGCCCCGGCTCATCTTTCGACTCGATCAAGTCCGTCGCATCGCATCCGGTCGCGCTCTCGCAGTGCGAAGGTTTCTTCGCCGCGCACCCGCACGTCCGCCGCGTCGTCGCGGAAGACACCGCCGGGAGCGTCGCGCAAGTGATCGAACGTGGCGACCACGCGCGCGCCGCCATCGCCGGGAAACGCGCGGCGGAAATCTACGGCGGCGACATCCTGCGCGAAGGGTTGGAAGACCACCGCGAGAACTTCACGCGCTTCGTCCTGCTTACGCCGTCGGGCGAAGTGGCCGCGGGCGCCGATAAGCTCTCGCTCGTCTTGAAGCTCGCGCACCGGCCCGGCGCGTTGCACCACGCGCTTGAGCCTTTCGCCCGCCGCCGCATTGACCTGTTGAAGATCGAGAGCCGACCTGTTCGCGGCCAACCGTGGGAGTACCACTTTTATCTCGACCTGCGGGCCTCGCTCGACGAAGCGGAAGCCGCCGCCGCGCTTGAGGAGCTAAGAGAAAGAGCCGCGAGCGTGCGGCTGCTGGGTTGTTATCCTTCGGCCCGCGCGGCGCACGCTTGAAATGAATTTCGATTGACGCCAGACACAAATCTCGAAAGCAATGGAGACGACGGATAAAAAACGTTGGGAGAGGGTGACGGTCGTCGGCTGCGGGCTAATCGGCGTGTCCTTCGCGCTCGCCATGAAACGCGCCGGGGCGTGCCTCCGTCTCTCCGGATGGGACGTGTCGCCTTCCGTCCTCGATGAAGCGATTGGGCGCGGCGTCATTGACGAGATTGACTACGCATTCGCGCGTGGCGAGGTCTCTTCGTCCGACCTCGTTTATCTGGCGATGCCCGTCGGCGAGATTGTCGCTTTTCTGCGCGAACGTGGACGACAGGTCAAGCCCGGCGCGGTCGTGACCGATGCCGGGAGCACGAAACAGGAAGTGTGCCGCGCGGCGCGCGCGCAACTCCCGAAAGACCGGCGCTTCGTGGGCGGGCACCCGGTCGCCGGCAGCCACCTCGGCGGCCTCGCGCACGCCCACGCCGATCTGTTCGCGGGCGCGCCTTACGTGCTGACGCAGGTCGAAGACGAAGAGAGCCATCCGGCGCTCGCCGCTCTCAAAGAAACATTCAAGCAGCTCGGCGCGCGCGTCCATGTGATGACGGCGCGCGAGCACGACCGCGCGATGGCGCTCGTGAGCCACCTGCCGCAGCTCGTCGCAAGCGCGCTCGCGGCAACGTTGAAAGACCAGCCCGACGCGGCGGCGCTCGCGGGCATCACGGGCGCGGGCTTCGGCGACATGACGCGGCTCGCGGCGAGTTCGTGGTCTGTCTGGCGCGATATTTTAGTGACCAATCCGGCGGAGGTCGCCGCCGCCCTCGACGCCTTCGTCGAGAAGCTCGCCGCCGTGCGCGACGAGTTGTGGGATTACTCCGCGAGTGGCGGCGACCAACTCCGCGTGACGGGTTCCCTGTTCGGAGAGACCGAGACCATCGGCGACATAAAGGGCTGAGGTAATTTTATGATTCTCATTCTGACACCCAACATAGACACGGAAGGCGAGACCTATCAGCGCTTGATGGCGCATCTCTCACGCCTCCCGAACATACAGGCGCGCATCCACCGCGAGCAGGGCGCGCAGCAGTGCCTGACGGAAATCTACCTGATCGGCAACACCGCCGCTGTTTCACTTAACGATATGAAAAACTTACCTGGTGTGGAGCGCGCCGTCCGCGTCTCCGAGGAGTACCGCGTCATCGGACGCCACAAAGATGACGAACGCCCCACGCATTTCGACTACCGGGGCGTGCGTTTCGGGCAGGACACGCTGAACGTCTTCGCGGGCCTCTGCGCCGTGGACGAGCCGAAGCACGTCGAGTTGATGATGAAGGCGCTCCGAGACAACGGGCAGGTCTGCACGCGCATGGGCGCTTACAAGCCGCGCACCAGCCCCTACACCTTTCAGGGCCACGGCAGGAAGTGCCTGACCTACGTCTTCGAGCTGGCCGGCAAGTACGGCATCGAGGTCATCTCGATGGAGGTCACGCACGAGTCGCACATCGCCGAGATCCGCGACGCGCTCGACCTGACGGGCAGCCCCACCGGCGTCATGCTCCAGATCGGCACGCGCAACACGCAGAACTTCGAGCTATTGAAGATCGTCGGGCGGCAGCAGGAGTTCCCCGTGCTCCTCAAGCGCGGCTTCGGCATCACCTTAGACGAATCGCTCCACGCCGCCGAGTATCTCGCCAGCGAAGGCAACCGCAAGGTCGTCTTCGGTCTGCGCGGCATGAAGACGAGCATCGGCGAGCCGCACCGCAACTTCGTTGACTTCTCTCACGTCCCCGTCGTCAAGCGCCTGACGCGGATGCCCGTCTGTATTGACCCGTCGCACTCGGTCGGCACGCGCGCACGCTGCGTCGAAGGCATCCTCGACATCATGCACGTCACCGCGCAGGGCATCATTGCCGGCGCCAACATGGTGCTCGTGGACTTCCACCCCGCGCCCGAACACGCGCTTGTGGACGGGCCGCAGGCGCTCCGCCTCGAAGAGTTGCCGCAGTTCCTCGAAGACGTACAGATCGCCCGCGAAGCATATCTGAAGCGCCTCGCGCTGGCCGCGCGCTACCGGCAGACCGAGACGCTGGCCGTGGCGTAAATTGAGCGCGGCACATCAGTCCGCCGCGTAGCGGCGATTGAATTTAGCCCGGCCTTTCAAGGCCGGGGAGCACGTCCCCCATGACATTACGTCGCGTCAGCGACGTGTGAATCACCTTCAGCCGTCGCTGACGCGACGTAAGGACAGGCCGGCGATGCTGACCCGGCGTTGAAACGCCGGGCTAAATTCATCTCGCCGCTACGCGGCGGGCCGCACGCCCGTTTATGACGCTCCAAGTTTTATTTATCGGCGAAAATTCTCTGACCTTGACGCGCGCCGGACGCATCCACTACATTGAGCATGTCATGCTGACAGTTACAGAATTTCTCGGCTGTTGTTGCCCGTGCACATTTCCTTAGCGCGGGGCGTTTGATTGTTACCGTGGCGATTTCGGGTGACTTGCTCCACGTTAAAAACTGCTAAGGAACAGCCTGAGCCTTTTCGCTCCCGCGTTTCTTTAGCGCGGGGGTTTTTGTTTTTGGGATGAAAAGTACCGATAACGGAGATTGGGTTCAAGGCATGTCGGAGTTCACCACAGAGACACAGAGGGCACGGAGGATGCACAGAGGATTCAAGCCTCCGTGCATCCTCCGTGTTCTCTGTGTCTCGGTGGTGAGCTACCGTACACATCAAGCACAAGCGCGAGTCCAACAGCAACCACGCTGATTAGCTTGAAACGAGACGGGTGGTTTCCGATGAGTGAGGTTAAAGACGAGCACGACATCACGACGCAACTCGTTCACGCGGGTGAACGGCTCCCGCCGCCGCGTGGGTTGCCGGTCTCGACGCCGATCTACGCGACGGCGACTTTTACTTACGACTCGATGGCCGAGGTGGACAGGGTCTTCTCCGGCGAGACGGCGGGCTATATCTACACGCGTTACGGCAACCCGACGACCGCCGCGCTCGAAGAAGCGCTGCGCGTGCTCGAAGGCGGAGCGGCGGCCTGTGCATATGCGACGGGGATGGCCGCGCTGCACGCCGCGCTCTTTGCCTGCGAGCTATCGCCCGGCGCGGTCGTCCTCGCCTCGCAAGACCTCTACGGCGCGACGACCGATCTGCTCTACAAAGTCTTCGGCTCGTTCGGCGTCAAGACAGTCACCGCCGACTTCACCGACACGGCGGCGTTGCGCGAGAAGGCACGCGAGGTGCGCCCGCGCGTTCTCGTCGCCGAGACGATCTCGAATCCGCTCTTGAAAGTCTGCGACATCGAGGCGTGCGCCGAAGTCGCGCGTGAAGTGAGCGCGCGTTTTATCGTGGATAACACCTTCGCCTCGCCCTATCTGTGCCAGCCGCTCAAACTCGGCGCGGACATGGTGGTGCACAGCGCGACGAAATATCTCGGCGGGCACGCGGACGTGATGGGCGGCCTCGTCGTCACGCGCGACGAAGTAGACCGCGCGTCGCTCATCGGCGTGATGAAGCTCGTCGGCGGCATCCTCGGCGTCTGGGAGGCGCACGAAGTTTTGCGCGGCGTGAAGACGCTTGCCGTGCGGCTCGACCGACAGTGCGCCAACGCGCGCCTGCTCGCCGAACGCCTCGCGGCGCACCCGCGCATCGCGCGCGCACACTACCCGGCGCTGAACGCTTCGCCCGAAACGCGGGAGGTCTTGAGCCGCACCCTGCGCGCACCGCACGCCGGGGCGCTCGTTTCAATCGAACTCGTGGAGGACACTTTCGACGCCGCCTTCCGTTTCATGGACGCGCTCAACTTGTGCGTCCGCGCGACGAGCCTCGGCGACGTGTTCACCGGCGTGCTCCACCCCGCGACGGCGTCGCACCGTGAGGTCGCCCCCGCGCGTCGAAAAAAACTCGGCATCGCCGATGGCCTCGTCCGAATCTCCGTCGGCATCGAAGATATTGATGACATCATCGCCGACATCGAACAAGGGCTGAACAAAGGATAAAGGATGAGGGATGAGGGATGAGGGATGAATCGGAAACCGCTCGACGCGCGTTGAGTGGTTTTACTTCATCCCTCATCCCTCATCCCTCATCCCTCATCCCTCATCCCTCATCCTTCATCCCTGCTTTTGAGCTATGACTGAAATACTTCTCGAAGAATCGTTAGTCGTCACGCCCGAAGGCGGTGATGTGTTGTCGCGGATCGGCGGGACGCCGCTCTTGAGGCTGCGGCGCGTCGCGCGCGACGTGCCGGAGGGGGTCGAGGTCTATGCCAAAGCGGAGCACCTCAACCCCGGCGGCTCCGTGAAGGATCGCGCGGCGCTGGCGATGGTCTTGGACGGCGAACGCGCGGGACGCCTCGTGCCGGGCAAGACCATCCTCGACGCGACGAGCGGCAATACCGGCATCGCCTACGCGATGATCGGAGCGGCGCGCGGCTATCCGGTCACGCTCTGTCTGCCGCGCAACGCGGGCGCGGGGCGCAAGCGCATCCTGCGCGCTTATGGGGCCGCGCTCGTCGAGACCGACCCGACCCGCTCGACCGACGGCGCGCAACTCTTGGCGCGCGAGATGGCGGCGCGCGACCCCGATAGATATTTTTACCCCGACCAGTACAACAACCCGGCCAACTGGCGCGCGCACTATGAAGGCACCGCGCCGGAGATCTGGGAGCAGAGCATGGGCCGCGTCACGCACTTCGTCGCGGGCCTCGGCACGACCGGAACTTTCGTCGGCACGACGCGCCGTTTGAAGGAGTATGACCCGCGCGTCCGCGCCGTCGCCCTTCAGCCCGACTCGCCTCTGCACGGCCTCGAAGGCATGAAGCACCTTGAGACGGCGATTGTGCCGGGCATCTACGACCCCGCGCTCGCGGACGAACACGCGACGGTCTCGACCGAAGACGCGCAGGAGATGCAGCGCCGCCTCGCGCACGAAGAGGGGCTGCTCGTCGGTACGAGCAGCGGCGCGAACGTCTTCGCCGCGCTGCGCCTCGCAGGCACGCTTCCGCGCGGCTCCGTGGTCGTCACCATCTTGTGCGACGGCGGCGAGCGATATTTGGGCGAAGAGTTTTGAGAGGAACCGCAGCGATGCTTTCACTGACCGACGCACAACACGCGGAGATGCAAGGCCACGGCGAGCGCGATTACCCTTACGAGTGCTGCGGCCTGCTCGTCGGGCGCTTCGCCGAAGACGGGCGCAAGGAGGTCGTCGAGACTTACCCCATCTCGAACGCGCGCGAGGAGGAGGCCAAGCGCAACCGCTTTCTCATCCGTCCCGAAGAATTGATGCGCGGCGAAAAATATGCACGCGGGCGCGGTCTCGATGTGGTCGGGTTCTATCACTCGCACCCCGACGACGAGGCCATCCCCTCCGGCTATGACCTCGAACACGCGTGGCCGACCTATTCGTACATCGTCGTCTCCGTGCGCGAAGGGCGCGCGGTCGCGCTCCGCTCGTGGGAGATGGAAGCGGATCGCTCACGTTTCAATGAGGAAGAAATATTGGCTTCTTAGCCGTCTCGAAGACGGCTTTCCCGGAGGGCAATTAGACCAGCCGTTAACGGCTGGATTGATTGGCGGAAAATCGCGCAGCCCGTTTCAACGGGCTTTGCGAGAGGCTTTAGCCGACAATGCCAACCAGATGGCTAAAGCCTATTGAGAAGGACGTTAAAACGCCCTTCGACCTTCGCGGGGTGTTGCGGCCCATCGCTTAAGGCGATGGGCTAATGGCCCTCGCGGGAAAGCCGCTTGAAAGCGGCTGGCAAAACGATCAGGAATCGCGAAAGGAAACGAACAATGGCAGTCACAGTCTTGATCCCGACGGCGCTCCGGCAGTACGCGGGCGGCAGCTCTGAACTGAATGTCGAAGCCACGACAGCGGGCGCGGCGCTCGACGAAGTTACGAGCCGGCACGCCGAATTACGTCGCCATCTCTATAACGACCAGAACGCGCTGCGGAATTTCGTCAACGTCTACGTCAACGATGAAGACATCCGCCACGCCGACGGCCCGGCGACGCCCGTCAAGGACGGCGACACCGTTATGATCGTGCCCTCTATCGCGGGCGGCGCGACGACCGAGGAAGAGGTCGGCGCACCGTCGCCCGCCGACACCGGCGCGGCCCCGCTGCCCACGCTCTCGAACGAAGAGATCGCGCGTTACAGCCGCCATCTCATCATGCCCGAAGTCGGCGTCGAAGGGCAGCGCAAGTTGAAGGCCGCGCGCGTGCTGATGATCGGAACGGGGGGCCTCGGCGCTCCGCTCGGCATGTACCTCGCGGCGGCGGGCGTCGGCACGCTGGGGCTGGTGGACTTCGACGTGGTTGACGCCTCGAACTTGCAGCGCCAGATCGTGCACGGGACGAAGGATGTCGGAAGACCCAAGATTGAATCGGCGCGCGACCGGCTGTCGGATATCAACCCGCACATCTCAATCGAGACTTACGAGACGCGCTTGACGAGCGAGAACGCGCTCGGACTTTTCCGCGACTACGACATCATCGTGGACGGCACGGACAATTTCCCGACGCGCTATCTCGTCAACGATGCGTGCGTCTTGACGGGCAAGCCGAACGTCTACGGCTCGATCTTCCGTTTCGAGGGGCAGGCTTCAGTCTTCTGGGCCGCGCGCGGCGCGTGCTATCGCTGCCTGTATCCTGAGCCGCCGCCGCCCGGCCTCGTCCCTTCATGCGCCGAAGGCGGCGTGCTCGGCGTGCTGCCCGGCATCGTCGGCGCGATTCAGGCGAACGAGACGATCAAGCTCATCCTCGGCGACGGCGACCCGCTCATCAACCGTCTCCTCCTCTTCGACGCATGGAAAATGCGCTTCCGCGAATTGAAGCTCCGCAAAGACCCGGCCTGCCCCATCTGCGGCGAAAGTCCGACGATCAAGGAGCTGATTGACTACGAAGAGTTCTGCGGACTGAAGCCGCCGCCCGCGCAAGTCGCCGCCGCGTCTCAGGCTTCGGAACTCGAAGAGATTACCGCCACCGAGTTCAAGCAGCGCCTCGACCACGGCGACGACGTGCAACTGATAGACGTGCGCGAACCCGGCGAGTACGAGATTGCGCGCATCCCCGGCGCGAAACTGATCCCGCTCGGCGAGGTCGTCAACCGCTCGAATGAGATTGACGCGGAGCGCGAAACCGTCGTTCACTGCAAGGGCGGCGTCCGCAGCGCCAAGGCCATCGAAGCGCTCACGCGCGCGGGCTTCGCCGGTCGGCTCATCAACCTGAAGGGCGGCATCCTCGCGTGGTCGAACGAAGTTGATCCGAGCATCCCCAAATACTGAATGGGCCTGATCCTCGCCGATGACAAATCACTTGTCCGCTTCGACCAAACATGAAAGAGACGCTTCAAGTCATCAACCGGATGGTCAAAGACGGGGTAATTGAAAACTACGCCATCGGCGGGGCCGTCGCCGCGATCTATTATCTTGAGCCGTTTGACACGGCAGACCTCGACATTTTTGTTCAGGTGGAAACTTCGGGCAGTGCGTTGACGATCCTTGCTCCCATCTACGAACACTTGGCGAAGCGCGGTTACAAAGCGAAAGGAGAGTTCATTCACATCGAAGGACTCCCCGTCCAGTTCCTGCCCGTCTTCAACTCATTAACGGAAGAAGCGTTGGAACGAGCGCAGACAATCAAATATGCGCGAGTGGCGACGCGCATCATGCGCCCGGAGCATCTGGTGGCGATCATGCTGGATACCGGACGCCCCAAAGACTACCTGCGAATCGCCATGTTTTTAGAGTCGGGCGCGCTCAACTCGCGGTCACTGAACGCGGTTTTGAGACGACACGGTTTGTCGAAGAAGTGGAAAGATAACCAATACAGATTCAAGCCGTAAGTCACCCCACGCATAAATGCCTTACTTTTACCCATAAGTGCGTAAAGAGGCAAGAAGCTTGAGATTCCGATAGACTTGTCCGAGACTTTAAGAGTTGCCGGAGGGGTCTATGGGAGAACTTGAAGAGGTCAGCGAAGCAGTAGAGGCATCCTGGAGC
>JBGTBQ010000168.1:0-6850 GCA_041749275.1 Pyrinomonadaceae bacterium | reverse complement strand
GCCTGCGCCCCACGGTCGCCGTCGCGTTGCTCGCGGCGACGCTCGTCGGGTTCGCGCTCGTCACGTTGCTGTCGGGGCAAGTGGCGCTGCATCGCCGCGTGCCGCTCAAGAAATCTCCCGACGCGCTCAAGGAGCGCGCGGGGGAGATGGCGCGGCGGCTCGGCTATACGTCGCCGCCCGTGGACACCGCGCACGGCTTCACTCTCGACGTGGAGAATTTGATTCACCTGCGCGACGAGGATAAGTCGCCGGAACGTCGGCGGTGGGCGACGGCGACGGGGCAGCCCCCGCTCATCACCTACTGGTATCGCCAAAGCCCGCGTTATCTTCAAGCCTCTGACAGTTGGGACGTGTCTCCCGCCGACCCGCCGAACGACATCTCCGACATGACGCTGGTCATTCTCGACACGGCGGGGCGGCTCGTCTATTTCGAGGGAGCGCCGCCGCAGCATCCAGAGTCCGCGCCGGGCGCGAGCGCGAAGGTCGCGCCGCCGGACTGGCCGGCACTGTTCGCGGAGGCGGGACTCGACTTCGGCGACTTTCGTCCCGCGCCTTCGCAATGGACGCCGCCGCGTCACGCCGACCAGCGCGCGGCTTGGGAGGGCGCCTATCCGAACCGTCCGGAGATGCCCGTCCGCGTCGAGGCGGCGAGCTATCTGGGCCGCGCCGTCTATTTCGAGGTCATCAACCCGTGGCGGACGCCCGCCCGCCAGACGCCGTTCGACGAAGGCGCCGGCGAAAAGGCTCTCCTTGCGATGCTGCTCTTCTTCTATTTCGGGACGCTCGTGTTGGGGGCGGTGCTGGCATGGAGGAATCTGCGGCTTGGACGCGGCGACCGGCGCGGGGCGTTCCGGCTGGCGCTCTTCATGTTCACGACGAGGATGATCTACTGGCTCTTCAACGCGCACCACATTCCGACGCCGGGGGAGGTCGGCGGATTGCTCGTCGCGGGCCTTCAGTCGGCGGTCTTCGCGGCGCTCTTCATGGGCCTGATCTATCTCGCGCTGGAGCCATACATCCGGAGGCGTTGGCCGGAGCGAATCATCTCGTGGAGCCGTCTGCTGGCGGGCCACTTTCGTGACCCGCTGGTCGGGCGCGACATGTTGATCGGCGGCGTCTTGGGCGTCTGCATGATGCTGGCCGCATACCTCGGCTCACTCGCGCCGCGCTGGGCGGGCGTCGCCGAAGGCTTGCCCGCCACCAACTCACCACTCATTTACACGCTGGGGCTGCTCGGCTTAAACGGCTTCGTGCCGCTCCTCATGAATCAGATTCTCGGCTCGATCATGTTCTCTTTCATCATCACCGCCGTGCTCTTTTTCTTCTCCGCGCTGTTGCGAAAGAACTGGCTCGGCGTCGCCGCGAGTTGGGTGATACTGGCCGGACTGGTCACGCTGAATTGGTCAATCACTTCGCCCATCAGCCTGCCGTTCATCCTCCTCATGCCGACGCTGCTCATCATCGCCGCGACGCGCTTCGGCCTGCTCTCGCTGATCTTCACTTTTTTCTTCATGCACCTGATGACCTTCTATCCCATCACCACCGAATTGTCGGCGTGGCACGCCGGCAGCTTTATCCTCGGCCTGCTCGTCCTCATCGCGCTCGCCGTCTATGGCTGCTACATCAGTCTGGGGGGGCAACCCCTGCTGCGCGGCGGATTCCTCGAAGACTGAAAGCCGCGCCGTCAACATCCCGCCCCGCGCGGGAGCGCGTAACTCTTCCGCCGCGGGCGCGACGGCGGTTGAAAAAATCTTTCCCTTAGCGGGCTTCGTGGTTTAGAATGCACCCTCTTCAAAGCGCCCGGCGCCGGCCCGGCAAAGTGAGACTCCGACAGGGCGCCCGCCCACGAATCAGCGCTACGGTCTTCGGCGGACGCCCCGGCCTTACTGAATGTGGAAATGCTTCCGTCCTCAAAGTCATTCAATTACAGAAGGGTGTTTTTGAAAGCGAGACGTTCACTCCCCGCATGAGCTGTCGCTGCGGGGAACCGCTGCGGCATGACTTGCCTTTGGCGCTAATAGTTCACACTGCGCCTTTGCCTCGAACACTCGTCCGGTAAGGCGCCGCAAAGGCAGAGCAACTTACCCCACGAAAGTTGAGATGATATCAATGAAAGATAAAGCCCCTGACGACGCCGCGAAGCCTGAGAAAGAGAAAGCCGAATGGACTGTGATGGTTTACTTGGCCGGCGACAATAACCTATCGGTCGAAAGCATCTACGCCATGACGGAGATGAAGAAGGTTAGTTCCGGCAACGGCGTAAATATCATCACCCAGTTCGATCCGAGCGATGACTACCTCCCGACGCATCGCTACCACATCGGGAGGAATGGCAATACCAACTCTCTGGCCTGCGACATCCTTGATACGTCAAAGTTCGGCAGGTTCGGCGAAGAAAGCGTTAGCGCCGACACGCTCGAAGCAATACGCGGCGGGGCGCGTAAGGCAGCCGAAGACGCCGCCATGAACAAGGCCAAAGAATTAGCCAACGGGAAGGTAGTCGGTAAAGCTGCCAGAGGCGTGGCCCAGCAGTCGCTCAAGCGGGGGAGAGTACCCAAGCTCCTTGACACGAGAGATGAAATGGGAGTTGCGGTGAACGATACGGACACGGGGTCTCCGGTGACGCTCTACAATTTTATGAGCCTGTGCGTCCAGAATTTCCCGGCCCATCATTACATGGTGGTCTTGTCGGGGCACGGCAGCGGAAACCAGAGGGACTTTCTGTTGAAGGACGAAAGTCCCGCCGGCTCGCTCACCATCAACGAGTTGAAACGGGCGTTCGAGGAATTGCAGCCCGAGCTTGGCGGGCAGACGATTGATATTCTCGGCATGGACGCCTGTCTGATGAGCATGGCGGAGGTGACATACGAGATGAGGGGGCTGGTGAAAATAATGGTCGGCGCCGAGAGTTACACGCCGGCCTCCGGCTGGCCTTACGAGATGATCCTCAGAAAGCTGAAGGAAGAGTTCGCCACGGTGAAGCCGGAAGTCGAGATGCAACTGGCGGATAAGGACAAGGTCGAGTACAGGTTCGCCAAGAGCATCGTCGAAGAGTATGTCAACTTCTACGCCGACTACTCGCTGGGCGGGCTGGCGGTTGATCTCTCGGCGATGGACGTGGGGCTGGTCGAGGAGTTGAAACGCCTGATTGACAGGTTCGCCGGCGCGATGACCAGAGAGCTTAAGCGCAAAGGCAACGACAGGTTCAAGGACGACCTCGTGCTGGCGCACTGGGAGGCGCAGTCGTATAACGGGGAGCTGTTCGTTGACATCCGCGATTTCTGCGACTGCCTGTTGCGGCGTCTGAAGAAGGGTGCCATCTGTGACTTGGGCGAGAAACTGAGGGACTTTATCACTCCGAATTTCGTCCTCAATTCGTGCTTCAGCGGGGCGCGCTTCCAGTATTCTTACGGCGTCTCGATCTATTTCCCGTGGTCGAGAATCGAGCGCGACTATCAGAATCTCGACTTCACGCGGGGCGCTAAAAAGGCGGATGGGAGCTACGGGGAGTCCGGCTGGCTCAGGTTCCTCGAAACTTACACAAAGTTGACGCGCCGGGAGCCGCGCGATGTCGGGAACCAAAACAAGTTCATACGCCTTAACCGTGCCGAGCCGCAGCGCGTCAGGCAAGGCGACGACAGGGGGCCGGGAAATCCCGTGCGGAGTATGCGGAACCCGCCAATCGTGGCCTTCCCGAACAAATGCATAGGGAAGGACAAGGGAAAAAATCTCAACGAGGGAATCAAGAGGTTGCTCGCCGGCTGATTCAGGCGAGACGACAGGGTGGCCTTGTGCCGGTGCAAGCCGCGCGGCCTTTGGCCGCCGCGCGGACGAGAAGGTTGACTTCACATCTGCTGGTGCGTGTGAGCTTGCCGAAGGAGTTGTTTGAAAGGGATGCGATTGAAAGTGTGATGCGAGTTGCATGAAACAGGTCAGTACCGCCTGCGGTAGCGGGCGGGTCTGGCGTGCGTTAACACCCGCCCGCTACCGCAGGCGGTACTAACCTGTTCGCAAGTGGTCTATTTTGATTCCGATCTCTTCGCCACTCATGTCAGTCCGTTAGATTAAGCTTGCGATGAAGCGCTCTTCGACAGCAATGATATTTAATCGGCGCGCACTTCTGCGGAAGTTAGCCCGGAATCTTTGCCGGTTCGTTCTGGCCTTACCCGCGCTTGCTCTGTTAGCGCCTGAAACTACCTTCACGCCGCCTCGATCCTTCCTGAGCGTGTCCGCACAGGAGAAGCTAGAAGCCAACCGCACGGAACAGAGTCCGGGCAGCACATCCACACTGAAACTAACCAAAGCAGTCGAGCGGGAAATCTCATCCGACGAGGTTCATTCATATCAGGTCGGGCTTTACTCAGGACAGTACGCGCGGTTCACTTTGGAGTGTCGGGAGAGAGGGGCGCGGCTGTCCGTCTATGACCCGAACGGCCAAGCGCGTGTCGAATTCAAGTGTTATCAAAACAGCCTGATGCCCGTCTCGGTCATCGCGGATGTTGCTGGAAACTATCGCCTGAGTGTTGACGCATCCGCGGAGGGTTCGGTTGCGCGAGGGTATCGGATAAAGCTTGAAGAACTGCGCCGGTCAACGAAACTGGATCAAAGCCGGATTCTCGCCGAGAAGGCGTTCGCGGAGGCCGAACAACTAAGCGCAGAGCAGAAGATCGAATCCAGCTATCAAGCCATCAAAAAGTATGAAGAAGCACAGGAGCAGTGGCGACTTGCCGGCGACAGAGTTGCGGAAGCTCGCGTTACCAGAAACATCGGGCTGGTTTACGAATCTTTGAATGAATATCCGAAGGCTCTGACTTATTACAACCAAGCTCTCGCGCTCGGCAAAACCCTTCATGACTCAACCTTGGAGTGTGACGCACTTAATAACATTGGGTATCTTCATTTTTTTACGGGTGATAACCGGCCAGCTTTAGAAAGCGCTACCCGTGCGTTGAAGCTCAGTCAGGCGACGAACAATCGTCGCGGTGAAGCACAGGCGCTTCTTACCATCGGCGAGGCTTACTACGGTTTTGGTGATTTTAAGAAAGCGGTCACACACTATTCGCGCGCATTAACACTTTGGCAGCAATCGAATGACCATGAGGGACAAGTCAACGTGCTGGTGAGCTTGGGCTACGCTTACACACGGACAAGCGACATCTCAAAGGCGCTTGATTCTTACAATCAGGCACTACTCCTCGCGCGCTCCACCTCGAATCGCCGCTGGGAGGCCATCACACTCCGGGCGCTCGGCAATCTGCATACCAAGTTAGGCGAGAGCCAGAAAGCCTTTGATTTTTTTCTTCAAGCGTTGAGCATTCTAAGCACGCTTGATGAACGCCATTTAAAAGCTACGGTGCTCGGAGGGTTAGCCCACGCATACCTTGGCGTTGGTGAGAGACGGAAGGCGCTCGAATATTACGAACAGGCTTTGGTAATTTTCAAATCAATCAAGCACCAGTGGGGAGAAGCCGAGATAGAGAAGATAATCGGTGAAATATATCGAGTGTTAGGAGAACATCAGGCGGCGCTCAACTATTTACAGGCCGCTCTCTCATTATTTCGTGTTCTCGACATGCCGCGATTTGAAGCCCAGACCTTAAGCTATATAGGGCTGGTTTATGATTCTTTAGGGGATAAGAGGAAAGCGCTCGATTGCTACAGACAGTCGCTCGCCCTCTTCCGTGACGGGCAGGATCAGCGTTACGAAGCCTACACGCTCAACCACATAGGCCGCGTCTACGAGAGTTCGGGCGACACGCAAAAGGCGCTCGGTTACTACAAACAGGCGCTGTCGCTTAACCGCGTGGCGGCTGACCCGGCGGGCGAATCTTTGACGCTCCTCAACATTGCGCGCGTGATGCGCGACGGCGGCGACTTGACGGAAGCGCGGGCGCGCGCGGAAGAGGCGCTGCGGGTTGTCGAATCACTTCGCACGAAAGTCATCAGTCAGGACTTGCGCGCGTCGTACTTCGCCTCGGTGCGGCAGCAGTACGAGTTTTATGTTGACCTGCTGATGCGTTTGCACCGCGAGCGTCCGACGGAGGGATTCGATACTGCCGCGTTCGAGGCGAGCGAGCGGGCGCGGGCGCGTTCGCTGCTTGAAACTCTCTCCGCCGCGCGCGTCGGCGACCGCAGCAAGGCCGACCCGGCGCTGCTTGAGCGGGAAGGGAAGCTGCGGAAGGAGTTGAACGAGGGGGCGGAGCGGCGGATGCGGCTTCAGGCGGGCGGCGCGCAGGCGGAGGTAGAGGCGGCGGCGCTCGGTAAAGAGATTGACGAAATCACGTCGCGGCTCCGCGAGGTGGAAGCGCAGATCAGGGCGGGGAGTCTTGAGCATGTGTCGTCGCTTCAGACGCAGCCGCTCGGCTTGAAAGAGATTCAGGAGCGCGTGGTGGACGAGGACACATTGCTGCTGGAGTATTCGCTCGGCGAGGAGCGGAGCTACCTGTGGGCGGTGACGAAGACGGAGATTGAGAGTTACGAGCTGCCCGGACGGGCCGAGATCGAGACGGCGGCGAGCCGCGTGCGCGGGTTGCTGATTGCGCCGCAGCCAATCGAGGGCGAGGCGTTCGAGGCGCGACAGGCGCGCATGAAAGAGGCGGAGGGGCGGTACTGGCAAGAGGCCGCGTCGCTCGGAGAGATGCTGCTCGGTCAGGCGGCGGGGCGTCTCGGAGGAAAGCGTCTGCTCGTCGTCGCGGACGGAGCCTTGCAATACATTCCTTTTGGCGCGTTGCCCGTCCCTCGACGTGATGGCGGCGAGCCGATGCCGTTGATGCTCGAACACGAAATCACTTCGCAGCCGTCGGCCTCGACGCTGGCGACGTTGCGCGGCGCGACGGCGCGACGGCGCGGC
>JBGTBQ010000167.1:0-2941 GCA_041749275.1 Pyrinomonadaceae bacterium | reverse complement strand
GGTCGTTGGCGGCGCGCACGCTCAGGTAATCAACCACGTCGTTGCGCCCGCGCCCGCCCGCGCGCCGCTGCGCCTCCGCCAGCCGCGCCTCGTACTCGGCGTCGAAGTCGGCGGCCTCCTCCTCCTGCTGCTTGTCGGATGGATGTTCCCAGCTCATGTGGTTCGTCTCGCGCCCCGGCGCAAGGCGATGTTATGATGCCCGCTCCCGTGGTCGTTAATCAAATCGAAAAGCCGAACGGTGTCACTCCGGATGAAACTTATGACGCATGCTGCCCACTCGTTTCGATTCGTCGCGGCGCTCATCGCGCTCACGCTTCCGTCCGCTTACATCGCGCCTGCCGGCGCGGCGGCGCAGGGCACCGGGCTGGGGAGAAGAACCGCGACACAGGCCGGCGTGAGCACCGAACGCACGCGCGGCGCGGCTCAAACGGGGAGACGCGGCGCGGCGACAGCCACGGCGCCGCGAGCGAGAGGGCGCGCGCGACTCGTGCTCCTGATCGCCGTTGACCAGTTTCGACAGGATTACCTCGAACGCTTCGGCGACCTGTTCGTCGCGGGCGGCCTCAACCGTCTCATGCGCGACGGCGCGATGTGGACCAACGCCAACTACGACCACGTCCCGACCGAGACCGCGCCCGGCCACGCGACGATGTTGACGGGCGCTTGGCCCGCCGAGAGCGGCATCGTCGGCAACGACTGGTATGACCGCGCAAGCAAGAAGCTCGTCTCGAACGTGCAGGACGACGGCGAGCGTCTGTTTGGCGGCGGCGCGCGGGAGCAAGCATCCAGCCCGCGCAACCTGCTCGCCTCGACCGTCGGCGACGAACTGCGTCTTTCGACCGCCGGGCGCGCGAAGGTGATCGGCGTCTCGGTCAAAGACCGTGGGGCGATTCTGCCGGCGGGGCGGATGGCGAATGGCGCTTACTGGTACAGCTCCATCACGGGCGAGTTCATTTCGAGCAGCTACTATTTCAACCAGATGCCGGAGTGGGTGACGCGCTTCAACGCGACACGGCCCGCCGATAAATATTTCGGCGCGCGTTGGGAACGGCTGCTGCCCGAAGCCGAGTACGTGCGCCGCGCGGGCGAGGACGCGCCGACGTGGGAGGAGGACACACCGCGTCTCAAGAAAACCTTCCCGCACGTCATCACGGGCGGCCTCTCGACGCCCGGCCCGGCCTTCTACGGCGACCTGCGGTACGCGCCTTACACCAACGATATGCTGGTCTCGTTCGCCGAGCAGGCGATCATCAATGAAAACTTAGGCGCGGACGCCGACACCGACGTGCTCTCGGTGAGCCTGTCGGCCAATGACTATGTCGGCCATCAGTGGGGGCCGTACAGCCATGAGACGATGGACGTGACGCTGCACACGGACAGACAGGTCGCCGCGCTCCTCGACATCGTCGAACGCCGCGTGGGCTTGCGGAACACCATCGTCGCTTTCACCGCCGACCACGGCGTCGCCCCCGTCCCCGAACATGCCTCGGCGATGAAGTTGCCGGGCGGGCGCGTGAAACCCGTGGACGTGTTGAACGCCGCCTGCAACGCCGTCCGCGCGCGCTTCGGCGGCGGCGAGTGCAAAGATGGGAAGAGTGAATACGTCGTCGCCTTTGACAACAACTATCTCTACTTCGATCACCTCGCGCTCAGGCGCGAACGCATCAGCCAAGAGGAGATCGAGCGGGTGGCGGGCGAGGCGGCGCTGAACGTGCCGGGCATCACTCGATTCTTTACGCGGACGCAGCTCGCCACAGGCGCCGTCTCGCCGGCGGACCCAATCGCGCGGCGCGTGTTGCATGGCTTTCACGCCGCGCGCAGCGGTGATGTCGTCGTCGTTCAGGAGCCTTACAAATATCTGGTCACTTACCAGATCGTCGCCACGCACGGCGGGCCGTTCTCCTACGACACGCACGTGCCGCTCATCATCATGGGCGCGGGGCTAACGCCGGGGCGTTACGCGAATCCCGCGACGCCCGCCGACCTCGCCCCCACGCTCTCGACGCTGCTCCGCGTCCAGCCGCCGAGCAACGCCGTCGGGCGGGTGTTGGTCGAAGCTGTTAAGTGAAGTAGTAGCAGACGGGTTATAGCAATTTGCAATTGGATGCGACTACATCAACGACCGTTTAGAGGCGGGCGATGCCCGCCGTCTCAAGTTGAACCGGCGGGCATTGCCCGCCTCTAAACGGTCGCACGCAATTGCAAGCCGATATAAGAGTAAAAGCAACGCCGCCGGTTTCACGCGGCATCCAGCGGAGTGTTATGGATAGAAGTTTGAAGTCATGGCTTTCAGTCATGCTGCTGCTCGCGCCGCTCACGTGCGCCGGCGTCTTCGCGGCGCAACGCAAGACCGCTGATAAGCCAAAGACGAGCGCCGCCAAACCGAAGGCGGGCGCGCAAAAATCGAAGACATCGCAGACCGCGCCGCCGAAGGACGAAGATTTGCAGGCGGAGCTTGAGACGATAGCGGCGCTGCCGTCCGCCGAGCGTGTCGGTCGCCTCGAAGAGTTCATCAAGCAGAACCCGGAGTCGCCCGCGTCGGCGCGCGCCCTTGAACTGTTGACGAGCGCGCGCGCGGCCCTCGGCGACGAGATGCTACGGACGGGAGACCGGCTGGCGGGCGCTGAACTGTTTCGCGCCGCGGTCGCCGACGCACCCGCCACGATGCCCGACAATCTCTTCTATGGAGTCGTCTCGCAACTTCCGGCAAACCTCTACGTGCTGGGCGAGCAGGAGGCGGCGCTTGAGCTTGCGCGCCGCCTTGAGGAGAAGGTCAAAGAGAACCCGCAACGGATGCTCGCCGTGGCCGGGTTCTATCTCGGCATCGAGCGCGCGAGCGAGGCCGCGCGCGTCGCCGAAGCGGCGGTCGCTTTACAGCCCGAGTTGGCGGCGGCGCATCTCGCGCTCGGCGGGCGGCAGCGCCGCTATCGTCTCAAGCTCC
>JBGTBQ010000166.1:0-19986 GCA_041749275.1 Pyrinomonadaceae bacterium | reverse complement strand
GCTCGCCACCCTGAGCGGTACGACTATGAGTATCAGCGCAACGGCACGCGCAACTTGTTCATGTTCTGCGAACCGCTGGCGCAGTGGCGGCACATCGCCGTCACCACGCAGCGCACCATGATTGATTTCGCCCACCAGATGAAATGGCTGGTCAATGAAAGATACCCAGAAGCTGAAGTGATCCGGGTGGTGATGGATAATCTCAACACCCACAAACCGGCTTCGCTCTACGAGACCTTTGCCCCAGCCGAGGCGCGCAGAATCCTCAAGCAGTTGGAGTTTCACTTCACGCCGAAGCATGGTAGTTGGCTCAACATGGCCGAGATTGAGTTGAGTGTCTTGACGCGGCAATGTTTGGCGCGGCGCATCCCTGATGAAGTAAGTCTCAAGCGCGAGATCGCGGCTTATGAAGAGGGTCGCAACCAAGCCAACGCGACGATTAAGTGGCGCTTCACGTCGCCAGATGCGCGGGTCAAGTTGCATCGTCTTTACCCATCAACTCCAAACTGACTGACTACTAGTTGGTATCTTGGTGTGCGCGGCATATAGGTGGATGTGAGATGTGTCAAAGAAAGAAGAGGTGAAGTTGTGATGTCCTCTCAGCGTAAATCGCTTTTAACCCCGGAAGAGTATCTTGCCATCGAGCGCAAGTCCGAGATCAAGCACGAGTATTCGGAATAAATATGTGGATAAGCGGCTTCCAAACCGTTTCTTTGGCTTCCCCATTCGTTACTACAATTGTTAGTTCCCGCAATCGGCGGCATAACAACCCTTCTGAGGTGTTCGTGTCATTCGAGCGGACAGCCCGATAGCATGGTAAAATGCTGGCTAACTCGAACTCAGGAGCAAGACCCGTGAGCAACTCCATACTCTCGCAAATTGAAGATGGCTTCGGTCAATTATCAATCTCTGAACAACTGCTGCTCATCGAGCGTCTCGTGCATCGTGTTAATCAGGCCACGTCGGCAAAGAGAGACGATTTAGATCAGCAACTCTCACTCATGGCTGGCGATCCTGAAATCCAAAAAGAACTCCAAAACATCGAGCGGGAGTTTTCGTCCGCGGAAGTTGATGGATTGGAGACGGTCTGATGCCTATCGAGCGCGGCGAGATTTACTTTGTCAACCTGAATCCCGTTCAAGGCAGAGAGCAGGCAGGTCAGAGGCCGGTGTTGGTTCTCTCGATAGATTCGATCAACAAACTCCCGCTCGTCATTACGGTTGCCGTCGGCACGAAGGGAGAGAACGTTTCCCGTGATTATCCGACTAATGTTCGCGTGTCCCCAGCGGAAAGCGGATTGCCGTTGGAGACTGTATTCCTCTGCTTCCAGATTCGCTCTTTAGACCCTCAACGATTCTCCAGTAATCCCGCCGGCAGAATCACGGGCGTCACACTGAAGAGAGTTGAAGACGCTGTTCGATATTGTCTCGGTTTGTGAGGTTCATCAACTTTTCGGTGTGAGTGTGCAGTCTCGCAGGTAAGCGTTTCGTGCAGGCATGACACCGCTCCCGGATCATCACAACGAACTTCCGCCCGAGGCGCTACGCTGGGTCGCGCGCTCCGTCGGCATGGGCGCGACGATTGAATCCGTCAAGCCTCTCGCCGGGGCGACCTCTTCCGTCCTGCACAGCATTGATGTCAATCACGAGGGGTGTCGTCTCGGCGTGGTGCTGCGCCGGTTCGTGAATGCGGAGTGGCTGAAGTTGGAGCCGGACCTCGCGCGCCATGAGGCGGCGAGTCTCATGCGGGCGGCGCGGGCTGGCGTTCCCACGCCGGAGTTGGTTGCGTTCGATGAGAGCGGCGAGCGTTGCGGCGTTCCCGCGACGCTGATGACGCGGCTCGCGGGGCGCGTCGAGTTGAAGCCGGAGAATTTCGACCTTTGGCTGCACCGGCTCGCGGAAGCCGTGCTTCCCTTCCACGCGCTCGACGCGAGCGACCATCCGTGGAGCTACTTCCCTTATAACGACATCTCGTCTCTCACGCCGCCGCGCTGGTCGGCGTTTCCGCGAGATTGGGAAAGGGCCATCGAGATTGTGTCGGGACCGAGGCCGTTGGCGCGCGAAATCTTCATCCATCGTGATTACCATCCGACCAACGTCATGTGGCAGGACGGGCAGGTCAGCGGCGTGGTTGATTGGGTCAACGCTTGTCGCGGGGCCGCCGGGTTCGACGTGGCGTGGTGTCGTCTGAACCTCGCGCAGTTGTATGGCGTGAGCACGGCGGACAGGTTCCTCGGCGCTTATCGAGCGCTGGCGGGTGCGAGCTTCGAGTATCAACCGTACTGGGATTTGATCGCGCTCATTGAAATCCTGCCCGGCCCGCCGGGCGTCTACGAGGGTTGGCCCGCGTTTGGCGTGAGCCATCTCAACGATGAGATGATGAGAGAGAGGTTGGATGATTATCTGGCGAGTTTGATTGCGCGCAGGTGAGTTATACCGTGCCGCCGATTTCGGGCCAACCCGGTGATGCGCGCGGGGCATCCGAACCCCAAACGATTCTCCCCCGCAATGTTTTCAACAGGCGCGTTTTTTTGCGCCGTCAATTCCAACAAAGGTGAAGATTAAGGGAATGAGAAAGAACATTTACGCTCCGCTCGTCGCGCTCGTCGTCGCGTTGACGGTTTTCTCCGCGCCGCTCGTCGCACGAACGAAGCGCAACACGAACCGGGCCGCCACGCAGACCGCCGCCGCGCGTAACTGGGCCGCGCCGCTGCCGGCATCCGATGGGGTGCTCGTCGCCGACCTCAAGCGGCTGCTGACGGAGGCCGTGCCGCGGGCGCTCGGCAACGACGCGCAGCGCATCGCCGGCGTGAACGCGGACATCGAACAGTTCAAACAACGCACGGGGATAGATGCGCGACAGTTCGACACGCTGGCCGTCGGCGCGCGCCTGACAAACCCGCGCGAGGGGGTGACGAAGATTGACCATCTGGTTGCGGTCGCGCGCGGAAAGTTCGACGCCGCGGCTCTCGTCGCCGCGGGCCGCGCGGCGGCGGGCGGCAAGCTCTCCGAACAGAAGCACGCGGGGAAGAGCGTCTATATCTTCAGCATCAACGACCGGATCAAGCTCTTCGGTCTAGTGAAGTTGCGTGTGAGCGATCTGGCGATGGCGGTGCTCGACGCTTCCACGCTCGCGGTGGGCGAACCCGAAGCGGTGCGCGCGGCGATTGACGCACAGGGCGGGCGCGGCAAGGTTGACAGCGCGCTGCTCAATACGGCTTGGCAGCCCGGCGCCCTCCTCGGTTTCGCGGGCAACGTGCCGGCGGGCGCGTTCAAAGACCTCGACACGGGACTGCCAGAGGTTGACAAGAGCATCGCCGCCATCCGCCGTTTTCAAGGCACGGTCGGGATGAGCGGCACGGGCTTTCAGGTGTTGACGATTTTGGGAACCGCGAACGCACAGGACGCGCAGCGTTTGCGCGGAACGATTGATGCGGTGAGGTCGGTCGCGCCCGCGCTGCTCTCGGTGGCCGGCGAGCGCGGCCAACTGGCGAGCGGCGCGATCAAAAACATGAAGGTTTCGGCGCAGGGCAACGACGTTCAACTCCGGCTCGACCTCGCTGCAAACGAACTGTCAGCGATTCTGCGCGCACTCTGAAGAGGACACAGGTAAACAAGCGAAAGGCAAAAGTGAAGAGGATCAGCCCTCTTCACTTTTGCCTTTTTACTTTTGCCTGTGACCTTACTTTGTCTGAGCCGGGATGTTGATGGGGGCGCGGGGAGCGCGCGGGACGGCGATGGGCGGCTCCTCCGACTCCGCCAGCTTCGCCAGCGTGTCGCGGTTGATCTCGATCTCGCCGGCTTGTTCGAGGCGGCGATAGTGGGTGCCAATGTAATCGTCGAAGACTTCGTTGCGCCGCGTCGCAAGCGCCGACTCGACGAGTTGCGTGCGCTGCTTGCCAAACTCCGTCAAGTCCGCTTCTTTGTGCCGGGTCGCGCCAACGACGACCCACGTGTCGCCCACCTTGACCGGGGTCTTCGTGATCTCGCCCGCCTTCAAAGCGTAGACGGCGGAGTCCAGAGCCGGGTCGGCGCCGACAGTGCCGAGCGGGGAGCCGAGCTTATATTTCTCTTCGGTCTCCGCCTTTAGCCCGGCCTTCTCGGCGGCGGCCTTCAGGTCTTCGGCCTTCGCGGTTCCGGCGGCCAGATCGCGCGCCGCCTGTTCGACCTGCTGCTTCGCACGCTCGTTCTTTACGGCTTCCGTTACTCCGTCTTTCACGTCCGCGAACGGCGGATCGAACGGCGGGTCGCGCTTTTCCAATAGCTGTGGGATGGCGAAACCGCCCTTGATGCTGACGCGGTCGCCGATCTGGTTCGGCTCTTCGAGCGGCTTGATGGCCTCCTCGAAGGTGGGGTTGCTGCCGATGTCGGCCACGCTGTCGCCGGGTTTGATGTAGGGCGTCTCCTTAATCATGTCCGCCGGGTTCATGTTCGCCTCGGCGGCCAACTCCTGCGCCACCTCCGTGTAGTTGTTCGTTGCCTTCAGGCGCTCGGCGGCGCGTTGCGCGAGCGCGGCGGCGGCGCTGTATGAGCGCCGGTTACGCAGGGAGACGAGCAGTTCCTGCTTCGCGTCCTCGAACGACTTCGGCACCGACGGCCCGCGCCGGAAGATGTAGTAGGCGTTGCCGGTCTTCAGCGGATCGCCGACGTAACCCTCCTGCCATTCAAGCGTGCTCTGAAGGATGTCCGGTTTGTTCGGGTTCTTCTTCACGGGATTGGGGAGCCAGCCGCCCTGCTTGGCCGTCGCCGGGTCTTCCGAGTTGCCGCGCGCCATCTCGGCGAACGCCTCTTCGGTGGTCGTCAGGTCTCTGTTGTCACCGCGCAGTCGCGCCACCAGCCCGGTCGCCTTATTGAGCACCTCTTGATCGAGTTCGGGGCGTGCGATCTTGAGCACGATCTGCTGGACGCGGACGCCCGCCTGCTTGTTCTCCGGTTTGAGTTGTTCGTACTCCTTCCGCAGTTCCTCGTCCGGGATGTTGAGCTTCTCGCCAATCTTGGTCTGGTCAATATAGAGGTAGCGTATTTTCTTTTGCGGTTCGAGGATGCGGTAGTCGGTTTTGTGCTCCTCGAAATACTTTTGCAGCTCCTCGTCCGACGGAGTGATTTTCTTCGCCAGCTCGGCGGGGACGACCGGGACATAGACGAGATCGAACTCCGCGTTGCGGCGCTCGAAGTCCTGCTGCACTTCGAGGTCGGAAACCTGCACGCCCGCGGTGACAAAGGCGCGCAGCTTCTGCACGGCAATCTCATCTCGCACCTGACTCTCGTAGAGCGCGACGCCGCCGAGATTCCGCGTGACCGCTTCCTTGTACCGCTTGAGGTCGAAGTTGCCGGAGGCGTCTTTAAAAGTATTACGGATGAGGTCGGAGACTTCGGCGTCCGACGCTCTGAGGCCGAGCCTTTTGGCCTCCTGCACCATAATCTTCTGGCGCACCAGTTCGTCCAGCACGCGCTCGTCCGTCAGTCCCAACTGCGCGAGCGTGATCTGGCCGCCGAACTGCGACTCGCGCATCTTCTTGCGGAGCGTGAGGTCGGCGACCGTGATCTCCTCGCCATTGACCGAGGCGAGCACTTCCTTGCTCTTGAACGGGTTGGCGATGGCCGTGCCCGTGCGCGTAAAGACGCCCGCCACGACGAGGCCGACGACCAGAAGAGCGGCGAAGAGCATGATAATCAGGCTGCGCGTCTTCTCCAGCCGTCTAAAAAGCTTAAGCATTCTTGGTACCTTCCCCGGACGGCGGATGTCGGATTTGAAATCTCAAATTTGACATCGAAGGCGATCCGGCTTTCATTATGATTGCCGCGGAGGGACTTCCGCAAAACGCGGATTGTAACGGACGGGCGCGCGGGCGCGCAAACGCGCGGAGTCGGACGGCGAGAGCAGGAAGCAGTCAAGAAAGCTCCGATTCGAGATTTACGAGTCTGGATTCGAGCCATCAAAGCGACATCTCTGTTACCTGCTTCCTGCTCCCGCCGTCTGCTTCCAGCCTTAGCTCTCGGCTCCTGACCCCCGGCTCCCGTTTGTGTTATATATCTAATCCATTATGGACTACTCAATCTGGGCGTGGGCAGGGTTCGCCGTCTTCATCCTGCTCATGCTGGCTCTGGACCTCGGCGTCCTTAACCGGAAAGCCCACGTCATCAAGTACCGCGAGGCTGTCGTGTGGAGCATCGTGTGGGTGACGCTGGCGATGCTGTTCGCGGCGGGCGTCTACTGGAAGCTCGGACGGCAAATCGGATTGGAGTTTCTGACCGGCTACATCATCGAGTTATCGCTTTCGGTGGATAACCTCTTCGTCTTCATTCTGATCTTTTCTTATTTCAAAGTTCCCGCCAAGTATCAGCACCGGGTTCTCTTCTGGGGCGTGATGGGCGCGCTCGTCATGCGAATCACGATGATCGCCGTGGGCGCGGCGTTGATCGAGCGCTTCCACTGGATCATCTACTTCTTCGGCGTCTTCCTCATCTATACCGGCATCAAGATGCTCCGGCAGGGCGAAACGGAAGTCCAGCCAGAGGACAACCCCGTCATCAAGCTCGTCACGCGCTACATCCCCATCACGCGCCACTACGATGGCGAGAAGTTCTTCACCGAGCAGAACGGGCGGCGGATGGGGACGCTCATGCTGCTGGTGCTGATTACGGTCGAAGTCACTGACCTCGTCTTCGCCGTGGACTCGATCCCGGCCATCTTCGGCATCACCACCAACACCTTTATCGTCTATACGTCGAACGTCTTTGCCATCCTCGGCCTGCGCTCGCTCTACTTCCTCCTCGCCGGGGTGCTTGAGAAGTTCCACTACCTCAAGATCGGCCTCTCCATCGTGCTCGCCTTCGTCGGCGTCAAGATGCTCACCGAAGGGTTCGCCGAGAAGTATCTGCATCTCGGCAAAGAGAGCATCATCATCATCTCGCTCGGCGTCGTCGCCGCCGTCCTCATCGGGTCGGTCGTGGCCTCGATCATCTGGCCGAAGCAGGCCGAGACGCAAATCGAATTGGAGTTGCCCGAAGGTTTCGACTCGCCCTTCGACGACCATCAGGGCCGGCTCGGCGGCGACGAACGGGGTCTGCCTGAAAGACGGTAAACAGAAGTCCAGAACAAAAAGTGAAGGGCGCAAGTGGAGAGGAATCCGCTCTCTACTTGCGCCCTTCACTTTTTGTTTTTAAGTTCTTGAAGTGCCGCTTCCCGTTGTGTTACTTTCCTAAATGGCGACGCCGTTCCGGACGCCGCCTGAAGTTGGAACACCTCAGACCCGTTTCCAACTGCCCCGCTAGTTTTCCCGTTCGCCCGTCGTCCCAATTATGGTCACCAAAGTCAGCCGCTTCAAAGATGTCGAGTGGTGGATTGTCCCGAAGCGGCTTATTTATATCGTCATTATTCTCATCGGCCTCTCGCTGCTGGCCGGCGGCGCGGGCGTCTATGTCTGGCTCCACGGCAACCCCTTCAAGAGCGACGCGAGCGATACCGGCGTGCCGACGGGCGCCCGCTTCATCTCCTTCGAGGGCGGCGTCAAGGTCGTGCGCTCCCAGACGCGCGAGGTGCTGCTGGCCCGCGCCGATACACGCCTGTACCCCGGCGACATCGTGCAGACCGAGGAGGACGGGCGCGCGCGCATCACGCTCGCCGACGGCTCGACGCTCTTCGTCAAGCCCAACAGCGTCATCACCATCGCCGAGAACACCGCCGACGATAACGGCAAGAACACGAAAGTGAGAGTCGCCGTCGAGAGCGGCCAAATCAACGTCCGCACCGAACATCAGCCCGAAGGCGCCGAGAACATCGTCGGCACGCAGTCCACCGAAAGCCGCCTCGCCCCCGAAACGAACGCCAGCTTCGACGTGCGCGATGATAAGACCGAGGCCATCCGCGTCAGCACCGGCGCCGTCGAGACCAGTACGCGGAGCGGCGATGTAACGACGCTCAAGAGCGGTGAGTATGCCGCCGTCACGCAGCAGGGCAGCATCGCGCAGAAGGAACGGCTGCTGGATATGCCCGTGCCGTCCGCGCCGCGCAACCTCGAACGCCTCCCCATGCGCCGCGGCGGTTCGACGAACGTGGCCCTGCGTTGGCAGCGACCGGCATCGGGTAACGTCGCGCACTATCGCGTCGAGGTCGCCACCTCGCCCTTCTTCGTCGCGGCGGGCAAGGTCATCGAGCGCGACCAGCTTCAGACGACCGAGTTCAACGTAAACGACCTTCGACAGGGGAACTACTTCTGGCGCGTGCGCGCGATGGCTTCGTCGGGACAGGCGAGCGACTGGAGCGACCCGCAAAAATTCATCGTCGTCGCCGAGGGCGGCACGGGCCAGAACGTCAGCATCAGCGATGTGACGGTCGAGTACGTGGCGGGGCAGATTTACCTCATCAGAGGCCGAACGCAGCCCGGCAACACGGTGCGCTACGCGGGCCGCGACACGCTCGCCGCCCGCGACGGACTCTTCCAACTTCAGATCAACGCGCCGCCCGGCACACGCGAAGTCAACCTTGAGGCGGAGGATGCACAGGGAAACCGTAGCGCGACCCGCGTTCCCTTCAAGGCGAGCGGATGAAATAGCGATCAGCAATCAGCCGTCAGCACGCAGCTCCAACTGCTTCGAATCGGCTACCGGCTAACCGCTGATCGCAGACGGCTGATTGCTTCTCTATATGACGCACGTAATCCTCTACAGCGAAGACGACGCCCCGTCGGGCAGGCTCCTCGGAGCTTTGCGCGAGGCGGGGATTTGCGTCATGGCGGAGAACGGCGTGGACGGAGCGGACTCGAACCGCGAGTTATGCGCGGAAAGGTTGAAGGATGGGAAGCCCCCGGTTGCTGTCGTCCTTGAAGTTGAGAGTGGGATGGAGGTGGCTGCGCTTCACGCCGCCGTGACGCGGTTGGCTTCGGAGTGGCCCGGAGTGCCGCTCGTGGGGTGCCTGTGTATTTCGCTCGACGAGCGCCTCTCAGGCTCGCTCGTGCGAAGGCTTGACGCCAAGACGCTCAAGCGGCTCGGCCTCGATGCCGTGGCCGACGAACCGGCGCGGCTCCCGGACTTGCTGCGCGAGATTGAAATGGGCGGCCCCACAGGAGTCCGCGACCCGAACGATGCGCCGGAGTTCATCCACGAAGCCGCATCGGATGTCACGCCATCGAGCCTGCTCCTGCCCGAACAACTCAGCACGGAGTTGCTGCGGGCGGCCTTCGAGATGGTGGCGTCGCTGCACTTCGCCGCCGACCAGAAGGGCGCCGCCTCGACGGCGCTCGCGGGTCTGGCCTCGCTCATCCGTGCCGACCGCTGGACGATCTATCTTGTGAGCGAGACGGGCCGGCGCGAGGAGACAACCTTCGAGCCGCTGGCCGCGCGTGGCCTGACGGCGAGCGAGCGCGCGATTCCCGAAGGCGATTGGCGCAAAGCGCTGATGGGCGATGCGCTGGCGCTCGCCGGCGCGGAGAGCGAGGCCGCCTGCGCGGCGGTCGCTGACGCCGAGACTGTCCGTCGAAAGGAGGGCGCGCGCCGTACCATCGCCGTGCCGCTCATCAGCAGCGACCGCGTGACGGGCGTCCTCGAAGCGGTGCGCGAGGGTGCGGAGGTGCACGCCTTCTCGGACGCCGAAGCCTCGCTTCTGTCGGCGCTCTCACTCCCAATGACCGCGGCGCTGACGAACGTCGTCCGCATCGCCGAAGCCGAGCGCTTGTCGCAAACCGACGACCTGACGAAGCTCCACAACGCGCGTTTCCTGCGCCAGTATCTGATCGGCGAACTGAAACGCGCGCGCCGCTACGGCTCGACCGTGACGGCGATGTTCATTGATCTCGACAACTTCAAGCAGATCAACGATCAGCACGGTCACCTCGTCGGCTCGCACGTTCTGATGGAGATGGCGGCGGTCATCCTCGCTTCGGTGCGCGACACGGATGTGCTGTCGCGCTACGGCGGCGATGAGTTCGTCATCGTCCTGCCGGAGACCAACCTCGAACACGCCGCCAGCGTCGCCGAGCGCGTCCGCGAGCGCATCTCCCGCCACAACTTCACGGGGGGGCGAAGTTTGCGCCTCTCGCTGACCGCTTCATTCGGCATCGCCACCTTTCCCATCCACGCGCAATCGCCGCAACAACTCATCGCCGCCGCCGACACCGCGATGTATGAAGCGAAGGCCGCGCGCAAGAACTGCATCCGCTTCGCCGCCGAAACGACGTAGTAGCGGGCAGCAGGCAGTGGCCGGTAAGAACCGAAAAAGAAAGAGGCTTGAGACGATGAATCTCAAGCCTCTTTCTTTTACCGGCCACAGCCTGCCGCCTACTTTTCCGTCGTCTCTTCCCTCTTGCCGCGCGGGGGCGCGTTCTTCACGTACTTGTCGAACCACGAGATCATTTCGTAGAGCGTGTGCTCGGTTGACTCGCGGGCGGCGTAGCCGTGCGATTCGAGCGGGAGCGTGACGAGGCGCACCGTCCCGCCCGTCCCGCGGATGGCCTGATAGAGACGCTCGGACTGGATGGGGAAGGTGCCGGAGTTGTTGTCCGCCTCGCCGTGCGTGAGCAGAATCGGCTCGTTGATTTTGTGCGCGACCATGAAGGGCGAGACTTTGATATAGGTTTCAGGAGCTTCCCAGATCGTGCGGCGCTCGCTCTGGAAGCCGAAGGGCGTGAGCGTGCGGTTGTAGGCGCCGCTGCGTGCGATGCCGGCGCGGAAGAGGTCGGAATGCGCGAGCAGGTTCGCCGTCATAAAAGCGCCGTAGGAATGGCCGCCGACGCCGACGCGTTCGGGGTCGGTCACCCCCAACTCGACGCCCTTGTCAATCGCCGCCTTCGCGCTCGAGACGATCTGCTCGACGTAAGTGTCGTTCATCGTCCGCGGGTCGCCGACGATAGGCATCGTCGTGTTGTCGAGCACCGCGTAGCCTTCGAGCAGGAAGAAGAGGTGCGAATAGCCGATGATGGAGTTGTAACGCTGCGTCGAGCCTGTGACCTGTCCCGCCGTGCCGGGGTCGTTGAATTCGAGCGGGTAGGCCCAGACGACCGTGGGGAGCCGCGTGCCCTCCTTGTAGCCGGGCGGTAGATAAAGCGTGAACGAGAGGTCAACGCCGTCGGCTCGTTTGTATTTGACGAGCTGCTTCTTGATGCCCTGAAGCTGCGGCGTCGAATCTTTGATGTCAGTGAGCGGTTTCAGCGCCGCCGTGTCGCCGCCGAGCGTGCGGACATAGTAGTTCGCGGGATTGATGGGGCGCTCGCGCCGCGTGACGATCTGGCGCGCATCGTCCGAGAGCAGCGCGACGAAGGTCTCGTAGGCGTCGGCGTCGCTGCGGAAAAGGCGCTCGCTCTTGAGCGTGGCGAGACTGAAACGGTCGAGAAAGGGGCGGTCGCCCTCCGGGGTTGCGCCCGCTCCGGCGAGATAGATCGCGTCGCCGTGTTGGAGCACGGCGCGGTGGCCGGTCGGCAGCGTGCGCGTGACGGGCGTGCCGGGGTTGCCGTACTGGTCGTTGATGCTGCGGCTAAAAATCGTGCGCGCCGCCGTTTGCGAGTTGTCGGCGTCAATCAATTGCGTGCGCGTCCAGCGCTTGTCGCGGTCGAAGTCTGTGACGAAGAGCGTGCCGTCCTTCTCGCCCCACAGCGCGCCGGAGTAACGGTGCTCGACTTTGAAAAGCTCGGTGGCCGGACTCGTAAACGGCGCTTTCAACATCATCAAGCGGTCGCGGTGCGCGACCTTCTTCTTGGGGTCTCCGCCGTCGAGCGCCTCGGCCCAGACGAGCGTGGCCGGCGCGGTCGCTCGCCATTGGTAGGCGCGCGGGCCGGTGCGGACGCCCTGAAGCGGCACCTGATCGGCCAGTGGCACGCTTGCCAGTTTGTGCACCAGCTTGCCGGAGGTGTCCCACACCTCGACCTCCTTCGGGAACGCGAAGGCCGGGTGCAGGTATGAGTATGGCCGGTGGACGCGCGCGACCAGCAGGTGCTTGCCATCGGGCGCGGGCGCAACCTCCTCGAAGATCGAGGGCTGTCCGAGCGGCGTCACCTTGCCGCCCCCGGCGTCAACGAGCGCGAGTTGCGTCGTCGCATGGTAGTCGAACAAATCTTCATCGTGCGGATTTTTCAGTAAGTCCTGATACGTGGCCGTGCCGGTCGCGCGGCCCATACTCTCCTGCTCGTTCGGTCCCGTGGGGACGCCCGGCGCGACGGGCGCCGCCGCGCGTTTCGAAGGGACGAGCTGCACGAGTAGAGTCTTGTTGTCGGGCATCCACTGCAACGGCTCACCGTAGACAGCATTGACCGCAACGCCCTTCAGGCGTCGCACCTTCGCCGTCGCCGTCTCGCCGACCCACAGCTCGATGCCGGCGGGCGTGGTGTTGGTGAACGCGAACTGCTTGCCGTCGGCGCTCCAAACCGGAATGCCGCCGTGCGCTCCGGCGGGCAGCGTGACCTTCGTCTCCGCGCCGTCGGAAATTCTCTTGACCGAGAGGGCCACGAAATATTGTCCACGGTGCGGCCCCGAGGTGTTCGGGTTGATGCGAAGCCCCGCGAGCCGGAGCATCGGCTGCGCCAGTTCCGAAATCGGCGGGTAGCGCACGCCCGTCAACAGCAGCATGTGTTCGCGCGTCGGGTTGATCGAGGCTACCGGCGACACCGGCGCGTTCAAAACGTCGAGCACTTGCCGGGGCGGCTTCTTATAGGTCGTCTGCGCGAGCGCGCCGAGCGCCGCCAACAAGACGAGGCAAGCGGCGAAGGTGAATCTCAGAGAAACCGAGAGTCGGTTAATGAAACTTGTTCTAAATTTGCCCGGTCGGGCGGACGTGCGGAGCGCTGCTTGCTCGGCGGCTTGGGTGGACATCTGTTTTTCCTCCGGATTGGGTCGGTAACGATTGCGGACGTGTGGCTCGATGGGATTTTACCCCGACTGTGCCGGATTATAAAATCCAGCCGGTTCCCGTCAAAAGTTGTAGACACTTTTGCAGCCACGAAGCAGTACAATCGAGGAGCCACACCAAAGTACCGCGCGTGACCGCTTGCGGTTGTGAATATCCCGAACCTCGGCCCCGGAGAAAATGTATGAGAGAGCTTCTGAGATGGCTCATGCATGAGGATCAGAAAGGGCTTTACGAACTTCTTTTCGCAATCGTCCTGAACATGGTTTTTCTCGCGCTGATGGCTTTGCTGCTGTGGCCTCTGGGCAGTCAGATACTGGCGTTTCGCATGGCTCAGGGTTATGTCATCTTTTGGGTCACATTTGTTGTGGCTACCATGTTGCTCAATGGGATTCATCGGTTTTTCAAGGTAAACATTTATGACCATGCCGACGCTTACGTAAACTCGAACGTGGCTGTCAGTGGCTTTCTGCAAGTCGGATGGTCGGCCTTCGCCGCGCTGGTGGTTCAAGACCTCGCGGTGAGCCGGCCCTTCTGGCGCGGGTTGAGCTTGTACTTCGTCGGCTTTCTTTCGTGTTACATCACCTTCAACATCGTGTCGTCGTTTTACACCGGCAGCATCTATAAAACAATCAACCTGCCGCTCGCCTTTGTGAGCTTCATCGTTTTCAGCATCTGGCCTGTGCTCGCCCGTGTGACCTTTGGACAATTCTTTCAGTTATTTTGATAACCGGAGCACTAAATCAGTCCTGACGAGATTGGCACACAAGCAAAAAAGCTGATCTACGAAACCACCCGAAGCGACACGAAACAGCACCCATCTTTCGTGTGGTTGGTTCGTGTCGCTTCGGGTGGGTCCGTGGATAATGGTTCTCTCTGTCCCAATCTCGTAAGTTTCGATTTAGCATCGTGTAAAAAGTTGTAGACATTTCGCGCCTCATGCTGTAAAGCAATATCGGAGTTGTCCAGTTTAGCAATCCCCCCGCCCGGCAGTGTCACAAGTCCCGTTAGTGCTGTGCTTTTGCCTTTCTGGCGCGACCCTCCTCGACGGGTTCTCGCGGTTAGCAAACCAGCGCCACTTCGGTGTATCTTAAGGGGTTCGCCCGCGCGTTCCTTTTGAGAGCAGGGGTCGGTCCGGCCTGTCGAACCTCGTCATGGCCTGAGCGCCAGACGAGCGTGACACGCACGGACGACCCTCGTGCTCAACTTTTTCCGGAATTATTACGCGCAATGAAACCGAGAGGTACGGAACAGTAACGAATGGCATTCAAATCACTCTTCAGTCTTTTCTCCAGCGATCTGGCGATTGACCTCGGCACGGCTAACACGCTCGTCTACGCGAAAGGACGCGGCATCGTCGTCTCCGAGCCTTCCATCGTCGCCATCAACAAAGTCACCAACCTGCCCGAAGCCGTCGGCAAAGAGGCCAAAGAGATGCTGGGCCGCACGCCCGGCAACATCGTCGCCATCCGCCCGATGAAGGACGGCGTGATCGCCAACTTTGAAGTTACGGAGAAGATGCTCCAACACTTCATCCGCAAGGCGCACAACGGCAAGACGTGGGTCAGCCCGCGCGTCGTCATCGGCATCCCATCCGAGATCACGCAGGTCGAGCGCCGCGCGGTCGAAGATTCGGCCTACCGCGCGAAAGCTTCCGAGGTCTATCTGGTCGAAGAGGCGATGTGCGCGGCCATCGGCGCGGGGCTGCCCATCACGGAGCCGCACGGCAACATGATCGTGGACATCGGCGGCGGCACGACCGACATCGCCGTCATCAGTTTGTCGGGCATCGTCTACTCGCGCGCCGTGCGCGTCGCCGGCAACGAGATGGACGAGGCCATCACGCAGTACATCAAGCGCAAATATAACCTGCTCATCGGCGAGCGCACCGCCGAGGCCATCAAGATCGAACTCGGCTCCGGCTTCCCGCTCGACGAACCGCTCTCGATGGACGTGCGAGGCAGAAACCTCATCGAAGGCATTCCGAAGACGATCACCATCAATGACGAGGAGGTGCGCGAGGCGCTGGCCGATTCGGTGGCGACGATCATCAACGCCGTGCGCGTCGCTTTGGAGCGCACGCCGCCGGAACTTTCCGCCGACATCGTCGAGCGCGGCATCGTGCTGACGGGCGGCGGCGCGCTCCTCAAGAATCTCGACAAGCGCCTTTCGATAGAGACGGGCCTGCCGGTCTCCATCGCCGACGACCCGCTCTCCTCGGTCGTGCTCGGCGCCGGCAAGATGCTCTCGGACTTCGACCTCCTCAAGCGCGTCAAGTGGGACAACACGATGGTCTCCGGGATGTAAGAGCCTTGACGGATAAGAAGTCTGGAGTCTGCGAAGTCTGAAGTCTGGAAACAGTTTTCAGCTCAGACGCCGGACTGAGTTTGTATGGTCAGGAGCACACAGAGAGAGATACGGCAACGCGCGCCCGTGTGGCTCGTCATCCTGCTGGCCGGGAACCTCGGCCTGATGACATGGGACGCGCGCGACGCGGTGACGAAGCAGCGCGTCATCCGCGTGTGGGCGCAAAGCGCGATCTCGCCCTTTCAACGGGGCGTGACAGGCATCGGCGGGGCGGGGCGGGGCTTCTTCGAACGCATCGGCAATTTGTGGAATGCGTCCGCCGAGAACGAAGGATTGAAGCGGCGTCTCGCCGAGACCGAGAACGAGTTACGCGACGCGAGGCAGGCGCGCGACGAAAACGAGCGGTTGAAAAAGCTGCTGGACTTCAAAGAGGGCGCGGGCTACGGCGTCGTCCCGGCGCTCGTCATCGCGCGCGACCCTTCGGTCTGGTTCAACTCGGTCCACCTCAATCGCGGTACGTTGCAGGGCGTGGACGTAAACATGCCGGTCGCCACTCCGGAAGGGATCGTCGGGCGTGTCGTCGCGGTCGGCCCCATCTCGGCGCAGGTCATGCTACTGACGGACGAGCGCTCGGCGGCGGGCGCGGTCGTCGGACAACTCGGCGGATCGAACGCCATCGGCTCGGTGCGCGGCTATGGCAAGAACGGGCTGCTTGAGATGCGCTACGTGTCGGGTCTTGAACCCGTCAACATCGGCGACTATGTGG
Source organism: Pyrinomonadaceae bacterium (assembly GCA_041749275.1). GTDB lineage: Bacteria > Acidobacteriota > Blastocatellia > Pyrinomonadales > Pyrinomonadaceae > JBGTBQ01. Next base: position 4,082 of record JBGTBQ010000166.1, on the reverse strand, counting down.
TTACCACGGGCCAGGACGGTATCTATCCACCGGGACTGAACGTCGGCACGGTGGTAGATAAGCGCGACGGCTCGGCGACGACGCCGCACACGATCTTCGTTCGCCCCGGCGCGCGGCTTGACTCGCTCGAAGAGGTCGCCGTCTTGCAGTACCGTCCGCCCCCGCGCACTGCTTCGGAGCGGGCGCTACCGAACGTTGACAAGGGGAAGAAATAGTCTGGGGTCTGGGGGTCTGGAGCCAGAACCAACGACAGTTTCCTGACTTCAGACTCCAGACTCCAAGCTCCAGACTCTCTGTATATGAAGTTGAAGATCGCCGTTTGCGTCGCGCTGGCCGTGGTGTTGCAGTCTAGTCTGCGGGGGTTGTGGCCGCCGCTCGTGTACGCCGACTTGCCGCTCATCGTGGTGGTCTATTTCGCGTTGCGGCGCGACGCCGTGCTGGCGGTGATGATCGGGACGGTGGCGGGGCTGGCGACGGATGTCTTGAGCAGCGGGCTGCTCGGCGCGAACGGGTTTTCAAAGACGCTGACGGCCTATCTGATCGCGGCCATCATTACGCGCATCATGCTTGACAACCCGCTGCTCCGCATCCCGGTGCTGGCGGGCGCCGCCGCCTTCGACTCGGCGGTCTACGTGCTGATCCACCGGCTGCTCGGCCAGACGCCGGGGTCGCCCACGGGCGGCGCGTTCGCCGAGACCATGGCCTTCCATGTCCTCTGGACAACCGTCGTGGGCACGCTCATCGCCTACGCGCTCGACGTTCTTTTCAGCGACCAAGCCCGCACGCGACGCCAGTTCGCCTTCCGCCGCCGCATCGCGCGCCGCGGGTTGCCACGGCGGAAGCATTGAAGAGCAGATGTCGGTGTGAGACGTTGGATGCCGGTCAGCAGCGACCATCTACTTGCCAGCATCCAATATCCAATATCCGACATCTGACATTTGACATCTGACATCCGATATCTGCCTTATGAAATTTGAAGACGACACACAGAACCTACGTATGCGGATGACGATCATTCACGGAATCGTGATCGCCATTCTGATCGTGCTCGGCGTGCGGCTTTACATCTTGCAGATCGTGAACGGCGAATACTACGCCGAGCGCGCCGAGAACCAGCGCATCCGGCTGCTCCGCATCCCGGCCCCACGCGGCGCCATCTTCGACCGCAACGGCAAGCTCCTCGTTGACTCGCGCTCGACCTTCAACGTCATCCTCTCGCGCGAAGACTTGAAGGCGAAAGATTACAACGCGCTGCTCAAGCCGCTCATCGAGCCGCTCTCGGAAAGTCTCATGGTTGACGGGGACATCCTGCGTGAGCGCTTCGAGCAGATGAAATCACAGCCCGCCTCCGAGCCGGTCACGATCAAGGAGGGCGCGACCTCCGCCGACATCGCGTGGGTCGAGGCGCACATGCTGGAGTTCCCGATGCTCAGCATCCGCGAGCAGCCGCAACGCCGCTATCCGGACGACGGCGTGCTCGCGCACGTTCTCGGCTATGTCGGCGAAATCAGCTCCGAACAGTTGAAGCAGCCGAAGTACAAGGACTTCACGGAGAATGCTTACCATGCCGGCGACATCATCGGACAGGAGGGTCTGGAGTCCTACTACGACCGGCTCCTGCGCGGGCGCGACGGCTTTCGCAAGGTCGAGGTTGACAGCCGCGGACGCATCCAGCGCGAGCTTGAGGTTGTGCCGCCGCAGCCCGGCCAAGACCTCGTCACGACGATTGATTTCGAGATGCAGATGGCCGCCGAGAAGTATCTCGCCAACACGCCTTCGAAGCGCGGCGTGATCGTGGCGATGAACCCGAACAGCGGCGAGATCATGGCGCTGGCCTCGCACCCGACTTTCGACCCGAATCTCTTCTCGCAACGCATCAGCACGCCCGCGGGCCGACGCGAGGCCAGCGCCCTCTTGAAAGACACGCGCAACCCGCTCTTCAACCGCGCCATCAAGGGACGCTACCCGCCCGGCTCGACGTGGAAGATTCCGATGGCGATGTCCGGACTCGAACAGGGCGCGATTTCCATCAAGCACTCGAACCTCGTGTGCGGCGGCGGCATCACCATTGGCAACAAGTTCACGCGCTGCATGGGGCACCACGGCTCGCCCGACGTGCGCTACGCGATTCGCGTCTCGTGCGACGGCTACTTCTATCGCCTCGGCCTCAAGATGGAGCTGGAAGGCATCCAGAAGATGGTGGACGATTGGGAGTTGAACAAGAAGACGGGCGTTGACCTGCCGCGCGAGTTGGTAAGCTGGACGCCCTCGCGCGAGTTCAAGCGCCGCTTCAACAAGGCCGACCCCGAATGGCGCGACATAGACACGGTCTACGCCTCGTTCGGACAGGTGCATGAATTTGTCACGCCGCTGGCGATGCTCCGCGCGGTCGCCGGCATCGGCGCCGGCGGTAAGATTTACGTCCCGCATCTGTTGCAAGAGGCGAAGGCCGTCGCCGCCGTCGTCAACGAAGCCGGCGTCGTCCAGCACAAAGAGCGCGTCGCGGTCGGGTTCGACCGCCCCGCTCCGAAGATCGTTCCGCTCTCGGTTGATAATCACCAACTCGTCATGCACGGCATGTCGGATGTGGTCAACGCCGGCGGCACGGGCGGGCGCATCAAGATGGAGGGCTTCGAGATCGCCGGCAAGACCGGCACGGCGCAGGTCGTCTCTCTGGGCAAGGACGTGGGCGCGAACAAAGACCACGCATGGTTCGTCTCGTTCGCCCCGGCCTTCAAACCGGAGATCGCGGCCATCGCGCTCGTCGAGAACGTCGGCTTCGGCGGCACCTACGCCGCCCCGGCGGTGCGCGCCGTCTACGATGTTTACGTCGGCAAACATTACCCGGACATCGCGCCCAAGCCGAAGCCGGAACATGTCGCCGCGCGATAGAGGTCAGAAGTTAGAGGCAGGTAAAAATCTGTCTTCTCTGACCTCTGACCTGTGACCTCTATTTTTATGGTTGCAATTTTAGAACACCGCCGACTGCGCGACTTCGACTGGCTGCTGACGCTGCTGGCGGTGGCGATTGCCATCTTCGGGACGTGGATGATCTACAACGCGCAGCCCGAAGCGACATACTGGAAGAAGCAGTTGATCGGCCTCGGCATCTCACTCGCCGTGATGCTCTCGGTCGCCTTCACGGACTATCGCAAGCTCGTCCACTTCGCGCCGGCCTTCTACATTTTCGGCCTGTTCCTTTTGGTGATTGTCCTGTTCCCCGGCATCGGCCTCAAGATCAACGGGCAGCGGGCGTGGATCGGCGTGCCCGGACTCGGCCAGTTTCAGCCGTCGGAGTTTATGAAAATCCCGACGGTGCTGATGCTCGCGCGCTATTTCGGCAGACCGCGCCAATCCGTGCTGACCATCAAGGAGACGGTGATGGGCGGCTTCATCCTCGCGCTGCCCATGGCGCTGATTCTGCTTGAGCCGGACGCGGGGCAGGCGCTCACGTACATCCCGCTGCTGGCGGTCGTCCTCTTTCTGTCATCAGTGCGGATGTGGCTCGTCGTCGCGGCGCTCGTCGTCGGGACGGTGGCCGTGCCGGCGGCCTACGTCGTCGGCGTCGAGACGGGAGCGATCAAGAGCTATCAGCAGGAGCGCATCAACGTCATCCTCGACCCGGAGAACGCGGACCGGCGCGGCTACGGCTATCACACGTGGCAGTCCATCGTCACGGTCGGCAAGGGCGGCGTGAACGGCTCGGACAAGGCGGGCGGAGCCTCGCAGAGTGAACTCAAGTTCCTGCCCGAACCGCACACCGACTTCATCTTCGCCGTGACCGCCGAGAATACGGGCTTCATCGGCTCGGTGCTGCTGCTGCTGGCCTACGCCGTGCTACTGACGAAACTGATTCACGGCGCGCGACGCGCGCCCGACCGCACGGGGATGCTCGTCATCATGGCGATTGTCGGCGGCCTCGCGTTTCAAATACTCATCAACGTCGGCATGGCGCTCGGCATCGTGCCGGTCATCGGCGTGCCGCTGCCGCTGATGAGCGCCGGCCTCTCCGCCATCCTCGCCACCTCGGTCGCCATCGGCTTCGCCATCAGCATCCGCCTCCGCCGCTTCGTCAACTGAGC
>JBGTBQ010000165.1:0-5444 GCA_041749275.1 Pyrinomonadaceae bacterium | reverse complement strand
CGGAGGCATCGGACGCTCCGACCGCGCGCCTACTGCTCATGTCGGGCGCGAAGGCGACGGACGCGGACGGGCGCGCGGCGCTCATCGCCGCCACGCGCCGCGGCTCAACCGAAACGGTCAAAGTCTTTCTCGACGCGGGCGCCTCCGTGAACGAGAAGACGCGCGACGGCACAACACTTCTCATGCTCGGAACTTCCACGGGCCGCGTCAACTTCGTCCAGTATCTGCTCACCGCCGGCGCGACGCTCGGCGCGCGCAATGACGCGGGCGACACGGCGCTGACGCTCGCGGGCGAAAGCGGCGCGCAGGATGTCGTCAAGTTGCTGCTCTCCTCCGGCGCGCCCGTGGATGAGCGGAACGGCGCGGGGCGCACACTGCTGATGATGGCGGCTGAGAAACCGGACAAGGTTTTCCTGAAATATCTGCTGACTGAGCGACCAGACATCAATCTCGCCGACAACAACGGACAGACCGCGCTGATGTTCGCCGCCATGCGCGGGCACAAGGAGAACGCCAAGCTTCTGCTCGATGCAGGGGCCGACGCCAACCTTCTGGACAAGCAGGGCAGAACCGCCTACGTGCTGGCACAGGAGAATCGCCACAACGACACGGCGGGCGCCGTCAAGCCGAAGAAGCCGAAGAATAAATGAGGCGCATAGCGACGAGACCGTAAGAAAGGAAACCGATGAAGAAAGAGGAGCGCACCGAGGCTGCCGCAAAAACATCGCGGCGGCGGTTTACAAAGTCGCTGGCGGCAGCGGTCGTCGCCGCCCCGGTGGCGGTCGTCGCCGCGCAGGAGAGGCCCGCCGCGCCGAAAGAGTCGAAGGCGCCGCCCGGCCCACAGCCTACACCGACGCCGCAACAGCCACCGCCCTCGCCCGTGGCCGAGGCTTACGAGGCGGTGGCGCGCGCGCGTTTCGGCGAACACATTTCGGCGGAAGAGTTCGAGCGCGTCCGGCGCGACCTCGGCGGCAACGTGCGCGCCGCGAAAGCCCTCGGTGATTTCAAGCTCAAAAATTCGGATGAGCCGGATTTCGTCTTCGGGGCATAGTGCTTTGTCATATCGCGCAAAGGTGCAAGAGGCTTCAGCGCAAAACACGCGGAGAATACGCGGAGGACGCGAAAGCATTCTCCGCGCCCTCCGCGACTCTCCGCGCCCTCTGCGTTGAAATTCGCGCCCGCTACGTTCAAGTGAGAAGGCAGACACATACATGAACCAACTGCTTCCGGTGCTTCTCGTTACGTCATTTCTGTTCCAGACAGGAGGCACGTTCAACGCCGTCCGTGAGTATCGCCGCGCCAACGAGCATCGCCTCCTCGTTGAGTTCGTCGAACTACTCTCGATCCCGAACGTCGCCTCCGACCGCGAGAGCATCCGCCGTAACGCCGCGCACCTCTCCGAGATGATGCGCCGCCGCGGACTCGCGCCGCGCCTGCTCGAAGCGAAAGACCCGGCGGCCCCGCCTGTCGTCTACGGCGAGTGGAAAGCGCCCGGCGCGGCGCGCACGCTCGCGCTCTATGCACACTATGACGGCCAGCCGACCGACCCGCAAAAGTGGAACGGCACGAGTCCGTGGCAGCCCGCCCTGCGCTCGTCCTCGCTCGAATCAGGCGGCGCGCTCATTCCATTTCCGAAACCGGGCGAGGCCATCAATCCGGAATGGCGTCTCTACGCGCGCTCGGCCTCGGACGACAAGGCCGGCGTCTTCGCCATCCTCACCGCCTTCGACGCGCTCCGTGCTTCAGGGATACAGCCCACGTCGAACATCAAGTTTTTCTTCGAGGGCGAGGAGGAGGCCGGCTCGCCGCACCTCGCCGAGATACTGGCGGCGCACAAGCCGCTCTTACAAGCCGACGCGTGGATTATCTGCGACGGCCCCGTCCACCAGTCGGGCCGCAGGCAGGTCGTCTTCGGCGTGCGCGGCGACACGAACGTGGACGTGACCGTCTACGGCGCGCGCCGTCCGTTGCATAGCGGCCACTACGGCAACTGGTCGCCCAACCCCGCGATGACGCTCGCGCGCCTGCTCGCCTCGATGAAGGATGAGAAGGGGCGCGTGCAGATCGCCGGCTGGTATGATGACGCCGAAGCTTTGGGCGAGCTTGAGCGCCGCGCCATCGCCGAAGCGCCGGACTACGACGACGAGGTGCGTGCCCAACTCGGCCTCGCGCGCACCGAAGGCGAAGGCCGGAGCCTGCTCGAAGCGATCAACCTGCCATCGCTCAACATCAACGGCATGACGAGCGCCGAGACGGGCGCGCTCGCGCGCAACGTCATCCCGACGACCGCCACCGCCGTGCTCGACCTCCGCCTCGTCAAAGGCAACGACTACCGCCGCCAGTTCGAGCGCCTCGTCGCGCACATTCGTCGGCAGGGCTTCCATGTCGTCGAACACGAACCGACCGACGAAGAGCGCCTGAAGCATCCGCTCATCGCCAAGGTCATCCACCGCTCCGGCGGTTACAACGCGCAACGCACGCGGATGGACTTGCCCATCGCGCTCGCCGTCGTCGAGGCCGTCGAGGCCGTCTCCGCGCAACCGGTCGTGCGCCTGCCGACGAGCGGCGGGAGCCTGCCGCTCTCGATCTTCAACGAGACGCTCGGCACGGAGGCGCTCGTCACCGTCCCCATCGCCAACTACGACAACAACCAGCACGCCGAGAACGAGAACATCCGCCTGCAAAATCTCTGGGACGGCATCGAGATCATGGCCGCGCTGATGACGATGAAGTAGGACGCGCGCCGGTGGAAGGTTTCTTCGTGCTTGAGGGCAACGCGAGTTGATATTCACCACGGAGACACGGAGGACACAGAGGTTGCACAGAGGGTTTCAGATTTCAAATCTCCGTGCTCGCTCTGTGTCCTCTGTGTCTCCGTGGTGAAATAGCACCAGCCATCTGCTCGATTCGGACTGCATGCGCCGAGATTTTCCTTTTCGTGAGGTTTGCCAATGCTCCCGGACGATACTTTCTTCCTGCCCATCAGCGAACTCGCCTCGCGCCTTCGCCGCCGCGAAATCTCGCCCGTCGAACTGGCCGAAGGCTGCCTCGAAAGATTAGAGACGACGGGCAAGCGTCTCGGCGCGGTGGCGACCGTGATGCGCGAGACCGCGCTCAAAGAGGCGCGCGAAGCCGAACGCGAGATCAGGGGCGGGCGCTGGCGCGGCCCGCTGCACGGCGTTCCCTACGGCGCTAAAGACCTGCTCGCCACACGCGAAGCGCCGACGACGTGGGGCGCCGCGCCTTACAAGGATCAGCGCTTCGACTTCGACGCCACCGTCATTCGCAAGCTTCGTGAAGCGGGAGCGGTGCTCGTCGCCAAGCTGGCGATGGTCGAGCTGGCGGGCGGCATGGGCTACAACCAAGCTGATGCATCGCTGACGGGCGCGTGCCGCACGCCGTGGAACACAGGCTTTTGGAGCGGCGGCTCTTCGTCGGGGCCGGGCGCGGCGGTGGCCGCCGGCTGCGTGGCGTTCGCCATCGGCTCGGAGACGAGCGGCTCGATCATCACGCCCGCGGCCTTCTGCGGCGTGTCGGGATTGAGGCCGACCTACGGCGCCGTCTCACGCCACGGCGCGATGGCCTTGTGCTGGACGCTCGACAAGCTCGGCCCCATGTGCCGTTCGGCGCTCGACTGTGGCCTTGTGCTGCAAGCCATCGCGGGCCGCGACCCGCTCGACCCGACCTCCCGCGCATCGGACGCGCTCCCGCGCTACTCTCCGACTGGACAACTGCTCAGTCCGAAGCGGCGTGCGAAGAAATTGCGTATCGGTGTGTTAAAGGACACTTTTGAGAAGGCGCAAGCAGAGGTGCGGAAAAATTTTCTCGACTCGCTCGATGTGCTGCGCCGCTTCGCCTCGGTCGAAATGGACGTGAAGCTACCGGACTTCCCTTACGGCCCGGCGGTCGGGACGATTGTTGACGCCGAGGGCGCGAGCGCCTTCCGCGACCTCATCGAATCGGGGCGCGTCAAAGAACTCGCCTCGCCGCAGGGACGCGTCGGCGGCTATGCGGCCTCGCTCGTCACCGCCGTTGATTATCTCCACGCGATGCGCCTGCGCGCGCCGATGCGAAAGGCGTGGGCCGAACTGTTTAAGAAACACGACCTGCTCGTCGCGCCCGCGCGCGCCACCGTCTCGTATCCGGTTGACAAAACTTTCGATCAGGCTTGGCCCGGCATCTCCGCCACCTCGCCCATCGGCGCAAGCAACCTCGTCGGCGTGCCCGCCATCTCCGTCCCCAACGGCTTCGGCCAACACAACTTGCCGACCGGCCTCCAACTCATCGCCCCCGCGTGGGGCGAACGCGACCTGCTCGAACTCGCAGCCCTCTATCAGTCCGTCACCGACTGGCACCGGCAGCGTCCAAAATAACGAAATGATTTGCCTATATGCCGCGCACACCAAGATACCGACCAGACGGCGCGGGCAGGTCAGAACCGCCTGCGGTAGCGGGCGGTCTCTCGTAAAGGTTGGAGACCGCCCGCTACCGCAGGCGGTTCTGACAACACATCCACTTCTTGGTGTAGCTTCCATAGCCAGTGAGCGGTGAGCAGTAAAAGCAAAGAGGCTTGAGAGATTCGCTCTCAAGCCTCTTTGCTTTTACTGCCTTCTGCCTTCTGTCTTTAACTGTTCACCGCTCACTGTCCGCCACTCACTCTCTTCTCCAATAGCCGCGGCAGGTCGAGCACGAGGGCCACCGTGCCGTCGCCGAGTTCGGTCGCGCCGCTCACGCCGCGCCAGCGCGGGCCGTGGCGACCGAGGCCGCGCACGAGCACCTCCATGTGTCCGTCCCAGCCGTCAACCTCGATTGCCAGAAGCCGCTCGGCGGCGCTCTCTTCCGCTTCGCTTGAGCCGCCCCCGGCGCGCGCGATGACGACGTGAAGCCGCTCGCCCCGCGCCGCTTCGTCCGCCGGCTTGCGCCCCAACAGTTCGCGCAGAGTGACGAACGGCAGCGTCTCGCCGCGCCAGCGCGCGGACGAAGCGCTGCCTTCCCGCAACACGTCCCCGCGCTCGACGAGCGCGGCCTCGACGACGTGACTCGAATCTACGCAGTAGCGGTCGCGGCCCGCGCGGACGACGAGCGCGGGAATGAGCGCGAGCGTCGTCGGCAGACGCATCTCGAAGGTCGTGCCCACGCCGGGCCGGCTCCGCACGCGCAGTTCGCCGCCCGCCTGTTCGATCACCCGCTCCACCACGTCGAGGCCGACGCCGCGACCAGACATCGCGGACAACTCGCCGGCGGTCGTGAAGCCCGGTCGGAAGATAAGCCGCAACGATTGCGGTTCGGTGAGGTGTGCGCCGGGGGCGAGAAGCCCGCGCTCCAGAGCGGCGCGCTCGACGCGCTCCGGATCAATGCCGCGCCCGTCGTCCACCACGCGCAGGGTGACGCGGCTGCCTTCCGCCGCCGCCTCGATCCGGACGCGGCCCCGCTCGGGTTTGCCG
>JBGTBQ010000164.1:0-9676 GCA_041749275.1 Pyrinomonadaceae bacterium | reverse complement strand
ATCGGCATCCTCGGCTTCTCCGCCGGAGGCCACGTCGCGGCCACCGCCGGCACGCACTTCGACGCGGGACGCCCCGACGCCGCCGACAAAATCGAGCGGGCCGGTTCGCGCCCGAACCTGCTGATTCTCATCTATCCCGTCATCACGATGAGAGAGATGACGCACGCCGGCTCGAAAAAGAATCTGCTCGGCGCGGAGCCGAAAGACGAACTCGTCGCGCTGCTCTCGAACGAGGAACAGGTGACGAAGGAGACGCCGCCGGCCTTCCTCGTCCACACGGTAAACGACGCGGGCGTGCCCGTCGAGAACAGCATGATGTTCGCCGCCGCGCTTCGCAAAGCGGGCGTGCCCTTCGAGCTGCACTTTTACGAACGCGGCCCGCACGGCTTCGGCCTCGGCGCGCGCTCCGGCACGCCCGACCCGATTCTTGCGACGTGGCCGGGCCACTGCGCCGACTGGCTTCGCCTGCACAACTTCGCCGCGCCGCGCGCACAATAAATCAAAAGGGAGAAAGAGACATGAATTATCGAGAACTGGGACGCACGGGCTGGCGCGTCTCTGAAATCAGTTTTGGCGCGTGGGCCATCGGCGGCACGTGGGGCGAGGTCGAAGACAAAGAGTCGCTGGACGCGCTGCACCGGGCCGTTGACCTCGGCGTCAACTTCTTCGACACGGCTGATGTCTATGGCGACGGACGGAGCGAGCGTCTGCTCGCCCAACTCAAACGCGAACGCAAAGAAGAGATCATCATCGCCACCAAAGCCGGGCGGCGGCTCAACCCGCACGTTGCCGCCGGTTACACGGCGGAGAACCTCGCGGCCTTCATCGAGCGCAGCCTGAAAAACCTCGACGCCGACGCGCTCGACCTCGTGCAACTGCACTGCCCGCCGACCGAGGTCTATTATTTTCCGGAGTTGTTCGGCGCGCTCGATGCGCTCGTCGAGCAGGGCAAGATTCGTCACTACGGCGTGAGCGTCGAGAAGGTCGAAGAGGCTTTGAAGGCGATTGAATATCCGAATGTCCAGACCGTGCAGATCATCTTCAACATCTTCCGCCAGCGCCCCGCCGATCTGTTTTTCAACGAAGCCAAGCGGCGCGGCGTCGGCATCCTCGCGCGGGTGCCGCTCTCTTCGGGGATGTTGACGGGCAAGCTCACCGCGCAGAGCCAGTTCTCGCCCGAAGACCACCGCGCTTTTAACCGCGAGGGCGCGGCGTTTGATCGCGGCGAGACTTTCTCCGGCGTGGACTATGAGACGGGGCTGCGCGCGGTCGAGGCGCTGCGCGCGCTCATACCGGAAGGGATGACGATGGCGCAGTTCGCTCTGCGCTGGATTCTCATGTTCGACGCCGTGACCTGCGCCATCCCCGGAGCGAAACGTCCCGCGCAGGCCGAAGACAACATCCACGCCGCCGAACTTCCGCCGCTCTCCGCGGAGACGATGCGGGCCGTGCGCGAGCTATACGAAAAACACATCCGCCCGCTCGTGCACCACTATTGGTAAACGGCGACTTCCACAGGGTCGAATAAATTTACAAGGAGACCACGACTCATGTTTAAAATGACTACGTTGAGAGTTCTGTTTTTCTGCGTCTTTGCGCTGACGGCTCAGGCACAGGAGCCGACGCCGACGCCGGAGCCTCCGCTCACTTCGATACCCCCGAACTTCAGCCATTACACGCTCAACCCGAACCCGAAGCCGACCGTCTTGGGCTGGGCAAAGGAGCGCATCGAAGAGAAGCTGGGGCGCGGCGTGTCGGCCTTGCGCGCCGACGCAAGCGGCGTCTATCTCGGCTGGCGTTTATTAAAAAACGATCCCGACAACATTGCCTTCAACGTCTATCGCTCGACCGCCGGCGGCCCCGCCGTGCGACTCAACTCCGAGCCGGTTCAGCGGACGACCGACTTTCTCGACGCGAAGGCTCCGCTCGAACGTGAGAATTCATGGTGGGTGCGGGCCGTGGTTGACGGCAAGGAACAGGAGCCTTCGGTGCGCGCGACGCTGCCGGCCAACGCGCCCGCGCGCCAGTATCGCGCCTTCAAAATCCGCGACGACATTCCCGCCACTTCGATTGACAAGATCGGCATCGGCGACCTCGACGGCGACGGCGAGTATGATTTCGTCGTCAAACGCCCCGGCGGCGTGATTGACCCCAGCTTCCTCACGCGCCACAGCCCCGACACTTTCAAGATCGAAGCTTACAAAAGCGACGGTACGTTTCTCTGGCGCAGAGACCTCGGCTGGTCAATCCAGTTGGGCATCTGGTTCTCGCCCTTCCAAGTTGTAGACCTCGACGGCGATGGCCGCGCCGAGATCGCCATCAAGACGGGCGAGGGCGACCCGCGCGACAAGAACGGACAGGTCTTCACCGGGCCGGAGTACCTTTCCATCTGGGACGGCATGACCGGCAAGGATATTGACCGCACGGACTGGATTCCGCGCGGCAAGCTCTCGGACTGGGGCGACTATTCGGGCAACCGTTCGAACCGCCACATGATGGGCGTGGCATATCTCGACGGCAAGACGCCCAGCATCGTCATCTTCCGCGGCACCTACGGGCTGATGAAGGCCGAGACGTTCTTCCTGCGCGACAAGAAGCTTCATAAGGTGTGGAACTGGACGAACGAGCGCGCCGGCTGGCGTTATCAGGGGCAGGGACAGCACGCCGTCCACATCGCGGACATTGACGGCGACGGCGCGGACGAAATCCTCAACGGCTCCATCGCCATAGACAACGACGGTCGCATGATGTGGAGCACGGGCAACGGGCACGGCGACCGTTTCTACGTGACCGACATTGACCCCGAACGTCCGGGACTCGAAATCTGGTACACCTACGAAGACCCGCACCCGCGCAACGGCGTCGGCCTCTGGGACGCGCGCACCGGCAACCTCATCTTCGGCACGGACGAGGAGATTGTCGACAATCAGGTCGGCAGCGCGCTGGTCGCCGACATAGACCCGGCGCATCCGGGGATGGAAGTTTGGGCCGATAAGTTCTTCTACACGGCGAAGGGTGAGCGATTGGCCGGCCCCGTCCCGCCGCAACAGGGATTGGTCTGGTGGGACGCAGACCTCCTCCGCGAGCTTCACACGTTCGCGCGACGCGGCGGCCCCAACGCCATGGGCGGCAGCATCGTCTCCAAGTGGAAGGGGGCTGTCCTGACCGAAGGCATACAGGGCCGCAATATGCTCTGGGGCGACATCGCGGGCGACTGGCGCGAAGAGATCGTCACCTACGCCGACGGCGAGGTGCGAATCTACGGCACCATCATCCCCGCCACCGACCGGCGCGTCACGCTCATGCAAGACCCGCTCTACCGCAGAGAAGTCGGCCTCGTCGTGCAGGGATATGTCCACGTCCCCGTGACGAGCTTCTATCTCGGAGTGAAGTGAGTCGCGCCGAACGTTTAGCGGCCTTGAGTTATACGTGTCTGAACCGCCTGCGGTTGCGGGCGGTCTTCAGGTCACACTGCGAACCGCCCGCTACCGCAGGCGGTTCTGACACGGAGTATTTTGCTCGGATTTGCCTTCAGGAACACCGCGGATGTCTAAGCTTCCCTTCTCTGCTTTCAGAATCAAAGCAGTCACGTTTTTGTCGAAGATGTTTTTGTGCTTGCTCCTGTTGTGGAGCATGACGGGAGAGCCGCGCCCGCGTGGCAACGCCGCGCAAGAGCGAAAGGCGACGCCGCCCCGCGCTACCGTCGTGCTCGACGATTCGGCCTTCTATGAACAGATGCCGAAAGGAACCATCATCACACAGGCGAGAGCGCAAGCGTCCGCGCCGATGCGTGGGCCGGAGACGCAAGGGGCTGACGGGCAGGCGCAGGGCGTGCCGCCCGGCGCTTGGCTGTTTAAAAACTCCGGCCTCGTCATGCGCTCGCAAGCATACCTTTACGCGCGGGCCGACATCCCCGAAGCCGGGACGTACCACCTGTTCGTCCGCAGCCACGGCGCACCGAACAACTCCTTTCGCGTCACGGTCGGAGACAAACAGACCTCCGCTCTATTCGGCAACGAGCCGCTCGCGTGGAAGCCGGGCGGGATGTTCGAGTTGAAGCAAGGCACGGTGGATGTGGTGTTGAGCCGCGTCGTGCTCGGCTCCGTCGCGGGTTCCACCTTCGACGTGCTCGTGCTGACAAAAAATGCGGACTTCGCGGAGGACGATTTGAAGCCGTTGGAGCTGCATGAAGACGTGGCGCTCCTGAAGGAATACGTGATCCCGCGTTCTTCCGCCGTGAAGTTCGGCGACGTGGACGGCGACCGCCGGACGGACTTCTTCGTCGTGACGGGCAACTACGATGGGCGCGTCTTCGACCACGACGGGCGCGAGTTGTGGAGCTACGAAAACGAACACGAGGGCGAGCGCGGGCGCGCGGAGTTCGAGGCGCCGGGACTCGTCTGGGACTTCGACCGCGACGGCGCGGCGGAGGTCGTGCACTATCGTCTGACGGGCGGCAAGGAATGGCTCGTCGTCGCGGACGGAAAGACCGGGGCGATCAGACACAAGACCGAATGGCCCACCCGCCCGATGCCGCATGAGTATAACAACTTCAGGCTGGCCGTCGGACGGCTCGCCGGCGACTATCCGAGCAACATTCTGGCGTTCACCGATTCGGGCGGCACGATCTCGATCACGGCTTACACGAAAGACCTCAGACAACTCTGGCAGCACGTGGAACGGAAGAAGAAAGATCACCTCGGCCATTACGTCTACCCGATAGACTTGAACAATGATGGCATTGACGAAGTCGCCGTCTCGCATCTCTTGCTCGACGCCACGGGCAAAGTAATCTGGAACCGCTTCGACCTGTTCGACGACAACCACGACCACTGCGACAGCCTCCGTTTTCACGACATTGACAACGACGGGCAGTTGGAGATGTTAGCCCCCATCAGCGAGGTGGGCGTCGGCGTGTTCCGCGTGCGTGACGGCGCGGTTGTCTGGCGGCACGCGGCTGAACACGCGCAGCAGCTTGAGGTCGGCGATTTCCTGCGCGGCGTCGCGGGGCCGCACGTCGCCGTCAACGCACGGACATACCCGCGCAACGGCGAGGCGGGCATCGCCGCGCAGGTGCATTGGTTCGACGCGAAGGGGCGTCTCCTCTCGAAGTGGCCCGCCAATCCGCTCAACGGCAACCCTGATTTCGTCAAGGGCGACTGGCGCGGAGACGGCGGGCAGGAGTTGTTCTGGTACAGGTTCAGGATGACGGATGAAGGCCGAGGCGTCCTCTACTTCAAACAGGATGCCTATCACATGTTCGACTTCATGGGCACGGGCGCTGAACAGGTCATCGCGCGCGGCCCCACGACTTTGCAGGTCTACGGCTACCGGCACGCCAAGCCGAGAGCGGGTGCGGCGCGAGACGTTAACTATTTGAAGAAGATTGCCAATCACACTCATTACTGAGCGTCGAAGAAGCGTCGGCGCGCGTCCCACGCCGGCGGAGGGAGAATCTCATGTCACGTTTCCAACGCTTCGCTTACCTACGCGCCCGCAAACTTTTCGTCGTGCGCGCGGCGTGGCTCTGTCTCGTCCTCGCGGCTGGTCTTCCCGCGTTGACGCCGCTCACCGCACGCGCACAGGCGGCAGTCTCTCCGCGCGAGCGCGCGTCGTTCAATGTGGGCTGGCGTTTTCAGAAGGGCGACCCCGCCGGCGCGGAAGGGCCTCTGGCTTACGAGCGCATCAAGCCGTGGCTCGTCGCTGCGGGCAAAGAGTTCGTCGTCAACACAGGAACAGCGACGCCAAATCGCCCCGAAGGAAATTTGGGCGAAGATGTTTCATACACGCGGCGCGACTTCGATGACCGCGGCTGGCGAGAATTGAACCTGCCGCACGACTGGGGCGTCGAAGGGCCGTTCAGTCAGGAGTTGCCGGGCGAGACGGGCAAGCTCCCGTGGGCGGGCGTCGGCTGGTATCGGAAGCGTTTCAACGTTCCGGCGAGCGACAAAGGCAGACAACTCCATCTCGACATTGACGGCGCGATGTCCTACGCCTCGGTGTGGCTAAACGGTAAGTTCGTCGGCGGCTGGCCCTACGGCTACGCCTCGTTTCGGCTCGACCTCACGCCTTACATCGCCTACGGCGCGGAAAATGTTATCTCCATTCGACTCGACAATCCGCCCGAATCCTCGCGCTGGTATCCGGGCGCGGGACTGTATCGCAACGTCTGGCTCGTGAAGACCGCGCCCGTTCACGTCGGACACTGGGGCACATATATAACCACGCCCGAAGTCGCGCGCGATGCGGCGACCATCGAACTCAAGACCACGATTGACAACCGCGACGCGGCGGACGCGGATGTCACAATCAAAACCGAAGTCTACGAGCTTGCGCCCGGCGGGCAACGAGTCGGGAAGCCGTTGGCGAATTTCGCGCCCGCGCGTCTGAAAGTCTCCGGCGGCGCGCGCGCGACCGTCGGCGCGAGCGCGCGCGTCACGAGGCCAAAGCTCTGGGGCGTGCAAAGCCCGCACCTCTACGCCGCCGTCACCGTCGTCGAGCACAACGGCAAAGCCATAGACCGCTACGAGACGGTCTTCGGCATTCGCACGATCAAGTTCGACGCGGAGCGCGGCTTCTTCCTCAACGGCGAGCGCGTCCTTCTCAACGGCGTCTGCAACCACCACGACCTCGGCGCGCTCGGCGGCGCGGTCAACACGCGGGCGCTGGAGCGGCAGCTTGAAATTATGAAAGAGATGGGCGTCAACGCCATCCGCACGAGCCACAACCCGCCCGCGCCCGAACTGCTCGAACTCGCCGACCGGATGGGCCTGGTCATCATGGACGAGGCATTCGACGCTTGGCGGCGCGCGAAAAAGAAGAACGACTATCACCTCCTCTTCGACGACTGGCACGAGAAGGACTTGCGCGCCCTCGTCCGGCGCGACCGCAATCACCCTTCCGTTATCCTGTGGAGCACCGGCAACGAAATTGGCGAACAGGGCAACGCCGAAGGCCACAAGATTTCGGCGGCGCTGACACAAATCGTTCACGAAGAAGACCCGACGCGCCCCGTCACCGCCGGAGCCAACAACCTCAACGCGGCTTACAACGGATTTCAGCAGACCGTGGATGTCTTCGGCTACAACTACAAGCCCGGCGAGTATGGCAAGTTCCGCGAGAAGAACCCCGCCATCCCGCTCTACAGCAGCGAGAGCGCATCCACCATCAGCTCACGCGGCGAATACTTCTTTCCCGTCGTCGAGGACAAGAGCAAGGGCCAGTCCGATTTTCAGATGAGTTCTTACGACCTCTCCGCGCCGCGCTGGGCAACAACGCCCGACGCGGAGTTCAAGGCGCAGGATGAATTCCCCTTCGTCTTCGGCGAGTTCGTCTGGACCGGCTTCGACTATCTCGGCGAGCCGACGCCCTACAACTCGGACGTGACCAACCTCCTCAACTTTTCCGACCCGGAGGAGCGCGCGCGGATGGAGAAGGAGCTACAGGAACTCGGCAAGATAAAAGTTCCCTCGCGCAGTTCCTACTTCGGCATCGTTGACCTCGCCGGCTTTAAAAAAGACCGCTTCTATCTCTATCAAGCGCGCTGGCGTCCCGCATTGCCGATGGCGCACATCCTCCCGCATTGGAACTGGCCGGAGCGCGCGGGGCAAGTGACGCCCGTCTATGTCTACACCTCCGGCGACGAGGCGGAATTGTTCCTCAATGGGCGCTCGCTCGGACGAAAGAAAAAGGAGCGCTATCAATATCGTCTGCGCTGGGACGACGTTCGTTATGAGCCGGGCGAGCTGCGCGTCGTGACATACAAGAACGGTAAGCAGTGGGCCGAGACGCGCGCGCAAACGACCGGCCCGGCGGCGAAGCTTTCGATGACAGCAGACCGCGCGCGCATCAACGCCGACGGTCGAGATTTGTCGTTCGTGACCGTCACCATCGCCGACAAAGACGGTCTGCTCGTCCCGCGCTCGAAGAACCGTCTGCGCTTCGAGATTTCGGGGCCGGGCGAGATCGTCGCCGTGGACAACGGCGACGCCACCAGCCACGAATCTTTTCAGTCGAAGGAGATGAACGCTTACAACGGCCTCTGTCTCGTCGTCGTTCGCACCGTGGCGAACAGACCGGGACAGGTCAGGCTCAAGGCTCACGCGGACGGATTGGCCGGCGCGGAGGTGCGCCTCACGAGCGCACCGGCGCGTTGACGGACGTTAAAATGCGCGTTGCTCTTTCTTTGAGTAAGAAATTCCGAATGCCAAGCTCCGTAGGAGCGGAACGTTAAATCACATTTCGCTCCTACGGAGCTTGAAGAAAAATAGAATGCCTTGTGCTACAAACATTCCGCTCCTACGGAGCTAATGCCCCGCGATTTCCAAGATGGGAGATCAGCCGATGGTCAATGAACGACTCCGCGCCGCTTCAATCAAGCTTACTGTGATGGTGTTTCTCGTCGTGTGTGGCTCGCTGTTGAGTGCTATGGTCGCGCACGCTCAAAGCAAGACGGCTTTCAAGTTCGACTTCGGCCCCGGCAAGGTGGCCGCCGGCTACGCGCAGGTACTTGAGACGACCCGTTACACGAAGGAACTCGGTTACGGATTCGAGCCGGGCGCGAAAGTCTCGTGTCTCGAACGCGGCGGGCGCGACGCGCTGCGCGGCGACATCTGTACGAGCGACCGCCCCTTCTTCTTTTCCGTCGCCGTGCCCGAAGGCAACTACAAAGTGACGGTCACTTTCGGCGACCCACGCGGCGAGTCCGTCAACACCGTTAAGGCCGAACTGCGCCGCCTGATGCTCGAAAGAGTCGAGACCGCGCGCGGCAAAACCGAGACGCGCACGTTCAACGTCAACGTCCGCACGCCGCTGATCGCCGGCGGCGGCGAAGTCAAGCTGAAAGACCGCGAGAAGACTCTGGAGTGGTGGGCGTGGGACGAGAAGCTGACGCTTGAATTCAACAACACGCGCCCCGCCGTCAGCGCCATCGAGATTACGAAAGTGGACGACGTGCCGACGGTCTATCTGCTTGGAGATTCAACTGTCTCCGACCAACCGCTGGAGCCTTACAACAGTTGGGGGCAGATGCTCACGCGCTTCTTCGGGCCGGGGGTTGCCATCGCCAACCACTCGCAGTCCGGCGAGTCTCTGCGAAGCTCGCTCGGCGCGCGGCGGCTCGACAAGGTCTTGAGCTTGATTAAGCCCGGCGACTATCTCTTCATCCAGTTCGGGCACAACGACCAGAAACAGAAGGGCGAGGGCGTCGGCGCATTCACCACCTACAAGGCCGACCTCAAGCGCTTCGTCGCGGGCGCGCGCGAGCGTGGCGCGACGCCCGTGCTCGTCACCTCGATGCAGCGCCACACCTTCGACGACGCGGGGCTTATCACCAACTCGCACGGCGACTATCCGGAAGCCGTGCGGCAGTTGGCGCGCGAAGAGAAAGTCGCGCTCATAGACCTGCACGCCACGAGCAAACTTTTTTACGAAGCGTTGGGGCCGGAGAAATCCCTGCTCGCCTTCAAGGAGGGCGACGGCACGCATCATAACAACTACGGCAGCTATGAGCTGGCGAAGATGGTCGTCGAAGGCATCAAAGCCAACCGGCTCGGCCTCGTTAAATATCTGGTGAAGGATGTGCCGCCGTTCGACCCGCGCCGCCCCGATGCCGTCGAAAATTTCAAGGTGCCGCCCAGCCCGACGGTCGGCGACGTGAAGCCGCACGGCAATTGAA
>JBGTBQ010000163.1:0-7802 GCA_041749275.1 Pyrinomonadaceae bacterium | reverse complement strand
GGTGCGGGGTGGGCTGGGGCAGGTGGACTACTGCGGGGCGAACGCGTATCTGGACGCGTGGGCGCGGGGCGGGGTCGGCGCGGGTGGCGCGAGGCGGAGAGTATCCATCAACTGGGGCGCGTGGGCCGAGGTCGGCATGGCCGTCGACGCGGTTGCGAAGCGTGGCTACCTGCCGTGCCCGTTCTGGCTGGAGGCCAGCCAGAAGAAGACCGTGTCGAAGGACATCGCGCACCCGCTGCTCGACCAGTGCGTGCGCGAGACGGAAACCGAGAAGGTGTACCTGTCAGACTTGAGTGCCTCGCGGCTGTGGGTTCTCTCCGAACACAAGATCATGGGCAACGCCACGTTGCCGGGTACCGCCTACCTTGAGATGGTGAGGGCCGCGTTCGAGGAGCATACGAAGGCTGAACGGGCCGAGATCAGAGAGATGTACTTCCTGTCGCCGCTCATGGTTGCGGCGGGCGAGAATAAAGAAGTGCACGTCATGCTCAAGCAGGAGGAGGGTAGCGGCTATTCGTTCCGCGTTACGAGCAAACACGAGTCGGGCGACGGGCAGGAGAGCAAGCTTCAAGAGCACGCGCGCGGGAAGATCGGCGTCCCGACCAACGGTGTGTCGCATGAGTACGACCTCGCGGGTCTCATCAGTTCCTTGCAGGAGATCGAGGTGAGAGCCGGCGACGGCCCGGCGGACGCACCGGAAGGAAGGTTCGTTGACGTTGGGCCGCGTTGGAATTGTCTGAAGAGTACCTACGTCGGCGACGACGAGGGGGTGGCCCTGCTCGAACTGCCGGACGAATTCGCCGCCGACTTGAACCACTACAAGATACACCCGGCGATGCTCGACATGGCCGTCGGCATCGCCAAGAAACTGGCGGGCGGCGAAGGCAATTATCTGCCGCTCTCCTACAAGCGGTTCGAGATGTTCCGCCCGTTCACCAAGAAGATCTACAGCCACATCCGTTGCAGGGAGAGGAAGGAGGAGGTCAACGCGGCCCCCGTCCTGACTTTCGACATCTCCCTCTTCGACGAGGCCGGCGAGCGGCTGGTCGAGATCGAGGAGTACACATTGCGGCGCGTGCACGACGTGGCATCGCAGTTGAAGAGCCTGAGCAGTGAGGAGTTCGGCAAGGTCGTGGCGAATGACCAGATGCTCGCGGGCGCGATCCTCTCCGACGAGGGCGTCGAAGCCTTCAAGCGGGTGATGGCGCACGACGACATCACGCAGGTGATCGTCTCCCCGCTGGACGTGCCGAGCGTGATCGCCAAGTGGTCGCCGAAGGATTCCAATCTGGTCGAAGAGATCGGCAAGGCGCAGTTGCTCAAGCCGGCGCACGCCCGGCCTGAGACGGGGGTCGAGTACGTCGGGCCGCGCAACGAGATCGAGGCGATGGTCGCGGAGATCTGGGAGAAGTTGCTCGGCATCGACCGCATAGGCATGCAGGACGACTTCTTCGTCCTCGGCGGCGACTCGCTGCTCGGCATCCAGGTCGTCTCAAGGCTGCGCGAAATCTTCCCGATAGAGATGTCTCCGGCAATGCTTTTCGAGCTTCCGACCATCGCGCAGATTTCGGCGACGGTGGCCGAACTGCTCGCCGAAAGCGTGGGCGGCGAGTTGCTCAACGAACTGGACATGATGGATGCGGCGAGCAACTGACGGCCCTTGTGAGCGCGACGCCGCCCGTCGAACCACAAGCGAGTTGATATTCAGGAGCTGAATGAAGACAATGTGGCAAGACCTACGCTACGGGATCCGATTAATCTTCAAAAGCCCGGCTTTCACGGTCGCGGCTGTGCTCGCCATCGGTTTGAGCATCGGCACCGTCACGACCATCTTCAGCGCCGTCAACGCCGTATTATTGCGTCCGCTTCCCTACGCCGATCCCGAACAGGTGATGATCATCTGGGCCAGATTCGAGGCGCGCGGCACGGATGACACGTGGCTTTCGACGCCCGAAGTGCGGGACTTCAGAGAGCAAGCAACGCGCTTCGCGGGCTTCGCCGCGCTCACGGACTTGACCCTGAACCTGACAGGGGAAGGCGAGCCGGAGCAGCTCCAAGTCGTCGGGGCGTCGGAAAACCTCTTCCCGTTGCTCGGCGTGCGGATGGCGCAGGGGCGCGCGTTCGTGGCCGAGGAGGATCAGGAGGGCGCGGGGAAGGCCACCATCCTCAGTCACGGCTTCTGGCAGCGGCGTTTCGGCGGCGACAGGGGCGTCGTCGGTAAATCGCTGACGCTCGACGGCAGCCCCTACACGGTGGTCGGCATCCTGCCGGCTGACTTCAACATCCCGCCGCCGAGTAGCGTCTTCCCCGGACGCATTGACCTCTACGTCCCCTTTAACGGCGCGGTCTCGAAGAACGTGGCGCAGAGCCGCGACGCACGCAACGTGCATGTCCTCGCGCGCCTCAAGCCGGGCAGCACCGCGGAGCAGGCGCAGGCGGAGATGAGCACCATCGCGACCCGCTTGCAGCAAGCGTACCCGGAAGCGTACCCGGCCAACAGCGGTTGGCGGCTGACGGCCACCCCTTTCCACGAATACATCGTGAGAGAGAGTCGGCAGGCGCTCCTCATCCTCCTCGGCGCGGGAATTTTCGTGATGCTGATCTCCTGCATCAATATCGCCAACCTGCTGCTTGCGCGTGCCGTGGCGCGTGAGAAGGAGTTTGCGGTTCGCCTCTCGCTCGGGGCCTCGCAGTTCAAGGTTGTCCGCCAGCTTCTAACGGAGAGTCTGCTGCTCGCCTTCATCGGCGGCGTGCTCGGGGTGGTCTTGGCCTTCTGGGGCATTGGCGCGCTCGTCAGCCTCAGTCCCGGCGACATCCCGCGCTTGGGTGACACGCGGATAGACGGCTGGATGCTGGCCTTCACGGGGCTGGTGCTTGTCGTGACGGCCCTGCTTTCCGGTCTCGCGCCGGCCTGGCAGAGCACCCGCATCGATGTCGGCCAGTCGCTCAAAGACAGCGCGAGATCGTCCACGTCCGGTGGCGCCCGGCATCGCCTCCGCGCGGCGCTCATGGTCGGGCAGGTCGCCCTAGTGCTTGTCCTGCTGATCGGCATGGGGCTGTTGATCAAAACCTTTCTCAGCCTGCAAAACGAGCGCACCGGATTCGCGCAGGACAACGTCCTCACCATGCGGCTCCTGTTGAGCCAGACGTACTACGCGAAGGCCGCCGACCGCGCCAATTTCATCCAGCGCCTCACGACGCAACTGGAGGAGACGCCCGGCGTGCTGGCCGTCGGCGCGGTCTCCCACCTCCCCATGAGCGGAGCCGTGTTCGGCAGCCGTTTCGAGGCCGTGGGCGATTCGCCGCGGCAGGGTGAGCCGCCCCTCCCGGCGGATTTGCGCGGTGTGACCCCGGGTTATTTCAAGGCGCTTGGCATCCCGATGATTCAAGGGCGCACCTTCGCCGCCACCGACAAGGCCGACGCTCCGCCGGTGGCGGTGATCGACGAGACTCTGGCGAAACGTTTCTGGCCGGATGGGAACGTCGTCGGCAGGCAGATCAAGTGGATTCGGTCGGAGACGCCGCTGGAAGTCGTCGGCGTCGTCGGCGCGATAAAGCACGTCGGGCTGGCCGACCCCGCGCGCGAGACCGTCTACTTCCCTTACACGCAGTACCCGCGCTCGCCTTCGATGTCCTTCGCGGTGAGGACGAGCAGTGACCCGCTGGCTTTAGCCGGCACCATACGGAGTCGGGTGTGGGCGCTCGACCCCAACCAGCCCGTATCCGACATTCACCCGATGCCGGAGTTGGTCTGGAAATCCATCGCACGGCAGCGGCTCAACATGGTGCTGCTCAGCATCTTCGCCGCCGTCGCGCTGGTGCTGGCCGTCGTCGGCATCTACGGGATAGTCTCTTACGTGGTGGTGCAGCGAAACCGTGAGATCGGCATCCGCATGGCGCTGGGCGCGTCGCCTTACAACATCTTCAGGTTGATCCTCGGGCAGGCACTGGTGCTTGCCCTGATCGGGGTCGGACTCGGGCTGCTCCTGTCGGTCGCGCTCACGCGGCTCATGGCGGGACTGCTCTTCGGAGTCAACGCGACCGACCCGCTGACGTTCATCACGCTGACGCTATTCCTCATGGCGATTATCTTCGTCGCGAGCTTCTTCCCGGCGCGGCGGGCGATGCAGGTCAGTCCGGTCGTGGCTATCGCCGAAGAATGACTGCGAGCGCGGGCGGCATTTCCGGAGGCTCGAAGGCCAGCCGAGCGGCGCCGGTACAGCCTGCGGCTGCGGCATGTCGGCTGGCCTTTTATTTTGCTTGAGGCGACATCTTGAGTGATGCTGAAGGTACGTTCCTATGCGGGCCTCGACGTTAGTAGATATTCTCCGACAGCGGGCGTTCGGGCAGTCAGACATACGTGCTTACACCTTCCTCGCGGATGAGGAGGAGCGCGACGCATTAACCTACGCCGAGCTTGACCGCCGGGCGCGAGGCGTCGCCGCGCTGCTCCAGCAGCAGACGCGGGCCGGCGAGCGCGCCCTGCTCTGCTTCCCGCCGGGGCTCGACTTCATCCACGCATTCTTCGGCTGTCTCTACGCAGGGGTGGTCGCCGTCCCCGCCTACCCGCCTGCGAACGCCCGACATCTGCCGCGCCTGCGAGCGATTGCAGGCGATGCGCAGGCTTCCCTGATTCTGACGACGGGTAAAACATTCTCCCGCATCCGCGACTGGTTGGCCGAGACTCCGGGCCTGAGTGAACTGCGGGTGCTCGTGGCCGACGATGGCGCACCGTCGGCGCACGAAGCGTGGCGCGAGTTCACGCCGCAGGCCGGCACGCTCGCCATGCTTCAATACACCTCCGGCTCGACCTCGGAGCCGCGCGGGGTGATGGTAAGCCACGCCAACCTGTTAGCGAATTCCGTGAGCATCAACGAAGGTTTCAGGCACTCAGGCGACAGCGTCTCCGTCACGTGGCTGCCGACGTTCCACGACATGGGGCTTATCGACGGCGTCCTTCAGCCGCTCTACTCCGGGTTCCCATGCTACATGATGGCCCCGACGGCTTTCCTCCAGTCGCCGGCGCGCTGGCTCCGCGCCATCTGCCGCTACGGTGCGACGCACAGCGGCGGCCCGAACTTCGCCTACGATCTCTGTCTGCGAAAAATAACGCCCGAGCAATGCGCGGGCATCAACCTGAATAGCTGGCGCGTGGCCTACAACGGGGCCGAGCCGGTGTTGTCGCACACGCTCGAAGGCTTCGCCGAGAAGTTCGGCCCTTACGGGTTCCGGCGCGCCGCCTTCTACCCCTGCTACGGGCTGGCCGAAGCGACCCTGAAAGTGTCCGGGCCTTTGACGCAGGAAGGGCCGGTGCTGTGTACCGTAGACTCCGAGGCGCTCGGTGAGCACCGCGCCGTCGAAGTGTCGCGGGAAGAGGCGGGCGGGCGGAGGTTGGTCGGCTGCGGGGTGGCGGCTTCGGACTCGCGGATAGTTATCGTAGACCCCGAGCGGCGCTCGGCGTGCGGCCCCGGTCAGGTCGGCGAAATCTGGTTCTCGGGGCCGGGTCTGGCGAGAGGCTACTGGAATCGGCGTGAGGCGACTGAAACGACCTTCCGAGCGTTCTTGAGCGACACCGGGGACGGGCCTTTTCTCCGCACCGGCGACTTGGGCTTCATGCGTGACGGCGAGCTTTTCGTCACCGGGCGAATTAAAGATGTCATCATCATCAGGGGACGCAATCACTACCCGCAGGACATCGAACTCACCGCGCGACAGTCCCACACGGCGCTGAACGCCGGCATGGGCGCCGCCTTCTCCGTCGCAGTTGACGGTGAAGAACAGCTCGTCATCGTGCAGGAGGTGGAGACGCGCGGGCGACCCGACACCGCGGAGGTCATCGGCGGAATTCTTGAAGCCGTAGCCGCCGAGCACGACCTGTCACCGCTCGCCGTCGTCCTCGTGCGTCAACGCAGCGTCCCGCGCACCTCCAGCGGTAAGGTGCAGCGCCGCGCCTGTCGAGAGGGTTTCCTCGGTGACACGCTGGAGGTAGTCGCGGAGGAGCGGCGCGCTTCCGGCGCTTCCGTCTCGGCGGCTGAACCTCGGCCCGCGTCCACGCGGCCTCCGTCCGCCCAAGACGCGGCGCGTTTGGTGGCGAAGTTGGTCGCGCGGAGGTTGGGGCGCGAGATTGAGGAGATTGACCTTGACGTGCCGGTCTCTCGCTACGGCATGGACTCGCTCGCCGCCGTCGAGCTTGCACACGCGTTTGAAACTCAGACCGGCGTCCGCCTGCCTGCGACGACGCTCCTGCGCCCGGCGAGCATACGACAATTGGCCGCGGAGATTTCCGCGGCGACTGACGGTTCGTCCCAGCGCCAAGGGGTTTCGCCTGCGCTCACTCACGAGGCGGCGACCGACTCGCCGCTCTCGTATGGCCAGCAGTCGCTCTGGGTCATTCACCAACTCGCGCCGCAAAGCGCCGCCTACAACCTGACTTTCGCCGCGCGCCTCCTGTCACCCGTCGAGGCCCCTACTTTGCGCGAGGCGCTGCAAGCGGTCGTCAATCGTCACCCGAGTCTACGCACGACCTACCCCGTAGTTGAAGGCGAGCCGCGTCAGCAAGTCAACGAGCACCTCGCGCTCGCCTTCAAGGAGGTTGAGGCGTCGGGCATGAGCGATGAAGAGTTGAACGGGCTGCTCGTCGAGGAAAGCCGTCGCCCTTTCAACCTCGGACGCGAGGCCCCGTTGCGCGCGGCGCTCTTCACACGCGTCCACGGCGAGACGATTTTGCTCCTCGTCACTCACCACCTCGCCGTGGACGCGCGGTCGCTAGAGATCATCCTCCGGGAACTCGCGGCGCTTTACTCACAGGACGGCGAGGCTCCCGCGCACCTCGTCGCCGCGCCCGCTTTATGCTACACGGATTACACCCGGTGGCAGCGCGAACTCCTGGCGGGTGAAGAGGGTGAACGCCTTTGGCGGTACTGGAGTGAGCAACTGTCAGGGACTCTGCCTACCGTGGAGTTGCCGCTCAGCCGCTCTCCTCGCCCGGCGGTACAAACTTATAACGGAGGGGTCAGGCATCAGCGTATCAACGCCTCATTGTCGCGCTCGCTCCGGCGGCTTGCACAAGAGCATGACACCACGGCCTTCGTCGTACTCCTGTCTGCCTTCTATGCTCTGCTACACCGCTACACCGGGCAAGAAGACATCATCATCGGCTCTCCGACGGCGGGCCGTAGCCGCGCCGAACTCGCCGACATCGTAGGCTATTTCGTCAACCCCGTCCCTTTGCGCGCAAGCGTCTCCGGCTCTGACCCTTTCACGTCACTGCTCCGGAGGGTGCGTGATGTCACGCTCACCGCTCTTGAACATCAGGACTATCCGTTTTCACTTTTGGTAGAGCGTTTGCAGCCCGAGCGCGACCCGAGCCGCTCTCCGCTCTTTCAGGTGATGTTCGTTTTACAGAAAGCGCATCTCGACAGCCGGGGAGATTTCAGTGCTTTCGTCCTCAATCAGGCCGGAGGACGACTTGAGTTGGATAAGCTCTCTCTCGAATCCGTCGCAGTAGACACACACACGTCACAGTTCGACCTGACTTTGATGGTCTCCGACACCAGTGACGACTTTGTCTGCACTTGGCAGTACAACAGCGACCTCTACGAGGGGGAATGGATCGGGGCACTGTGCGGGCACTACGTGCGGCTGCTGGCGGCGGCGGTCAATAGCCCCTTGCGAGCGGTGGGCACGCTCCCCATGCTCTCCGCCGCCGAGCGGCGGCGGCTGCTCCGAGAGTACAACCCGGCGGCCCCGCCGCCTCCGGCTCCGGCCCCCTTGCTGCACGAACTGTTCGCGCGGCAGGCGCG
>JBGTBQ010000162.1:0-16909 GCA_041749275.1 Pyrinomonadaceae bacterium | reverse complement strand
CGCGCGCGCCGCTTCTCGCGCGCGCTCGTAGTGTTCGGCGATGACGGCGGCGTACTCGTCGCCGCGCCCGCCGCTCCGATTGATGAGCCACCCGGCGGTCTCCCCGTGGAGCCGCCGGCGGTCGCGCTTGAGCACGTTCTCGTAGGTCACGCTGCGGAGGATGGCGTGCTTGAAGATGTACTCGCGCGTTCCCGTGAAAGCCGACGACTCGCGGAGGTAGACGAGTTCCTTGCGCCGCAGAGATTCGAGCGCCGCCGACGTGTCACCCTCGCCCGCTTCGCCGCGCGTGTCGGCGGCGCGCGAGAACTCCGCGAGCGCGCCCTCCCAGAACTCACGCCCGATGACCGAAGCGCGCTGCAAAACGACTCTTTCCCACGCGCTGAGAACATCGAGGCGCGCTTGCAACACGCCCGTCAGCGTCGGCGGCACGCGCACCTCGGCGAGCCGGCTCGCGTCCACACGCCAGTGCCCGGCGGCGGGCAGGATTACCTTCTGGTCAATGAGCATCTTGATTAGCTCTTCGACGTAGAAGGGATTCCCTTCGGCGGCTGAGACGACCAGCTCGCGCAGCGCGTGCGGGATGGCCTGCGCGTGGCGGAGGATTTCCTCGACGAGCTGCCGGCTCTCGCGCTTCGTCAAGGGTTGCAGCGTGAGGCGCGCGTGATACTGCAAGCCCTCGCCCCATGCGGGCCGCCGCTCCAACAAATCGGGGCGCGCGAAGCAGAGGATGAGCAGCGGCGAGGCGGCGCACGTGCGCGCGAGATAGTCCACGAAGTCGAGCGAGCCTTCGTCGGCCCAGTGCAAATCGTCGAGGTAGAGGAGCGTGGTGGACTCGCGCGCGGCTTCGGCGAAGAACTGCGCGGCGTAGTGGAAGGCACGGCCCCTGACCTGCTTCGCGTCGTCGAGGATGCCGGCGAGGTACTGGCTCTCCGAAAAATCGAGACCGATCAGATGACCGATGAAGTGCGCTCGCATCAGCGCTTCGGGGCCGTCGCCTTCGCCCCGCGTCTCCGCCATGCCGCGCTCGAGTTTTTCGCGCGCAACCGCGGGCGCATCGCTGTCCTGTATACGAAAGCGGAATGAGAACACGTCGCGGACGAGCGCGTAGGGCAGGCCGCGCGCCCACTGGCTCGCGCGCCCCTGAAAGACGTTGACGCGCTCCGCCAACAGCTCGACCTCGTTGCTGAATTCGTACAGCAGACGCGACTTGCCCAACCCCGCGTCGCCGACGACGGTGACGACCTGAAGCTCACGGTCTTCGGCGACTGCTTGCAGCGCGTCTCTCATCCGCGCCAGTTCCGCTTGCCGGCCCACCATCCGCGTCTCGACGCCCTCGACGCCGCGTGTGCGGACGCGGAAGGCGCGCGGCTTGGCGCGCTCGACCGTATAGGTGCGTACCGGCTCGGCCCCGCCCCGCTCGTCCTGTAGCTCAAGCTCGCGCACGTCGAAGATGCCGCGCACGTGCCGGTACGTGTCGTGCGAGACGAGGATCGCGCCGGCGGGCGCCGACTGTCTGAGCCGCTGCGCCACGTTGACGGCGGCGCCCGTCGCCGTCAATTCTCCGCGCGCACCGAACTCGCCGAGCAGCACCGCTCCGGTGTTCACGCCGACTCGCATCAACGCCCCGGCCCCGCCCGCGTCCTCGAACGCTTCACCGAGGGCCGTCGAGACAAACGCGCTGACCTCCTCTCGCATCCGCAGCGCCGCGCGCACGGCGTTTTCGGGATCGTCCTCGCGCGAGACCGGCGCGCCCCACAGCGCCAGCACCTCACCGCCCACGTGCCTGTCCACCGTGCCGCCGTGATCCAGCACCACTGCATCCACGCGGTTCCATACTTCGCGCATGATGTCTTGCAACTCTTCCGCGTCGAGCGTCTCCGTGAGCCTCGTTAGCCCGTGGAGGTCGGCGAAGAGCACCGTCACCTGTTTGAGTTGCTCGCCTGAGAAGTGGAGCGTGGAAGGCGGCCCGCCCTGCCGCGCGGGCGTCGTGGACTCCGCGGCATTCCTTCCGCGCGCCGTGGCGGAGCGGCCCATCTCGGCCTCAAACTCCATCCGCTGCTTGAGCCGCCGGAGGTCAATCAACATATCCCTGACGGACTGGTAACGCTCCTCGCGGTCTTTGGCGAGCGCCTTCATCACGATGCGCTCAAGCTCGGACGGCACGCCCGCCGCCGCTTGCGCGAGCGACACCGGCTCGCGCTGCAAGACGGCGGCCATCACATCGCTGGGAGTCGGCCCCGCGAACGGTGCGCGCCCGGCGACCAGTTCGTAGAGCACGACGCCGAGCGACCAGATATCCGTGCGCGCGTCCGTCTCGAACCCGCGCGCCTGCTCCGGCGACATGTAGGCGACGGTGCCCATCACCACGCCCGGCTGCGTGTTGACGTAGCCGCGCGGGAACGAGTCGCTGTCGTTCGTCTCGCCGGAGGAGGTGGTTCCGCGTCCGGTCGGCTTGGCGAGTCCGAAGTCGAGCACCTTGAGATAGCCGTCGGGCCGCAACATCAGGTTCTCCGGCTTGATGTCGCGGTGGACGATGCCGGCGGCGTGTGCGGCTGAGAGCGCGGCGGCGATCTGGATGCCGATTTCCAGCGCCTCGCGCGTCTCAAGCGTCGCCCGCCCGATGTGCTCGCGCAAGGTGACGCCCTCGACGAACTCGGTGGCGATGAAGCGCGTGCCTTCGTCCTCGCCGATCTCGTAGATGGTCAGGATGTTCGGGTGGTTCAAAGCGGAGGCTGCGCGCGCCTCCTGCTCGAAGCGGCGGACGCGCTCCTCGTCTTGCGTGAAGGACGAGGGCAGAAGCTTCAACGCCACCTTGCGTCCGAGCCGCGTGTCCTGCGCGAGATAGACCTTCCCCATCCCGCCTTCACCGAGCGTGCCGGCGACGCGGTAGGCGCCGACGAGTTGCCCCGCTTCAAGCTCGGCCCCCGCCCACCCTTCAAGCCCCGCCGCCATCCGCGCGGCGGGCACGCCCATAAACTCGCCGTCCTGCTCGTGCGACTGGATGAGAGACTCAACCTCGGCGCGCAAATGCGCGTCGCCCGCGCACTCCTCGTCGAGAAAGGCCGCGCGCTCGCCCGGCGCGCGTTCGAGCGCGGCGTGGAACAACTCTTTGAATCGCTGCCAGCGTTCGGGAGTCATAACAGACAAGGACGATGGGCGATAGACCATAGACGTTGAAAGCTTTCGTCTTGCCATAGATGATGAAAGCTTTCGTCTTGCCATCGTCTATGGCCTATCGCCCATCGTCCCTATTGAGCCATCTCGCGCCGCAGCCACGCGCGCGCCATCTTCCACTCGCGCTCGATGGTAGTGTGGCTGAGGCGCATCACCTCGCAGGTCTCTTCGATGGTGAGGCCGCCAAAGAATTTCAGCTCGACGACGCGCGCCTGCTGCGTATCCATCTCCGCCAAACGTTCGAGCGCCTCGTGAATCCGTAAGAGGTCAACGTCGGGACGGTCGCCGAAGCGGTCGGCCTCCGAGAGCGAGACGGTGAAATGCTGCCCGCCGCGCTTTTGCGCTTGCGCGGCGCGCGCGTGGTCAACCAGAATGCGACGCATCATCTGCGCGGCGACGCCGATGAACTGCGCGCGATTTTGCCAGCGCGCTTGGTGC
Organism: Pyrinomonadaceae bacterium; assembly: GCA_041749275.1. Taxonomy (GTDB): domain Bacteria; phylum Acidobacteriota; class Blastocatellia; order Pyrinomonadales; family Pyrinomonadaceae; genus JBGTBQ01. The sequence continues at coordinate 13,297 of JBGTBQ010000162.1, read as the reverse complement.
TGGCCGACCATCTGCATGTAAGCCTCGTTGACGAGCGCGGTCGGCTGCAAAGTGTGGTCGGGTCGCTCGCGCCGGAGATAGCCGCCGGCCAGCCGGCGCAGTTCGTCGTAGACGAGCGGCATCAATTCGTCGAGCGCCTCACGGTCGCCGTCGCTCCATTTTTGCAGCAGCAGCGTGACGCCTTCGGGCGTGCGCGCGGTCATTTCACGCGCCGGGCGACGACCCGGCAATCCATGTTTTTGGACATAGTTGTAGCGGTTTAGGTCGTGGGGAGTGCCGCCAATCTTAACATTTTTCTCGGCCCTGTGTTTAGAGTGCACTCAAGTTCGCCCCCGTCTACCAATAACAACCAAACGTTGCCGCCACCGCATCCCCCGGCCAGCGTGTGTGGGGTTAGGTGAATCCCTTATCACCTTCCCCCCACGCCGCTTTTTCGATTGGGAAGACGCGGAAGGTGGACGCTCCCGCCGACAACCCTTGAGTGCCCACGATCCGCGAATCCGCCTGACGGGCTAAGTGTTGTGACTTGTATTTTTCGCGCCGTGTGGAGGACTGTTTACCTACTGGCCTGACAGAAGGATATTCATGTCCGCGTCGCTTCGCGGCAAGCGCCATCGGCGGGCGCCGGATTTTATTCATCCGCGGGTTGGGAGTTCACGGCTGTAATACGCGTTTACCAGTGAGAGAAAGTCCGCACAAACCATCATCCGGCAGGAGACGCCCGAATGCTTTGAAGAGTGATTTCGGGATTTATACGCGTCGCGTGATTTTCATTCGCCGCCGCCGGGCGTCAGGTCGAGAGCAAGGTTAATCAATTTCAAGTCCGGCCCATCCGCCGGAGGCTTTCATCCGAAGAACTAGCGCGGCGCCGGGCCGCGCACCTTCCGGATGCGGAGAGTTAAGTAATGTCTTATATGCCCCAACCTCTTAGGCGTTTCATCGGTCTCGGCCTTTTAGGTCTCGCCCTCGCGGCTCTGCTGCTTCACAACTTCGGCGGTGCCGGCGCACAGACCACGCTCTCCGCGCCGCAGATTCTTCCCGGAGACACCGCCTCCGCCCCCGCCGCGGGAACCCAAGAACATCAGCGCATCTCGAAGGGCGCGGACACATACCTTGCCGTCTGGACGGACACGCGCACGGTCTTGAACGCGAGCGCCCTGCAAACCGGCGGCGTCGGGACGGGCGCGGGTACGCTGACCGATATCTACGCGGCGCGCATCGGCGCGGACGGCCAAGTCTTGGACGCGACGCCGATCATCGTTGACCAGAGCGGGCACGACCAGCAATACCCGGCGGTCGGTTGGAACGGACAGAATTGGCTCGTCGTCTGGCTGGCCGAGAAGCCCGCGCAGTTTTCCACCGACTATGAGATCAGAGCCGCGCGCGTCTCGTCCGCCGGCCAACTGCTCGATGCGACGCCTCTCGTCCTCAAACCTGACGCCGATTCGGCTCTCTTTCCCTTTGAGGTCATCGAAGACGGCGCGGGCAACTGGGTCGTCCTGTGGGAGCACTTTCTTCCGCCGGAGGGCACTTCGATTCCGCGCGGCGCTTTCATCACGAAGGTCGCAGGCGACGGCAGCATCGTCGCGCCCGGCACGCGCCTCATCTACAACCATCACAGCCAATTCATGAGCGGCTCGAAGCTCGCACGCGCCGGCGACCGCTATCTTTTAACCTTCATCGCCAACGGGCCGCCCTACCGGCTCATGGCGCTGACCTTCGACCTCGACTTCAACCAGCTCCGCGCGGGGCCGGAGCAACTGACGGGCAACGCTAACGGCTACGACCTCGCCACTGACGGCACGGGCTGGTTCACTACTTGGATCAACGGAGCCAGCGGCAACATCCAGTCTGTCTACGGCACGCGCGTCTCGCGTGACGGCGACCCGCTCGACCTCACGGGCATCGTCATCAACAGCAACATCGGCGTCCTCGACGCCTCGACGGCGGTTACGTGGGACGGCCAGTATTGGTTCGTCGCCTACGACACGAGCTACGACCACGCCACGCAAACTTACACCTTCAACGATGATATCCGCGTCTCGCGCGTGACGGCGACGGGGCAGTCGCTCGACCCCGCCGGCTTGGCCGTGGCGACGGGCGACGCGAATCAGACCAAGCCCGACATCGCGCCCGGCGTGCAGAGCGGCGCACGAATCGCGTGGCAGGACTTGACGCTCATGGACGCGCTCACGGCGAGCGTCTCGCGCGAGGGCGCGGCGAGCGCGGCTGCCGTCATCGGCCTCGGCGCGTCGCGCCAGTCGGAAGTCCGCATGGCTTCGAGCGGCAACGGCTTTCTCGCCGTCTTCCGTGGCGAGACCTCCGGCGTCTCGCGCATCTACGCGCAGCACCTCGACGCCAACGGCAACCCGACCGACACAGCGCCCTTGCTCGTCGCCGACGGCGCGACCAATGACAACCCTTCGGTCGGCTGGGACGGCACGAACTATCTCGTCGTCTGGGACGCGCTCGTGTCCGGCGTGCGGCAGACCTACGGGCGACTGGTTCCCGCCACGGGGCCGCCCTCCGCGCCGCAGTTCTTTATCATGGAGGGCGAGACGCCGGACGCCGCCGGCTTGAACGGCACGTTCCTCGTCGTCAACATCATCCGCAAGACCGCGCAGATTCGGCGCACGCAGATCGTCCGCGTCTCCGGCGCGGGCACGCCGCTGGGCACGCCCGCCGAGATCGAGGGCACGTTCAACTTCGTGCCGCGCGTCGCCGCCTTCGGCGCACGCTGGCTCGCCATCTGGGAGTTTCACTCGAACCACGACGGCGCGCCCGGCACGATTCGCGGCTCATTCGTCGAACAGACCGGCGCGTTCTCGACGCCCTTCGTCGTCGGCGACGCCGGCGACGATAAGACGCCGCACCTCGCCGTGGGCGGCACGACGGCGCTCGTCGCATGGTCGCACGGCGACTACATAGGCCGGCGCGGCGACATCAACACGCGGCGCATCAACGCCGACGGTTCGTCGCCCGAAGCTGAGAGCGGCACACCTCTTGTCAACGTCGCTGAAGTGCAGGCCGCGCCCTCGGTCGCGTGGGACGGCGCGCAGTTCATCGTCACGTGGGTTGACCACCGCAACGACCCCTTTTCGCAGCAGCCGCGCGGCGACATCTTCGCCGCCCGCGTCGCGCCGACCAACGTTAAGATTGAAGAGTTTCCGGTCGCCGATTCGCCGCTTCCCGAAGACACGCCCTTCGTCATCTCCGCCAACGGGCTGACGCTCTTCTCCTATGCGAAGTTCGAGCCGCAAGCGCCCTACGCCGCGCACCGCATCAACGTCCGCACCGCGCGGCTCGACCCGCCGCCGTCGGTGACGCTGCCCGCCGCGCCCACAGACCTTGTCGCCACACAGATCAACAACGGCCTCGGCACAGTCACGCTGCGCTGGACGGACGCGAGCGACAACGAGCAGGGCTTCAAGCTCGAATCGAGAACGGGCACGGGCGCCTTCAAGCAGATTCAACTGCTGCCGGCGAACGCGAACACCGCGACGGTCAACAGCGTCTCGGTCAACGCGGCGACCTTCTTCCGCGTTCGCGCCTACAACGCGGCGGGCGATTCGGCCTACTCGAACGAGGCGTCCGCGCCCGTCGCCAATCTCAACGCATTCTCGCCCTCTGTCTATAACGAGCCGGCCAACGTGCAGGCCGCGGCCACCGCTTCCGATTCGGAGGGCGTCGCGCGCGTTGAGTTCTACGCCGTCGCCGACCCGAACTATCCAAACTACACGCTGCTCGCCACCGACACCGACGCGCCCTACAGCTACGACTGGACGAACGTCCCGCGCGGCTACTACTACGTCAAGGCGAAGGCTTACGACACGCAGGGTTCGACCACCGAGACGCTCTATCAGAGCTTCGTCGTGCGCGGCAACCCGACGGCGACCATCACCGCGCCGGCTGACGGCGCGACCTTCGCAGCCGGCTCCAACGTTCAGATTACCGCCAACGCGCAGCCCGTCAACGGCAGCGGCGAGTATCTGCTGCGGACTGACTTCTACGCCAACACGACGCTCATCGGCACGGTGCAGGGCCACTATCAGACCTATAACTTCACTTGGACGAACGCCCCCACGGGAACTTACAGCCTGACGGCGCGGCCCACGAGCAGTCTCGCACTGACGGGCGCGTCCGCTCCCGTCAACATCACGGTCGGCAACCCCGGCGCGAACATCGCGGGGCGCGTGACGAACAGCAGCGGCGCGCTTTATGGCGTGACGCTCACGCTCTCCGGCGCGCAGAGCGCGACCGCGACTACGGACGCGAACGGCGATTACGTCTTCACGAACGTCGCGGCGGGCGGCAACTATACCGTCACGCCTTCCGCCTCCGGCTACGCCTTCAGCCCGCTCTCGCTCTCGTTCACAAACATCAGCGGCTCGCAGACGGCCAACTTCACGGGCACGCCCATCGCCTCGCCCACGCCCGACCCGAACGCCGTCCCCGTCTATACGCAGCCCGCGGACGGGCGCGGCAATGCAGGGCCAAGCTCGAAGCTCATCACGGGCCAGCAGATTGACTCGGAAATAGCCGACGACTTCGACATGGTGGCGCAGATCACGCGCGTGCGTGTGCGCGGCGTGCGCGGCGGCCAAAACCTGCCGCCCAACCCGAGCTATCAAGGCATCTACGTCCGCTTCTACGAAGGCGCGACCGGAGCGCCCGGCGCGCTACAGGCCGAATACTATTTCCCGAAAGGCGCGAACGGCGTTGTGTTCGACGCCGCACAGCCCACCACCTTCGATGTCACGCTTCCCTCGCCCTTCAACTCGACGGGCCGACATTTCGTCTCCGTGCAGCCCGTCTACGGCGGCGGCAATTGGGAGGCTTGGTATGTCGTCAGCGGCAACTACCCGAACATTCGCGGCGCGGTCTGGCACACGCGCGACCGTCTCGCAGGGGGCGCGTGGACGGCGCTCTCCGGCACTTTTGAAGCCGCCGACATGTCCTTCGATCTGTTCGGCACGCTCATGAGCGCGGCCACGCTCACCGGCGTCTCGCCGCAGACCGCCGAGCGCAGCGGCTACATCGCCTTGACGGGCACGAACCTCGGCGCTTCGCAGGGCGCGAGCACACTCAACGTTGACGGTCTCGCGGCCATCGTCGTCAAGTGGACGGATACGGAGGTCGTCGGCTACGTGCCCGAAGCGGCGCGCACGGGCACGGTTCCAGTTACGGTCACGACGCTGGGGGGGACGAGCAACGCCGTCCAGCTCAACGTCACCGAGCGGCAGGAGCAGGGGCGCGTGCGCTGGCGCACGAAGATTCTCGGCAACAATATGAATCACAGGGCCGCCGTGGCCCCGCCGGGCAGCCCAGAGGCCGGCTCGGTCTACGCCAGTATCTCCGCCGGCTCGCCGGTCGGGAATTTGCTCTACGCATGGTCGCCGAGCGGCGCGCTGAAGTGGGTCAATAAGGCGGGCGGGCGTATCGTCTCGGTCGGGCCTGACGGCACAATCTACGTGAGCGACTCGGTGAAGACCGTCGCCGGGCCGTTCCGCGCGGCCATCACCGCTTTTAACCCGAACGGCACGCAGCGTTGGCAGATCGTTGACTCGACGACGACCGAGTTGCGCGCCGGCCCGTCGGTCGGCCCCGACGGCAAAGTCTACGCCGTCTTCGGCCCCGGCCAGTACAACACCGTGGCCTTCAACGCCGACGGCACGGTCGCTTGGTCGCGCAACGATCAGCTCTCCAGCTACGGCGGCGGCGAACCGCTCAAGGAGATTGTCTTCGGACGCACGCTCCCGCGCCTCTATGTCGGTCTGAGCACTGTCAACGGCTGGCGCCTCCTCGCGCACGACCTCGCCGGCAACAACGTCTGGACGAGCGCGAACGGCGCCAGCGGCTATCCTCCGGCGGTCGCGCCCGATGAGAACCTGCGCTACTACAATCAGTCTTTGAGCGCCTTGAACGGGAGCGTCATCTACACCTTCCCCGGCAGCAGCACGGGCCAGCCGCCCGACGCCGGGCCGGACAACACGCACTACCTCGTGCAAGGCTCCTCCAGCCTCTTCGCCGTCAATCCCAACGGGACGCAGAAATGGCGCTACAACGATCAGTACGAAGGCAGCACCGGCATCCTCGACGATCCCGTCGTCAGCCCAACGAACAATGTCGTCTTCATGGGCGGGCGTCTCAACTTCGGGAAGCCGGGCTACTTCACCGCCGTCAACACGGCGGATGGACAGTCGCTCTGGAAGATGATTCTTCCGAACGAGCCGAACCTCCCGGACGTTTACAACAACCTCGTCCCCTACAACCGCCCCATCTTCGCGGCGGACGGCGCGACCGCTTACACCGGCGTGTGGGTGGCTGCCAGCCCCGGCTACAGCTACTTCTACGCGGTCAACACCACTTCAGAGAGCATCCCGGTCAATCAGGTTCCTGATGTGACGATGACCAGCCCGCTCGACGGGTCGAACCACCCGAAGAACGCAACCATCAACCTCGCCGCGACGGCCACGGACGATCAGCCCGTGGCGGGCGTTGAGTTCTACATCCAACGCAGTTGGCAGGAGCCGGAGCAGTTCATCACGACCGACACGACCGCGCCCTACACCGCCACCTACAACATCGGCGCGTCGAACGCGATGTTCATCGCGCGCGTGCGCGATGCGGGCGGACTGGTCGGCGAGTCGCGCGTCTGGGCCTTCGTCGTCAACGAGCCGCCGCGCGTCTCGTGGGTCGCTCCCGCCGACGACGCGACGTTCGCTTCGGGGACGGCCATCACGCTCACCGCTCATCCGTCCGATTCCGACGGGACCATCACGAAGGTCGAGTTCAACAGCAGCCTCGTCGGACTCATCGGCGAGGACACGACCGCGGACGCCGACGGCAACTACAGCCTCCAGTTCACCAACCCGCCCGACGGCGAGCAGAGCCTCTTCGCATGGGCGACGGATGACGACGGCTACCGCACGAGCGCGTCCATCACCATCACGGTGGGCGCGACGCCGACGCCCACGCCGACGCCCACGCCCACACCCACACCGCCGCCCATCGGCCAGCCGCCGACCGTCAGCATCACCAGCCCGGCGGACAACTCCGTCTTCCAGCCGGGAACGAGTGTCACCATCACCGCCGAGGCGCAGGACGCGGACGGCACGATTGCGCGCGTTGATTTCTTCCACGCGCCATATCAGATTCACCTCGGCACGGACTTCAATCCGCCCTACAACCTCATCGTCGGTTCGAGCAGTCCGGACGTGAAGCAGATTTACGCGCGGGCGACCGACAACAGCGGGAACGTCGTCAACTCGGCGTCCATCCACATCATCTGGGAAGATGCCAACGGCGAACTCTCCATCAGCGGCGTCGTCCGGCATCAGCAGAGCCAGCCCGGCAATGAAATCTTCCTGACGAACGCGCTCTTCGAACTCTACCTCAACAACACCCTCATCAGGACGACGCGCACGGACGCGCAGGGGCGCTACAATTTCGACCGTCTGAGCTTCGGCGGTGGGTACGCGATCAAGCCGGTTGAGCCGGGCTACACCTTCTACCCGCCGATGGTCACGTGGTCGGGCATCGTCAAGGACGAGGTTTACGACTTCGTCGCCGAAGGGCCGCTTCCGCCGGGGCCGACGCCGACGCCCACGCCCGGCTCGAACGTCTTGCAGTGGGAGCGAACTTACAACAGCCCCTACAACCTCGCCGACTATAACCCCCACGTGACAGTTGACGCGGAGGGCAACACCTACGTCACCGGCGTCTCGGCCTCGCCCGCCGCGAGCGGCGACACAGACATCTCGACCATCAAGTACGCGCCCGACGGCACGCAGCTCTGGGCCAAGACCTTCGTCGGCCCCGGCAACTATAAAGACTGGCCGACCGACATCGCCGTTGACGCTTCGGGCAACGTCTACGTCACAGGCTCGTCGTGGCGCGGCAGCGCCTTCTGGTACGACCTCGTCACGATCAAGTACGCGCCGGACGGCACGGAGCAGTGGGTCAAATTCCTGAACGGCCCGCTCGGCTCGACCGACAACGCCAACGCGCTCGCGCTCGACTCGGCGGGCAACATCATCGTCACCGGCTACGACCGCACGCGCGATCCCTTGACGAACAAGAGCTTCGACGAGTTCGTCACCGTCAAGTACGCGCCCGACGGCACGGAGCTGTGGGTTGCGCGCCGCTCGGAGGCGCAAATCGGCGACCACGCCATTGATGTCGCGGTTGACGCGGAGGGCAACTCCTACGTCACGGGCTTCGCGTGGACGGGCAATGACGGCAACAGCTCGAAGGACATCATCACCGTCAAGTATTCGCCCGCGGGAGAACAACTGTGGGCCGTCAGACACAATGGGCGGCCCGGCGAGCCGGGACCCTTCCCGCTGCCGAGCAATCCTATCGAGGACGAGCCGGGCGGCATCGGCCTCGATCCTTCCGGCAACGTCTACGTCTTCGGCTCGAACGTGCCGGGCAACGAGCAGGACGATTTCCTGCTCCTCAAATACAATCCGTCGAACGGCGCGCTGCTGTGGGGGCGCAACTGGTCCGGCCCAGCCTACGACTACGCCAGAGACATGGCGATTGACTCGGCGGGCAACGTCTATCTCACCGGCACGAGCTACGACATCGTCTTCCAGACGGTAAACGACTACCCGACCGCCGACGTGGCGACCGTCAAGTTCGACCCGGCGGGCACGCTTCTCTGGGAGCGCATCTACCGCGCCTTCCCCGGCAAGAACGACGCCGGTCAACGTATCGCGCTCGATGCGGCGGGCAACGCCTACGTCGGCGCTTTCTCCGAAGGGTTCGTCAACAACGACACGGCTGTTATCAAGTACGAGCCGGACGGCACGGAGGCTTGGGTCTTCCGTTACGACAATCCGCAGCACACGAACGACGACCTCGGCGACATGGTGGCCGACGCAGCGGGCAACCTCTATCTGGCGGGCGACGCGCTCATCACCAATGCCGGCGGCCAGCAGACCTCCGACATCATCACGGTGAAGCTGGCGGCCTCGACCGCGACGCTCAACTCGCCGCCCGAAATCACCATCACGCCGGAGGGGCCGACCATCGTGGGCCGCCCCGACACCGGCGGCGCGGACAGCCCGCCGCCGACGGGGCCAACCATCGTCGGGCGCACCGTCCGCCTCAACGCGCAGGTCTTCGACCGCGACGGCACGGTCGTCTCCGTCAGCTTCTACCGCGCGGTGACCAACCCCAACACGAACCAGACGACGCTCAACCTGCTCGGCACGGACACCGTCGCGCCCTTCGAGTACCTCTGGGAGAACGTCGAGCCGGGCACCTACGCCGTCACCGCGACGGCGACCGACAACGCGGGCGCGACGCGCACGGCGCAGACCGTGTCGGTGACGGTCGTCGCCGAGCCTCCGCCTCCCACTCCAACCCCAACCCCAACGCCGACGCCGACACCGACGCCTACTGAACGCGTGAACGTCGCGCTCGCCTCAAGCGGCGCGACGGCGACGGCCTCCTCACGCTACGACGACCGCTTCCCGGTCGAGGCCGCCATCAACGGCGACCGCTATCGCCTCCAACAATCCGACGGGCGCTTCAACCTCTGGGCCAGCGCCTCGGGCGCGCAGAAACCCGACTGGCTTGAAGTCACGTTCGCCGGGCCGCGGAGCATCAGCGAGATTGATGTCGTAACGATGCAGGACGACTTCACGCATCCGGTCGAGCCGACCGAGACGACCGAATCGCGGGTCTACGGACTGGCGGCCTTCGAGGTGCAGTACTGGACGGGGACGGCGTGGGCGACGGTGCCGGGCGGACAGGTGACGGGCAACGATAAGGTGTGGCGTAAGTTCACCTTCGCGCCGGTTGTGACGACCAAGGTGCGGGTGGTGGTACAGGCCACGATGGATCAGTTCAGCCGCATCGCCGAACTCGAAGCGTGGAGCGGCGAAGCGTCGCCGCCACCGCCGCCACCACCCGCTCGTGTCAACGTCGCCTTAGCAACGAACGGCGCAACAGCCACCGCCTCATCGAGCTATGACGACCGCTTCCCCGCCGAGGCCGCGATCAACGGCGACCGCCATCACCTCTACCAGTCGGACGGGCGCTTCAACCTCTGGGCCAGCGCCACGGGAGCGCCAAAGCCCGGCTGGCTCCAAATAGACTTCGCCGGCGCCAAGACCATCACTGAAATAGATGTCGTCACGCAGCAGGACAATTTCAGTAACGCGGTCGAGCCGACCGAAGCGACCACGTTCAGCCTGTACGGGATTACCGCCTTCGAGGTGCAATACTGGACGGGGACGGCGTGGGCGATGGTGCCGAGCGGACAGGTGACGGGCAACGATAAGGTGTGGCGTAAGTTCACCTTCCCCGCCATCAACACGAGCAAGATCAGGGTGCTCATCAGCGGCACGGTTGACGAATACTGCCGCATTTGGGAAGTCGAGGCGTGGAGCGGCGAAGCACCCGCCCCACCCACGCGGGAGAACGTCGCGTTGGCAAGCGCGGGTGCGACGGCGACGGCCTCCTCACGCTACGACGACCGCTTCCCGGTCGAGGCCGCCATCAACGGCGACCGCTATCGCCTCCAACAATCCGACGGGCGCTTCAACCTTTGGGCCAGCGCCGTGGGCGCACCCAAACCCGACTGGCTTGAAGTCACGTTCGCCGGCGCGAAGAACATCAGCGAGATTGATGTCGTGACGATGCAGGACGACTTCACGCATCCGGTCGAGCCGACCGAGACGTTGACCTTCAATCAATATGGTCTGACGAGCTTCGAGGTGCAGTATTGGGACGGGTCGCAGTGGGCGACGGTGCCGGGCGGGCAGGTGACGGGCAACGACCGCGTGTGGCGCAAGTTCACCTTCGCGCCGGTCACGACCTCGAAGGTGCGGGTGGTGGTGCACGCCACGATGGATCAGTTCAGCCGCATCACCGAACTCGAAGCGTGGACGCAATGAGAGGCAACCCGGCAAGTCAGCCTTGAACTATGAAGAGGAGGGCGGCGCGCGGGGCCGCCCTCCTCTTTTGCCGGGTCTCTATGTTATGGCTTACCCTGAACGCCGCTTTTTGTGATGATCGTGCCGCCGAAGCCGACCGTCCCGCCGCGCCGCATAAATCCGCCATCTCGTTTGACTTGCTCGCAGCTACCGCATTAAAGTTTGCGGCGGTCTCAGGTTCTATCCGGTGCGGCGCTGCCTGAAGCTTAACCCGGCTCGGGCCTCGCGTCCTGCGACGCTGCAATCCCTATTACAAACCATCCAGTGAAGGAGTTCTCCATGCGTCACCGAAAGAAATGCCAGTGGGTGGCTGTGTGCCTCGTCGCCCTCGCGCTCGTCTCCGTAGCCATCCCGCGGGGCGGGCGCGCGCAGGCTCTCAACTACACGGTCACCGACCTCGGCACCCTCGGTGGCGCGCAGAGCAAGGCCTTCGGGATTAACAGTTGCGGCAGGGTCGTGGGCGAGTCCGCGATCTCCGGCGAGAGCGTGACGCACGCTTTCTCCTGGCTCAACGGCCAGTTGACCGACATCACGCCGAGCGGGGCGAACGTGAGCGCGACGGCCTCCGCCATCAACACCGCCAGCCTCGCCGCCGGGAGCGTCATCCTTCCCGGTAGCGCGAGACGCCCCTACCTCCTCGCGGAAGGCTCCGCGACCGAGATCGGCACGCTCGGCGGCGACTCGGCCATCGCCCACGACATCAATGACAACAACCAAGTCGTCGGCGAATCGGAGACTGCCGGGCCGCCGGGCACCCTCACGGGACGCGGCTTCGTCTGGGATAGCGTCAACGGGATGGTGGAAGTGCCGACGCTCACCGGCGACGGCTCGAACGGCGCGCGGGGCATCAACAACGCGGGGCAGATCGTCGGCCAATCGGACACCGCCAGCGGCCAGACCCACGCTTTTCTGTTCAGTGGCGGCGCGCTCACAGACCTCGGCACACTCGGCACGGGCGTCCGGAGTTTCGCGCAGAAGATCAACGACAGCGGTCAAGTAATTGGCTACTCGACGATCACGACCGGGAGCGCCACCCCGCCCTTCCACGGTTTCATCTGGTCGGCCACGACCGGGATGCTCGACATGGGCACGCTCGGCGGCGCGCGGAGCATCGCCTATGACATCAACGCCTCGGGACAGGCGGTCGGATACTCCGAGACGGGAACGAGCGCCAGCCACGCCTTCATCTACACGGTGACGGGCGGGATGCTCGACCTCAACGACTTCACGCCCGGATCGGACTGGACGCTGACGGAGGCGCGCTCCATCAATGACCGGGGGCAGATTGTCGGCTTCGGCGTCAACCCTGAAGGCAAAACACGCGCCTACCTGCTGACGCCCGACAACCTCGGCGACCCGCCGCCCTGCTCAACGCCGACACCGACGCCCACGCCCACACCCACGCCGACGCCGACGCCAGAGCCGACGCCCACACCGACGCCTGCCGAACGCGTGAACGTCGCGCTCGCCTCAAACGGCGCGACGGCGACGGCCTCCTCGAGCTACGACGACCGCTTCCCGGTCGAGGCCGTCATCAACGGCGACCGCTATCGCCTCCAACAATCCGACGGGCGCTTCAACCTCTGGGCTAGCGCCGTGGGCGCACCCAAACCCGACTGGCTTGAAGTCACGTTCGCCGGCGCGAAGAACATCAGCGAGATAGATGTCGTAACGATGCAGGACGACTTCACGCATCCGGTCGAGCCGACCGAGACGTTGACCTTCAATCAATACGGACTCGTCAGCTTCGAGGTGCAGTATTGGGACGGGGCGCAGTGGGCGACGGTGCCGGGCGGGCAGGTGACGGGCAACGACCGCGTGTGGCGCAAGTTCACCTTCCCTGCCGTCACCACAAGCAAGGTCAGAGTCCTCGTGCACGCCACCGCCGACACCTTCAGCCGCATCATGGAGGTCGAAGCGTGGACGCAATGAGAGGCAACCCGGCAAGTCAGCCTTGAACTATGAAGAGGAGGGCGGCGCGCGGGGCCGCCCTCCTCTTTTCGCCGGGCCTCTGTGTTATGGCTTACCGTGGACTCCGCTTTTTGTGATAACCGTTCCGCCGAAGCCGACGGCCCAACCGCGCCCGCGACCGACGAAGAAGAGGCGTTCCAGTTGATGCGTCGTGTCCGTGCGCTCGACGCTCCACGTCGCGCCGCCGTCCGTTGTGTGGAGCACTGTGCCACCGCCGCCCGCCGCGTAGCCCTCGCGTGCGTCGAAGAATTTTATATCGAGCAGGTCTTCCCCGGTGGGCGAACTCAATGCGCGCCATGTCGCGCCGCCGTCGGTGGTGGCGTACAGAGCGCCCTTCGCTCCGACCGCCCACCCCCGCCGCGCGTCCGTGAACGTCA